>NZ_JBIAJH010000001.1:81234-458546 GCF_042871845.1 Streptomyces sp. NPDC005533 | reverse complement strand
CCGTAATCGGGTGCACACGCACTTAGAGCGGGCCAGTCATGTCGGAATATGACCGACTGACCACTGCGTCCTCGCTGTGTTTGTTGCCTGCCAGTACCCGAAGGCCCGACAGGTCTTTTTCAAAGGAACCTCATCCACCGAAGTGGACGGGGTATCAACTTCTGGCGTTGATTTTTGGCACGCTGTTGAGTTCTCAAGGAACGGACGCTTCCTTTGTACTCACCCTCTCGGGCTTTCCTCCGGGCTTTCGTTCTGTTTTGTTGCTGTGTTCTTGCGTTTCCGACTCTATCAGACTCTTTCGTGTCCGACTTCCTCGATGCTTTCCAGTTCCGGCGCTTTCGCGCTTTCCCTTTCCGGCGATTCCGACTCTATCAGATTCTTTCCGGAAGTTTCCGGCTGGATTCGAATTCCAATGGCCTTCGGAGGGCCTTTCCCTTTCGGGCGGATCAGACTTTATCAGGTCTCCCTGGTCTGGATTCACACCCGCTCGCGCGGACCGTCCGGACACACGTGTGTGCCCGGGCTTCGTGCGAGGTGGAGACGTAAACGTACTGGAGCGGGGCCCCCGGATGCAAATCCGGTTGCCCCGCTCCCGTTCCGGCGTTACGGCGAGGGTCAGACCTCGACGACGACCGGGAGGATCATCGGCCTGCGGCGGTAGCCGTCCGAGACCCACTTGCCCATCGTGCGGCGGATCAGCTGCTGGATCTGGTGCGGCTCGGCGACGCCGTCGGCCGCGGCGCGGGCGATGGCCTCCTCGATCTTCGGGATGACCGTTCCGAAGGCAGAGTCGTCGATGCCGGAGCCGCGGGCCTGGATGTTCGGGCCGCTGACGACCTTGCCGGTGCTGCTGTCGACCACGACGTAGACCGAGATGATGCCCTCGTCACCGAGGATCTTGCGGTCCTTGAGGTGGACTTCCGTGACGTCGCCGACCGAGAGGCCGTCCACGTAGACGTAGCCGGCCTGGACCTTGCCGGAGATCCGGGCCTTGCCGTCGATCAGGTCGACGACCACGCCGTCCTCGGCGATGACGATGCGGTCCTTCGGGACGCCCGTCATGGCACCGAGCTCGGCGTTGGCGCGCAGGTGGCGCCATTCGCCGTGGACCGGCATCAGGTTCCGCGGCTTGCAGATGTTGTAGAAGTACAGCAGCTCGCCGGCCGAGGCGTGGCCCGAGACGTGCACCTTGGCGTTGCCCTTGTGCACGACGTTGGCGCCCCAGCGGGTCAGGCCGTTGATCACGCGGTAGACCGCGTTCTCGTTGCCCGGGATCAGGGACGACGCCAGGATCACGGTGTCGCCGGGGACGATCCGGATCTGGTGGTCGCGGTTGGCCATGCGGGACAGGGCCGCCATCGGCTCACCCTGGGAACCCGTGCAGACGAGGACGACCTCGTGGGCCGGCAGGTCGTCGAGGGTCTTGACGTCCACGACGAGACCGGCCGGGACCTTCAGGTAGCCGAGGTCGCGGGCGATGCCCATGTTGCGGACCATCGAGCGGCCGACGAAGGCGACGCGGCGGCCGTACTCGTGGGCGGCGTCGAGGATCTGCTGGATGCGGTGCACGTGGCTGGCGAAGCTGGCCACGATGATCCGGTTGTGGGCGTTCGCGAAGACGTTCCGCAGGACGTTGGAGATCTCGCGCTCGGGCGGGACGAAGCCCGGGACCTCGGCGTTCGTCGAGTCCGAGAGGAGGAGGTCGATGCCCTCTTCGCTCAGGCGCGCGAAAGCGTGCAGGTCCGTGAGGCGCTTGTCCAGCGGGAGCTGGTCCATCTTGAAGTCGCCGGTGGCGACGACCAGGCCCGCGGGGGTCCGGATCGCGACGGCCAAGGCGTCGGGGATGGAGTGGTTGACCGCGATGAACTCGCAGTCGAAGGGGCCCAGGGCCTCGCGCTCGCCTTCCTTCACCTCAAGGGTGTAGGGGCGGATGCGGTGCTCCTGCAGCTTCGCCTCGATGAGGGCCAGCGTCAGCTTGGAGCCGATCAGCGGGATGTCCGGCTTCTCCCGGAGGAGGTAGGGGACGGCGCCGATGTGGTCCTCGTGACCGTGCGTGAGGACGATGCCCTCGATGTCGTCGAGGCGGTCCCTGATGGACGAGAAGTCCGGCAGGATCAGGTCGATGCCCGGCTGCTCCTCTTCGGGGAAGAGGACGCCGCAGTCGACGATCAGCAGGCGACCGTCGAACTCGAAGACGGTCATGTTGCGGCCGATCTCGCCGAGACCACCCAGGGGGGTGACTCTGAGGCCGCCCTTGGGCAGCTTCGGCGGCGGACCGAGTTCCGGATGCGGATGGCTCAAAAGTGTCTCCTCACCACGCACGCCACGTACCCGGAAGGCACGTGGCGTGCATGTCATTCGTGCACTTGCTGTGTCTGTCTGTATTTGTTCGTGTTGCTTATTCGGTTGTGAAGTCTGTTGTCAGAGCTGTACCCCGCCGGCGGCAAGATCGATCTTGAGCTGCGCCGTCTCTTCGGCGGTCAGTTCGATCAGCGGCAGCCGGAGCGGGCCCGCGGGCAGGCCCTGCAGGTTCAGCGCGCCCTTGGTCGTCATCACGCCCTGGGTGCGGAACATGCCCGTGAAGACCGGGAGCAGCTTCTGGTGGATCTCCGCGGCCTTCTGGACGTCTCCGCCCAGGTGGGCCTCCAGCATGGCGCGCAGTTCGGGGGTGACCACGTGGCCGACCACGGAGACGAAGCCGACCGCGCCGATCGACAGGAGCGGCAGGTTCAGCATGTCGTCGCCCGAGTACCAGGCCAGGCCGCTCCGGGCGATGGCCCAGCCGGCGCGGCCGAGGTCGCCCTTGGCGTCCTTGTTGGCAACGATACGGGGGTGCTCGGCCAGCCGTACGAGAGTTTCCGTCTCGATCGGGACACCACTGCGGCCGGGGATGTCGTAGAGCATGACCGGCAGCTCGGTGGCGTCGGCGATGGCCGTGAAGTGCCGGTAGAGGCCCTCCTGCGGCGGCTTGCTGTAGTACGGGGTGACGGCGAGCAGGCCGTGGGCGCCGGTGCGCTCGGCCTGGCGGGCCAGTTCCAGGGTGTGGCGGGTGTCGTTGGTACCGATGCCGGCGACCACGTGGGCGCGGTCTCCGACGGCTTCGAGGACGGCTCGTACGAGGTCGTTTTTCTCCGCGTCGGTGGTGGTCGGCGACTCACCGGTGGTGCCGTTGATGATCAGGCCGTCGTTGCCTGCGTCCACCAGGTGGACGGCGAGCTGCTGCGCGCCGTCGAGGTCGAGTGCGCCATCCGCCGTGAACGGCGTGATCATGGCGGTGAGGACCCGCCCGAAGGGGGTCTGCGGAGTCGAGATCGGAGCCATGGGTAACACGCTACTCGCTGCCATGCTCGCGGTGTCCCCTCGGGGGACGTCAACGGGGTGTGCCGTCCGGCGGCGGCCGGGCGGAGCTGTTGGACGCCGGCACTGCCTGCTCGGGGGTTCAAGCAGTGCCGGGTCCGTTTGATCAGCCTAGATGAAGTTTACGAAACGTCGCAATACGGACACTTAGGACTTGACGCAGCACATCTGTACGCCGCAGGAGCAACGGGCCTTACGGGGCAACGCGCCCGTTGCCGTTGTAGGCCGCGTACGTGAGCGGCATGAGCTTCGCCCAGTGCTGCTCCATCTTCTCGCCGACCATCTCGATCTCCCGCTGCGGGAAGGACGGCACCGCCGCGAGCTCGTGCTGCGTGCGCAGGCCGAGGAAGTGCATGAGCGAGCGCGCGTTGCAGGTGGCGTACATCGAGGAGAAAAGACCGACCGGCAGGACCGAACGGGCAACCTCCCGGGCCACGCCCGCCGCGAGCATCTCCTGGTAGGCCTCGTAGGCCCGCACGTAGGAGTCCTCCATGACACGGCCGGTCAGCTCCTGCTGCGCCCGGGTGCCCTCCACGAAGACGTACTTGCCCGGGCGGCCCTCCTGGACCAGCTTGCGCTCCGCGTCCGGGACGTAGAAGACCGGCTCCAGCTCCCTGTAGCGGCCCGATTCCTCGTTGTACGACCAGCCCACGCGGTGGCGCATGAACTCGCGGAAGACGAAGATCGGCGCGCTGATGAAGAAGGTCATCGAGTTGTGCTCGAAGGGGCTGCCGTGGCGGTCCCGCATCAGGTAGTTGATCAGGCCCTTGGAGCGCTCCGGGTCCTTCTGCAGCTCCTCCAGGGACTGCTCGCCGGCGGTGGAGACGCGCGCGGCCCACAGCACGTCGGAGTCGGCTGCGGAGTGCTTCACCAGCTCCACCGTCACGTCACTGCGGAAGCTGGGTTTCAGATCTGAAGCGGCGGTCTCGCTCACCGGGGGTCCTTCCAAACGTGCGTTCCTGGGGCGCGCCCACTCTACGGCGCCCCCCGCGGGTCCTCGCGCAGACGCACGCGCACGGCGGACCCCCCACAGCTGACGCACAGCCATGAAATCTGGTGAATGTCCCGAAATCCGGCACCGATTGACCGGTTCGTTCGTCCTACCTGGGAGACCGCACACCCATTCCATCCCGAGGAGATTCGCTCTGATGTTCCTCCGGCGCGAAGCCGTCCCGTTCGCTTTCGTCTCCGAGGCCGATCGTTTCCGAAGCAACGTCACTCCGCCGCCGCGCGAGCGTCTGAGCCGGACCCAGATGGCCGCCCGTAGTCTGGTCGGACTGACCGTGGTTGCGGGGCTCGCCGGCTCACTGCTCTTCGGTATGCCCGCGCTGCAGCCGAGCAAGGCACCGGAGAAGTCGCAGCAGTCGGAGGCGTCCGAGGGGCGGTAGCCTCACGGGCACAGCCCAACCGAACGTGCATGTGAGTGAGGTCCAGCCGTGCCCCTGCCCTTCCTGACGGCCGACGGCGTATCCGATGTGGATGACGACGGCGACGGCGACGATGTCCTGGCCCATGCCGACCACGACCGCTGGCGCCGGCCCTACCGCCCCGGCCCCTGGCGCGTGGCCATCTCCGCGCTGCTGCTCCTGCTGTCCGCCTTCATGCTGCTCGCCACGATGATCATCACGTTCGCGGGTGCGTGGGGCGGAGCCGGCGTGTGCCTGGCGGCCGCCCTCGTCGTCGTGGCGTCGGCGGTGCAGACGCTGCGCGTGGGCGTGTGGGTGAGCCGTGCGGGGCTGCGCCGGGTGGGGTTCCTCGTGACCCGGACGGTCAAGTGGAGCGAGATCGCCGAGCTCCGTACCGTGCAGCAGCCGGTGCGCTGGCTCGGACTGCCGAGGACCGTGCAGGGGCAAGCGCTGACGATGTCCGGGCACGGCGGCGCGCAGTTCGCGGCGCCGGTGCTGCTGACCGACCACAACGCCGACTTCCTGTCGCGGGCCGAGGCCTTCGACCGGGCGGCCGACACGGTGGCCGCCTGGGCCGACGAGTACCGGCCCGTGGCCGCCTGATCCGCCGCGGCGCGCCCCGGGAAGCCCGTACAGGTGTCAGACCTGTACGGGCTTCTTGTCGTGCAGGGCGATCGCCCGCTGCATGGCCTTGCGCGCCCTGGGGGTGTCCCGGGCGTCGTGGTAGGCGACGGCGAGCCGGAACCAGCTGCGCCAGTCCCCCGGCGCGTCCTCGGTCTCGGCCTTGCGGCGCGCGAAGACCTCGTCGGCCGAATCCCGCAGGATCCGCCCGTACGCGTCCCGCTCCAGCTCGTCGACGGGCAGAGCGCCCTCGGCCTCCAGCTCGCCGGCGAGCTGGTTGGCGCGGGTGACGAACTGCGTGTTCTTCCAGAGGAACCAGACGCCGATGACGGGCAGGATCAGCACGGCCACACCGAAGGTGACGGTGAGCCAGGTGCCGTGCCCGATCAGCATCAGGCCCCGGCTGCCGACCAGGACGAAGTAGACGACCAGGACGGCGGCCGTGAGGAAGTACGTGATCTTCGCGCGCATGGTGAACTCAGCCCAGGTCGAGGAAGTGTTCCAGGCCGAAGGTGAGGCCCGGGGTCTGCGTCACGCGGCGCGCGCCGAGCAGGATGCCCGGCATGAAGCTGCTGTGGTGCAGGGAGTCGTGACGGATGGTCAGGGTCTCGCCCTCACCGCCGAGGAGCACCTCCTGGTGGGCCAGCAGTCCGCGCAGGCGGACGGCGTGCACCGGGACGCCGTCGACGTCCGCGCCGCGGGCCCCGTCGAGGGCCGTGGCGGTGGCGTCGGGCTGCGCGCCGAGACCGGCCTCGGCGCGGGCCGCCGCGATGAGCTGCGCCGTGCGGGTCGCCGTACCGGAGGGGGCGTCGACCTTGTCGGGGTGGTGCAGCTCGACGACCTCGACGGACTCGAAGTAGCGCGCGGCCTGGGCGGCGAACTTCATCGTCAGGACGGCGCCGATGGAGAAGTTCGGGGCGATGAGCACACCGGTCTCCGGGGAGCCGGCGAGCCAGGTGTTCAGCTGGGCGAGGCGGTCCTCGGTCCAGCCGGTGGTGCCGACCACTCCGTGGATGCCGTGGCGGATGAGGAAGTCCAGGTTCCCCATCACCGAGGCCGGGGTGGTCAGCTCGACCGCGACCTGGGCGCCGGCCTCGGCCAGCGTCTCCAGCTTGTCGCCGCGGCCGAGGGCGGCCACCAGCTCCATGTCGTCGGCGGCCTCGACCGCCTTGACCGCCTCGGCGCCGATGCGGCCCTTGGCGCCGAGGACTGCCACGCGCAGCTTGCTCATGTTGCTTCCTTACTCACGTACGGAACTAGGCGACCGCTTCGTCGAGACGGGCGGCCTGCTTCTCCTTCAGCGGGCCGATCACCGCGAGCGAGGGGCGCTGGGCCAGTACATCCTGTGCGACCGAGCGGACGTCGTCCGGGGTCACCGCGGCGATCCGGGCCAGCATGTCGTCGACCGACATCTGGTCGCCCCAGCACAGCTCGCTCTTGCCGATCCGGTTCATGAGGGCGCCGGTGTCCTCCAGGCCGAGGACGGTGGAGCCGGACAGCTGGCCGATGGCCCGCTTGATCTCCTCGTCGTCGAGCCCGTCGTGCGCGACCTTGTCGAGCTCGTCGCGGCAGATCCGGAGCACGTCGTGGACCTGGTTGGGCCGGCAGCCCGCGTACACGCCGAAGAGGCCGGTGTCGGCGAAGGCCGAGGTGTACGAGTACACGCTGTAGGCGAGGCCGCGCTTCTCCCGGACCTCCTGGAAGAGCCGCGAGGACATGCCGCCGCCGAGGGCGGTGTTCAGCACACCGAGCGCCCAGCGGCGCTCGTCGGTGCGGGCAATGCCCGGCATGCCGAGGACCACGTGGGCCTGCTCGGTCTTGCGGTTCACCAGCTCGACGCGGCCGGCGGTGCGCAGGCGCTTGGCGCCGCTGCGCGGGCCGATCGGCTCGGCGTCGGTGCGGCCGAGGGCGCCCGCCTTCTCGAAGGCGGCGCGGACCTGGCGCACGACCTTGTTGTGGTCGACGTTGCCGGCGGCGGCCACCACGAGGTGCGTCGGGTCGTAGTGCTTCTTGTAGAAGCGGCGGATCCGGTCGGCGCCCAGGGCGTTGATGGTGTCGACGGTGCCGAGGACGGGACGGCCCAGGGGCGTGTCCCCGTACATGGTCTGCGCGAACAGGTCGTGGACCATGTCGCCCGGGTCGTCCTCAGTCATCGCGATCTCTTCGAGGATGACGCCGCGCTCGGCGTCGACGTCCTCCTCGCGGATCAGCGAGCCGGTGAGCATGTCGCACACCACGTCGATGGCGAGCGGCAGGTCGGTGTCGAGCACCCGGGCGTAGTAGCAGGTGTACTCCTTCGCCGTGAAGGCGTTCATCTCGCCGCCGACCGCGTCGATCGCGGAGGAGATGTCGAGGGCGGTGCGCTTGGCGGTGCCCTTGAAGAGGAGGTGCTCCAGGTAGTGCGTGGCGCCGTTCAGCGTGGGCGTCTCGTCACGGGAGCCGACGTGCGCCCAGATGCCGAAGGTGGCGGACCGGACGGAGGGCAGCGTCTCGGTGACGACGCGCAGTCCGCCGGGCAGGACCGTGCGCCGGACGGTGCCGATGCCGTTCTGGCCCTTGAGGAGGGTTTGGGTACGGGCGACGGCCCGCCCCTCCGAAGAGGGGCGGGCCGTCACACGGGAACTACGCGACATCACTTGTCGGAGTCGTCCTTGTCAGCGTCATTGTCGGCGTCACCTGCGGATTCGCCGTCGATCACGGGGATCAGGGAGAGCTTGCCGCGCTGGTCGATCTCGGCGATCTCCACCTGGACCTTGGAGCCGACCGCGAGCACGTCCTCGACGTTCTCCACGCGCTTGCCACCGGCGAGCTTGCGGATCTGCGAGATGTGCAGCAGGCCGTCCTTGCCCGGGAGCAGGGAGACGAAGGCACCGAAGGTGGTGGTCTTGACGACCGTACCCAGGTAGCGCTCGCCGACCTCCGGCATGGTCGGGTTGGCGATCGAGTTGATCGTGGCGCGGGCGGCCTCGGCGGCCGGGCCGTCGGCGGCACCGATGTAGATGGTGCCGTCGTCCTCGATCGTGATCTCGGCGCCGGTGTCCTCCTGGATCTGGTTGATCATCTTGCCCTTGGGCCCGATGACCTCACCGATCTTGTCCACCGGGATCTTGACGGTGATGATCCGCGGCGCGAACGGGGACATGGCGTCCGGCGTGTCGATCGCTTCCATCATCACGTCGAGGATGTGGAGGCGGGCGTCGCGGGCCTGCTTGAGGGCGGCGGCCAGGACCGAGGCCGGGATGCCGTCGAGCTTGGTGTCCAGCTGGAGCGCGGTGACGAACTCCTTGGTGCCGGCGACCTTGAAGTCCATGTCGCCGAAGGCGTCCTCCGCACCGAGGATGTCGGTGAGGGCGACGTAGTGGGTCTTGCCGTCGATCTCCTGGGAGATCAGGCCCATGGCGATACCGGCGACGGGGGCCTTGAGGGGCACACCGGCGTTCAGCAGCGACATGGTGGAGGCGCAGACCGAGCCCATGGACGTCGAACCGTTGGAGCCGAGGGCCTCGGACACCTGACGGATCGCGTACGGGAACTCCTCGCGGGTCGGGAGGACCGGCACGATCGCGCGCTCGGCGAGCGCGCCGTGGCCGATCTCGCGGCGCTTCGGCGAACCGACGCGGCCGGTCTCACCGACGGAGTACGGCGGGAAGTTGTAGTTGTGCATGTAGCGCTTGCGGGTCACCGGGGAGAGGGTGTCCAGCTGCTGCTCCATGCGGAGCATGTTGAGGGTGGTGACGCCCAGGATCTGGGTCTCGCCACGCTCGAACAGCGCCGAGCCGTGCACGCGCGGGATGGCCTCGACCTCGGCGGCGAGGGTACGGATGTCCGTGATCCCGCGGCCGTCGATGCGGACCTTGTCCTTGATGACGCGCTCGCGCACCAGGGCCTTGGTCAGGCTGCGGTAGGCGGCGGAGATCTCCTTCTCGCGGCCCTCGAAGGCCGGGAGGAGCTTCTCGGCGGCGATCTCCTTGACGCGGTCCAGCTCGGCCTCGCGCTCCTGCTTGCCCGCGATGGTCAGCGCCTGGGAGAGGTCGCCCTTGACGGCGGCCGCGAGGGCCTCGTACACGTCGTCCTGGTAGTCCAGGAAGACCGGGAACTCGCCCTCGGGCTTCGCGGCCTTGGCGGCCAGGTCGGCCTGGGCCTTGCAGAGGACCTTGATGAACGGCTTCGCGGCGTCGAGACCCGCGGCGACGATCTCCTCGGTCGGCGCCTGGGCGCCGCCCTTGACGAGGGCGATGGTCTTCTCGGTGGCCTCGGCCTCGACCATCATGATCGCGACGTCGCCGTCGTCCAGGACGCGGCCCGCGACGACCATGTCGAAGACGGCGTCCTCGAGCTCGGTGTGCGTCGGGAAGGCCACCCACTGGCCGCGGATCAGCGCGACGCGGACGCCGCCGATCGGGCCGGAGAAGGGCAGGCCGGCCAGCTGCGTGGACGCGGACGCGGCGTTGATCGCGACGACGTCGTACAGGTGGTCGGGGTTGAGCGCCATGATCGTGGCGACGACCTGGATCTCGTTGCGCAGGCCCTTCTTGAAGGACGGGCGCAGCGGGCGGTCGATCAGGCGGCAGGTGAGGATCGCGTCCTCGGAGGGGCGGCCCTCACGGCGGAAGAAGGAGCCGGGGATCTTGCCGGCCGCGTACTGCCGCTCCTCGACGTCCACCGTCAGGGGGAAGAAGTCGAGCTGGTCCTTGGGCTTCTTCGACGCGGTGGTGGCGGACAGCACCATCGTGTCGTCGTCCAGGTAGGCAACGGCGGAGCCGGCGGCCTGGCGGGCCAGACGGCCCGTCTCGAAGCGGATGGTGCGGGTGCCGAAGGAACCGTTGTCAATGACGGCCTCGGCGTAGTGGGTCTCGTTCTCCACTAGCGTTTTCTCCATTTTCGTCGTCTCCGTCCGCCGCCCGTGTGGCGGTGGACGGTTGCGGAGAAGCGCTCCTGGCGTGCGGGCCGGTCTTCGATCGAAGCATCCGGTTCGTTGCCCCCTGGGGGCATTCCGGGTGCCACTACCGAGGACCGGCGGCGTGGGAGGGCGCTCCTCCTCTTCAGTTGTGCGCGTCTTCCTCAGACGCGCACGTGCGTCCGTTCCAGACTACAAAGGGTCCGGTCCGGTGCGCACGTACAGCAAAGGGAGCGGCCCCCTGATGTGGGAACCGCTCCCTCCACGGCGTGTTACTTGGCGCCGGCCGCACCGCGGCGGATGCCGAGGCGCTCGACCAGCGTACGGAAGCGCTGGATGTCCTTCTTGGCCAGGTACTGCAGCAGGCGGCGACGCTGGCCGACCAGGATCAGCAGACCACGACGGGAGTGGTGGTCGTGCTTGTGCGTCTTGAGGTGCTCGGTCAGGTCCGAGATGCGGCGGGAGAGCATCGCAACCTGGACCTCGGGGGAGCCGGTGTCGCCCTCCTTGGCACCGAACTCGGTGATGATCTGCTTCTTCGTAGCGGCGTCGAGCGGCACGCGTACTCCTCGTTTTAGGTCTTCGTTGCCACCGAGTGCCCCAGGTCTGAGTCTCTGGGGAGCTTCCGTAACTCGGGAGGCGGGGTCCGCTGAGCGCAGTCCACAGACCCTTGCGAAGGGATCCGGGGGACGCGTACACAAACGGCCGTCACACAGCGTACCAGGCTGCCGGGACGCGGCGTCTCAGCTGGTGAGAGCGCGGGCCCGGGAGTAAACGTCCAGCACGGCCAGGGTCAGGGGGACCAGGCTGAGCAGGACCGCCGCCTCGGTGAGGTCGAGCAGCCTTCCCCAAAAGGGTGACAGACCCTTGCGCGGGATGACAAGCGCGATTCCGGCGAGGAGGGCCGCGCCGGCGGCGACGGCGGCGGTCAGCCAGATCGTACGGAGGTCCAGCCCGCTGCTGTCCTGCTCGACGACCAGGGCCTCGATCAGGTCGGTCGGCGGGTGCAGGGCCATGCCGAGGATCAGCAGCGCGACGGCGGCCAGGCCGGCGGCGAGGGCGCACACGACCTGCGAGGTGTAACGGAAGAGGCGGGCGCGCAGCAGCATCGCGAGGCCGGTGGCCAGGGCCAGCAGCCGGCCCCAGGTGTTGTCGGAGAAGCCGAGGACGGCGGCGGACGCGACGGCGACGGCGGCGCAGCCGCCGACCAGGCCGAGGAGCATCTCGTGGCCGCGGCGGGCCTGGGCGGCGATGGCCTCGGCGTCGAGCGGGGCGCCCTGCTCGGGCTGGTCGGAGCCGGGCTGGTCACCGTACGGCTCGGTCTCGTAGCGGTCCGGGGTCCCCGCGTGGTCGACGTACTCGTCGGTGGCGCTCTGCGGGGCGGCGTAGCCGATGGGCAGCCGGGCGAAGCGGGCGGAGAGGCCGGGGAGGAAGGCGACGAGGCCGATGGCGACGGGGGCGCAGGCCGCGGCGGTGTAGGTCGCGGAGGCCTCGGTGGCGATGGCGACGAAGGTGGCGAGGGTGCCGGTGGCGGCGACGAAGGTGGCCGCGACGAAGGGGGCGTCGCCGCTGGGGGTGAGCGCGACCAGGGCGACGGAGGCGACCAGGACGCAGACGCAGCCGAGCAGGAACTGGAGCCGGCCGGGGCCGTCGCCGACGGCCGGGGCGATGATCCCGGATCCGGCGATCAGCAGGTGCGGGAGGGCGCCGAGGCCGAGGGCCACGGCGGAGAGGCGGTCGCGGTAGACGCGGGCCCGGACCCCGGCCACGCCGGTGAGCAGGACGCCGACGGCGCCGGCGATGATCCCGGGCAGGCCGTGCATGTCGTGGCGGACGGGGTCGGCGTACCAGAGGACGAAGCCGAGCATGACGAGCAGGACGGCGGCGCCGGCCAGGCCCGCGCCGCGCAGCATGTCGTCGCTCCACCGGTGCCGGTCACGGACGACGGCGGAGGCGACGGCGTCGGAGACGTCGTCGAACACGGCCAGCGGCAGGGACTCGGCGAAGGGGCGCAGGCTCAGCACCTCGCCGTCGAGGATCTGCTGGGCGGCGAGGGTGCGGGCGCCGTCGAGGACGGTGCCGGAGCGGCGTACGAGGTGGAATCCGGTCGGGGCGCCCACGGGCTGGGTCTGGCCGGTGAGGCGCAGCAGCTCGGGATAGACGTCGGCGACGGCGATGTCCTCGGGGAGGGCGACGTCGATCCGGCTGTCAGGAGCCACGACGGTGACCCTGCAGAAGCCCGTCGTTGCGGCCGTACTCACCTGTGTGACCCCCCTGGTTGGTGCCCGCACCGGCGGACGATTCGCGGATGCGCATACTGCGCGCGCCACCCTACCGGGCGTCTGCCCTACTGTCGGCAAGTAGGATCACCGTCGCGTGGGGGAACCCCCTTCGCGCCCGGGACTTGGGGGCGCCGGTTATGACGTCCCGTCCGTTTTCGAGGGATTGATGCTCCGGTGAGCCAGATCGTCGTCAAACGCCCGCCGCGGTCCCTGCCGCCCGAGGTTCCCTCGGACGAGCTGAGGCTGGAAGCTCCGCCCGAACTTCCGCGCGGGCAGCAGGAGGGCATGCTGATGCAGCTCCTGCCGATGCTCGGCATGGGCTCTTCCGTCGTCTTCTTCTTCATGCCGGGCGCGGCACCGTTCATGCGCATCATGGGTGTGCTGATGCTCGTGTCGACCGTCGGCATGGTCGTCGCCCAGCTGGTGCGCCACCGGCGCGGTACGCAGGGGCAAATGGCCGATGTGCGCCGCGACTACCTCAAATACCTTGCGCAGACGCGCCGTCAGGTGCGGCGGACCGCGCGGGCGCAGCGTGACGCGCAGCTGTATCTGCACCCGGCGCCCGAGCAGTTGTGGTCGGTCGTGGCGGAGGGTTCGCGGCTGTGGGAGCGGCGCGTCGGCGACCCGGACTTCGGGCAGGCCCGGCTGGGGCTGGGCGCGCAGCGGCTGGCGACCACGCTGGTGGCGCCGGAGACGGCGCCGGTGGACGAGCTGGAGCCGCTGACCGCGGGCGCGATGCAGCGCTTCCTGAAGGTGCACTCCACGCTGGACGGGCTGCCGGTGGCGCTGTCGATCCGGGCGTTCTACCACGTGACGGTGTCCGGGGAGCCGGACTCCGCGCGCAGTACGGCGCGGGCGATGGTCGCCCAGCTGGCGACGCTGCACTCCCCCGAGGACCTGATGGTGGCCGTGGTGGCCGCGCCGGGTGCGGTGCCCTCGTGGGACTGGACGAAGTGGCTGCCGCACACGCAGCTCCCGGGGCAGGTCGACGGGGCCGGTACGAAGCGGCTGTTCGGCGACGACCTCGCCGAGCTGGAGGGACTGCTGGGGGCCCGGCTGGAGGGACGGCCGCGGTTCAGCCGTGACGTGTCGCCGGTCCTGGACCAGCCGCACCTGGTGGTCGTGCTGGACGGGGGCCTGGTGCCGCCGGACTCGGTGTTCGCGGCGGCCGAGGGGCTGCAGGGCGTGACCATCGTCGAGGTGGTGGCGGGCGAGCTGGACGAGCCGCGCGGCGGGCTGTCGGTCGTGGTGCGGCCGGGCCGGCTGCGCCTGGAGTCGGGCGCGGGGGTCGCGTACGAGGGCGTCCCGGACACCTTGTCGCTGCCCGCGGCGGAGGCGCTGGCCCGGCAGTTGGCGCCGCTGCGCACGGGTGGCGGGGACGACGACGAGCCGCTGCTCGCCAATCTGGACTTCACGGACCTGCTGAACCTGGGCGACGCGGCCGCGGTGGACGTGGCGCGGACCTGGCGGCCGAGGTCGGCGGGTGAGCGGCTGCGCGTGCCGATCGGTGTCGGCGAGGACGGCGCGCCGGTCATGCTGGACCTGAAGGAGGCCGCGCAGGAGGGCATGGGCCCGCACGGCCTGTGCGTGGGCGCGACGGGTTCGGGCAAGTCGGAGCTGCTGCGCACGCTGGTGCTGGGTCTGGCGGTCACGCACACGTCGGAGACGCTGAACTTCGTGCTCGCCGACTTCAAGGGCGGTGCGACCTTCACGGGCATGGGGCAGATGCCGCACGTCGCGGCCGTGATCACCAACCTGGCGGACGACCTCACGCTCGTGGACCGCATGGGCGACTCGATCCGCGGTGAGCTGCAGCGCCGTCAGGAGCTGCTGCGTTCGGCGGGCAACTACGCCAACATCCACGACTACGAGAAGGCCCGCGCGGCCGGCGCCCCGCTGGAGCCGCTGGCTTCGTTGGTTCTGGTCATCGACGAGTTCAGCGAGCTGCTGACGGCGAAGCCGGACTTCATCGACATGTTCATCCAGATCGGCCGCATCGGCCGGTCGCTGGGTGTGCACCTGCTGCTGGCCTCGCAGCGCCTGGAGGAGGGCAAGCTGCGCGGCCTCGACACGTACCTGTCGTACCGGATCGGTCTGCGGACCTTCTCGGCGGCGGAGTCGCGGACCGCGATCGGCGTGCCGGACGCCTACCACCTGCCGTCGGTGCCCGGTTCGGGCTACCTGAAGTTCGGTACGGACGAGATGACCCGCTTCAAGGCGGCGTACGTGTCGGGTACCTACCGCTCGGGCGGCCCCGACCTGTCGGTGGGGCTGTTCCCGGTGGAGCGGCGGCCCGCGCTGTTCACGGCGGCTCCGGTGCCGGTGGTGTACGCGGCCCCGGATCCGGCGTACCTGGCGGCGCCAACGCCGCGGGAGGACGACGCGCTCGCCGACACCGTGCTGGACGTGATCGTGAGCCGGCTGGAGGGGCAGGGGGTGCCGGCGCACCAGGTGTGGCTGCCGCCGCTCGACCAGGCCCCGCCGCTGGACCAGCTGCTGCCGGCGCTGGCGCCGAGCGCGGAGCGCGGGCTGCACGCGGACGGCTACACGCGGCCCGGCGGGCTCGTGGTGCCGCTCGGCCTCATCGACAAGCCCTTCGAGCAGCGGCGCGAGGTGCTGTACCGGGACTTCTCGGGGGCGGCGGGCCACATGATGGTCGTCGGCGGTCCGCAGTCGGGCAAGTCGACGCTGATGCGGACGCTGATCTCCTCCTTCGCGCTCACCCACACCCCGCGCGAAGTGCAGTTCTACGGGCTGGACTTCGGTGGTGGCAGCCTGTCGGCGGTGGCCGAGCTGCCGCACGTGGGCGGGATCGCCTCGCGTCTGGACCCGGAGCGGGTACGGCGTACGGTCGCGGAGGTCGGGGGCATCCTCAACCGCCGCGAGGAGTTCTTCCGCGCGAACAACATCGACTCGATCGGCACCTACCGGCGGCGGCGGGCCGCCGGCGACCTGCCCGGCGAGCCGTGGGGCGACGTGTTCCTGGTCGTCGACGGCTGGGGCAACTTCCGGGGCGAGTACGAGGGCCTGGAGCAGATCGTCACGGACATCGCCTCCCGCGGTCTGGGCTACGGCATCCACGTGGTGATCACCGCGGCCCGGTACATGGAGGTGCGGGCCGCGCTCAAGGACCAGATGCTCAGCCGGCTGGAGCTGCGCCTCGGCGACACGATGGACTCCGAGTTCGACCGCAAGGTCGCGGCGAACGTCCCCGCGGGGATGCCGGGCCGCGGTCAGGTGGCGGAGAAGCTGCACTTCCTGGGCGCGCTGCCGCGGATCGACGGCTCGCACGAGGCCGGAGACCTGTCGGAGGCCACGGCGGCCTTCGTGGAGGCGGTGAAGCAGAACTGGTCGGGCCAGGCGGCTCCGGGGGTGCGGCTGCTGCCGCGGCTGCTCCACTCGGACCAGCTGCCCAAGGGCGGGGAGTTCCCCGGCCGCGGGATCGCGATCGGCATCGACGAGAACGACCTGGAGCCGGTCTTCGTCGACTTCGAGTCCGACCCCTTCCTCCTCGTGTTCGGCGAGAGCGAGTCGGGCAAGACGAACCTGCTGCGGCTCATCGCGAAGCAGATCTCCGAGCGCTACACGCCGGACCAGGCGCGCCTGGTCGTGGGCGACTACCGGCGCAGCCTGCTCGGGGCGCTGCCGGAGGAGCACCTGCTGGAGTACGCGCCGATGGCGAGCTCCCTGCAGATGCACATGGAGGCGCTGGGCGGGGTGTTCTCGCGGCGGCAGCCGCCGACCGACGTCACCCCGCAGCAGCTGCGCGACCGCAGCTGGTGGACGGGTCCGGACGTGTTCATCGTCATCGACGACTACGACCTGGTCTCCACCAGCCAGGGCAATCCGCTGGCGCCGCTGGTGGAGTTCCTGCCCTTCGCCCGGGACACGGGTGTCCGCTTCATCATCGCGCGCAACTCGGCGGGTGCCTCGCGTTCGCTGTACGAGCCGTTCATGCAGCGGATCAAGGAGCTGGGCGCGCAGGGCCTCGTCCTGTCCGGCGACCCGTCCGAGGGCGACCTGGTCGGCAACGTACGGCCGCGTCCGCTGCCGCCGGGCCGGGCGTACTTCTCCTCGCGCAGGCGGGGTACCTCGCTGGTCCAGCTCGGCCGGATGCCGGGCACCACGTGAGTCCCCGGGGCCCCCGTGGCCGGCCGCCCCGGGCGCCGGTCACGGGGGCCCGGGCGCGGGCATCCGGTGGAAACCGGTCCCGGCCGGCGGCGCAGCCCCGATAATCGGCGGTGAAGACCGCGCCACCGAGGGAAAGGCCTCCTATGGGCACCCAGCAGGAGAAGGACGAGCTGTACGCGCTGGACATCAGCGGTGTGGAGTGGGAGGGGCCGCCCGGGACCAGCCCGGACGAGGAGCGGGTCGAGATCGCCCGGCTTCCCGAGGGCGCGGTCGCGATGCGGTCCTCGCTGGACCGGGACACGGTGCTGCGCTACACCGCCGCCGAGTGGGAGGCGTTCGTCCTCGGCGCCAGGGACGGCGAGTTCGACCTCGACCGGCACCGCCCCTGACGGGACGGGAGTGCGACGACGCGCCGAAGGGGCGCGCCCGGTGCGGGCGCGCCCCTTCGGCGCGTGCGGGAAGACGTGCCGGCGGTGCCGGCCGCGCCACCGGGCTCAGTAGGCCTCGGTGAACAGGCGCGAGGCCTTCACGTCGGTGGCGCGGTAGTCGCCCTTGCCCTGCTCGATGAGGCGGGCGACCTGCTCCAGCGTCTTCTGCATGTGGTCGGCCTTGGCCTTGTACTTCCCCTGGAGGACGACGTACTCCTTGTGCGCGTCACCGTCCCAGGTGTCGGTGACGACCTTCAGGGCCGACTCCATGTCCTTCAGGTCCTGGACGATGTGCCCGGAGACGACCCGGATGCGGTCCGCCATCTGCTGGACCGTTTCATACCGGACCTTGGTGTGTCCGTCATTGCCGCCCGACATGTTCTTCTCCTTCTCGCTGCGCTGCGGTAACTCGTGAACGACGCTGGTGTCAGATGCTGTTGAGGCCGGAGTTGTTGCCTCCGCCACTCGACTGGACAGCCTTGAACGCGGCGCGCACCTCGTCGTCCTGTGCGTTGCTGAGGTTCTTGGTCTGCGCCACCGCGTTGTGCAGGACGCCGAGCAGACGGCGGATCTCGTCGTGGTCGTCGTTGACCGTGGTCTGGGCGGAGATGAACCCGGAGGCACCCACACCGGTCCAGCCGGCGCTCACGGTCGCGAGGATGTCGGCGAGCTCGCGGGCCTGCCTGGTGACGGCGTTGGCCGTCTCCTCGATCTTGTTCTTCGCCTTGACGACCGGATCGTCCGCAAGTCCGAAGGTGTTCGTGCTCATCGAAGCTCCTCACTTCTCAATTCGCCGGCAGAACCGGCGGATTGCGCGGCGGAGCGGATGCGGCCCCGGCGCGGTTTTTCAGCCACGCGCGCTCGGGCCTTCCCCCTCCGCTTCACGCGATCCCCCGATCACACTCGTGAAGCCTGGTGTCACTCTAGCCAGTTCGGCGCCCAGTCCCAACACCGGTGGGCCGCTTCCGTTGATGAACTGTGACCGTTCACTGCAAACGGCGGCGGCGGGCTCGTGCGTCCCGGATGACCGTCGCGGTGCCCGCGATGACGGCGATGAGGACGGCGCCGATGCCGAGAGCGTACGTGCCGTGCCGCTCCTGCCGCTCCTGGGCCGTCTCGGTGAGCTGGAGGGCCGCCGCCTCGGGGGCCGCCGCCGGAGGCGGTCCGGGGTCCGGAACGGGGGCCTTGGGGGCCTCCTGGTCCTGGCTGAGCGCCCGCACGGGGTCGACGACTCCCCAACCGACGTAGTCGTCATGGCCGTTGATGGAGCGCTCGGCGGTGTTCTGGATCTGCCAGACGATCTGCTGCGCGGACCAGTCCGCGTGTTCGGCGCGGAGCAGGGCGGCGACCCCGGCGACGTAGGGGGCGGAGAAACTGGTGCCGTTGTCGATGCACTGGCCGAAACCCGGGACGGTGGACACCATGTCGACGCCGGGCGCCGCCACCCCGATGAAGTCGCCGGGCTGGGAGAACGCGGCGCGCTCGTTGTTGCGGTCCGAGGCGGCGACGGCGAGCACGCCGGGGAAGGCCGCCGGGTAGGTCTTGCGCTTCTCGCCGGTCATGCCGTCGTTGCCGGCCGAGGCCACCACCACGACGTTCGCGGCGATGGCCTTCTGGACCGACTTGCCGAGCTCGGAGTCCGGGGACAGCTGGGCGTCGGTGTCCTGGGAGATGTTGATCACTTGGGCGCCCTTGGCGACCGCGTGGTCGATCGCCTGGCTCAGCGACAGGGCGTTGCCCTTGCCCTGCCCGTCGTTCTGCCGGATGGGGATGATCGTGGCCTCCGGGGCCAGGCCGACGAAGCCGGTGCCCTCCTGCGGGCGGGCCGCGATCAGCCCGGCGACCTTCGTACCGTGACCGACCGTGTCGCTCGTGCCGTCGCCGCCCTTGGGATCGACGAAGTCCTTGCCCGCGCCGGTGTCGAGGGCCCCGCTGAGCTGCGGGTTCGCCCGGTCCACGCCGGTGTCGATGACGGCGACGCGGACACTGGCGTTGTTCTTGTCCTTGCCCTTGGTCTGCGCCCAGAGCTCGTCGAGCAGCAGCCGCTGCAAGGCCCAGGGGCGGTCCGCGATCTGCTTCTTCATGGGGAAGGTGCACTCCCCCGCCCCGTCCGGGCGCAGGGCGTACGGAGGCCGCGGCGCCGGCGCTCCGGCTGCGTGGGCCGTGGCCGCGCCCGCGCCGCCGCAGACCAGGGCGAGGGCGAAGGCGGCGGTGGTGGCGAGGAGCGCGCTCCGGGGCGTCTGGGGGTGGGACATCGGCGGCTTCCTCACGAACCCTGCGGCTGACGGGCTGAGTTGGTGTCCAGGCGGGGGCCCTTGGAGAGGAACTCCGACCAGGCGATGGGCACCATGGCCGGAGTGATGCTTCCGTAGCCGAGGCGGACCTGTGCCTGGCTGGCCTCGGGGCGGCCGTCGGTGGTGCCCCCCTTCGCCTGCGGGTCGGGCGCGCCGATCTTCGACTTCTCGGCGTCGCTGTCGCCGTTGGCCTGGACGGCGTACCGCAGACCGGTGTCGGTGACCAGGAAGAGGAGGCCGCCGGCCGTGGTCTGCTTGCCCTGGACCTGCGTGTAGAGCAGTCCCGAGCCCGGGGTGACGTACGCGCTGGTGCCGCTGGCGGTGATGTCGACGGGGAAGCCGGTGCCCGCCCAGGTGCTCAGGGTCTGGTTGCCCTGCCCGTCGACGGAGCGCAGGACGTTGCAGACGGTGTCGCGGTTGTTGGAGCCGCCGCCCGTCTGGGTGCCGGCGGCCGGCGCCGTCTGGTTGATGCGGTCGGACTTCTCCCGCGGCCACTTGACGTCGCCGGCGAACGGGGTGGCGTCCGGGCTGAGCGACTGGAGGTCGACCTCGCGGGGCTTGCCGTGCATGTTGAGGCCGTCGGTCGCGGGCGCCGAGATCAGCAGCCAGGCGACGAAGTCGGAGACCGGTGCCACCTTCCCGGGGAGCACCACGTAGTGCTGTGCGCCGGAGCCGGTCTGCGCCTTGAGCACCATGCCGACCTTGTTGTCGGCGGTGACCAGGCCCTTGACGTCGGCGTTGGCGCCGGCCCTGCCGGGGAGCGGCGGGAAGGCCAGGTCGTCGCCGGAGTTGAGGGTCCCGAGCCATTCGGGGGTGACCTGCTGCGGGGTGGCGCCGGTGCCGACCAGCGCGTTGGTCATCGTCCCGGCGGCGGGCGTGCCCTCCGGGAACTTGTACTTCGTCCCGGTCCAGTCGACCAGGTAGCGCTCCTTGCCCGGGCCGGTGCTCTGCACGTACAGCGACTGGGTCTCGGTGAGCCTGCGGGCGTCGTCCGTCTTGGCCGCCTCGCGGTCGGCGAGGACGAAGGTGGCGGTCTGCACGCCGCGGCCGTTGCCGCCGGGCTGCTGGCAGACGGCCCAGCGCTTGGCCTTGCCGGCGTCCTCCTTGGACGGGAGCCGGTCCGGGGCGTACTGGATGCCGATGATCGGGCCGCGCGGCGGCTTGCCCGCGTCGAGCACCTTGTCCTCGACCTGGATCACCTTGAACTTCTGCGGATCCAGCAGGAGTCGGGCGGAGGCGAGGTTCAGCACCGGGTGCAGCCGGGTCTGGTCCTTGCCGTTGACCTTCGTGGTCAGGACCACGTACCGGGTCGTCGAGTCCTTGCCGACGATGACCCTCGTCCCGGGCTCCGCCCAGCCCTTGGGCGCCGTCGGCTTGAACATGCCCCAGGCGCCGAACGTGGCGAGCACGAGCGCGCCGACGACCAGGCCCGGCAGGACCGCGCGCAGCGGGCGCGGCGCGCCCTCCTCGGTGCCCGTGGCGGACGGCTGGAGGAACGCGGCCACCGTGCGCCGCTTCGCAAAGGTGTACGCGTTGAGCTCATCACGTCGTGATGCCATGACCGCCTGTTTCTCCCCCGCACGGCCCGGCCGGTGAGTACGGTCCCCGGGCCTCGATTGTCGGACCGGGCACCTACTATGCCTCTTGACCGACGGTATGCACGGGCCGGGTAGGGTGAGGCAGCCGCTCAGCGCCTCCCGCACCGGGGTATTCAGGGCTTGTTGAGGTGGATTGGGGAGATTCCGGGGCCGTGCGGCAGGTGTCGCGCAACGCCCGGACTCAGGGGATTTCGCCCTGGGGGCACCCCCCGGCAGCAGCCGGGGGAGAAAGGGGAAGTGCGCACGTGATGGCCACCGCGACGGAGCCGCAGACCGGCGCGCCCGCACCCGCCCGCGGCGGGGTGACACCGCATCCGAAGTCGAGCCCCGGCCGCTTCGGTCCGTTCCGACTGCAACAACTCGTACTGCTCCAGGTCGCGGCGGCCGCGCTGCTCGTGGCCTGGGTCGTCGAACCGATGCTGCTGGTGCCCGCCGGCGCACTGGCGCTCGTGCTGGTGGTGCTCGCGGTCGTACGCCGCCACCAGCGCTCCCTGCCGGAATGGATCGGCGGCGCGCTCGCCCTGCGCGCGCGCCGCGGCCGTGCCGCTTCCCTCGTCGTGCCCGCGGGCACCGAGCCGGGGCTGGCCCCGCTGGTCGAGGCCGATCCGGCGCTGCGCACGCTGACGTTCAGCGACCGCGAGCGGCGTCCGGTCGGGATGGTCGGCGACGGCACCTTCCTGACCGCCGTCGTCCAGGTGGACACGGACGCCACCGCGCTGCGGCCCGACCGGGCGGCGCGGCCGCTGCCCCTCGGCCTCGTACGGGACATCCTCGAAGTCGACGGCATCCGGCTGGAGTCCGCCCAGCTGGTGCAGCACACCCAGCCGGCGCCGGCCCCGCACCTGCCGGCCCAGTCGATGGCCACCCGCAACTACGCCCCGCTGCAGGCCCGGACCGGGACCCCGGCGGTGCGCCTGACCTGGATCGCCCTCAAGCTCGACCCGGAGCTGTGCCCCGAGGCCGTCGCCGCGCGCGGCGGCGGGCTGGCGGGGGCGCAGCGGTGCGTGGTGCGCGCGGCCGACCAGTTGGCGAGCCGGCTGGCCGGGGCCGGTTTCACGGCCACCGTGCTGACCGAGCAGGAACTGACGGCGGCGCTGGCCACGTCCTCGTGCGCCAACCCGATGGCGATCACCCAGGCCGGGCGGTCGGCCAGCACCGGGCGGCGCACCGAGGAGACCCCCCGGACCTGGCGCTGCGACGACCGGCGGCACACGACGTACTGGATAGGCCGCTGGCCGCAGCTGGGTGGTGCCGGAGCGGCGGCGCTGCCGCAGTTCGTGGCGCTGCTGACCTCACTGCCGGCGCTCGCCACGAACTTCAGCCTGACGATCGCCCCGGCCGAGCGACAGGGCGTGACCCTGACCGGACACGTACGGGTGACCGGCCGCAGCGACGAGGAACTCGTCGCCGCGCGCAGGGAGTTGGAGAGGACCGCTCGGGGCGTGAAGGCCGGGCTGGTCCGGCTCGACCGGGAACAGGTGCCGGGGCTGCTGGCTTCGCTGCCGCTGGGAGGGGCACGATGAGGGGCGGTTTCGGGCTGGTCGGCCCGCGACGGGAACGGCACGTGGTGCCCTCGGCGGACCTGGACGCGCTGGCGCTGCCCGTCGGGGACGACGGGGTCGTCATCGGCGTGGACGCCGAGGGGCGGCCGGCGGTGCTCGGCATCAACCGGCCGACGCCGTACGAGGTGACGCTGATCGGCGGCCTGTGGACGGCGCAGGTACTGGCGCTGCGCGCGGCGGCCACGGGCGCGCGGGTGGCGGTGGAGACCGGGCGCGGCCAGGTGTGGTCCGGGCTGGCCCAGGCGGCGGGCGGCGGGCAGCAGTGCGTGACCCTGCACGAGGTGGGCCGGGTGCCGCCGCAGGGTGCCTCGGCGGGCAGTCCGGTCCTGGTGGTCCGCGACTGCGGGATGCGGCCACCGCGCGGGCGCGTGGTGGCAGGGCCGTGGCAGTCGGTGCTGACCCTGCTGCCGTATCTGAGCCCGACGGCGCCGCGACTGCTCCAGCAGTCCTCGCTGGTGGGCGTGCAGCGGGTGTCCCCGGACGAGGCGGAGCAGATCGGCCGCCTGATGCAGCTGCCGCGGCAGGCGGTGGCCTCGCTGCCGACGCTGGGCGACGGGGTGACGCTGTGGTGCACGCCACGGGACCGGCAGTTCGTGATGACCCAGGGCACGGAAGCGGAGACGGGCCTGCTCGGCGGAGCCCGGCGCATCGACTGACCACGGCCCCTGAGGGGGGGCGGACAGTGGTGTCGGGGCGCGATTAGGCTGGGTGCGGGCGCGGCGAGGTGGACGCCGGACCGGTGTTCGACAGACCAGGAGGACCAGTGAGCGGCGATCGGAACGAGAGGCGCGGCGGGACGTGGGACGTCCCGACGGACGATCAGTCCGACGCGGAGCCCGAGCTGACGGGCGAGTTCACCATCGACTACACCCCGCCGGCCTGGTACACGCAGGGCGCGGCCCCCGCCGCGCAGGTGCCGGGACTCCCCGAGGGCAGCGGCTTCGAGCCGCACCGCCCTGCGGACGTGGAGTCACCTTCGACGATGCGGATCGCTCCGCCGGCGCCGCAGGTCCCGTCCGACGGCGCGGGCCTGCCCGCCCCGTTCCCGGTGCCCACGCCGGCCGAGCCCCCTCGTGCGGCCCCGGGCCCGAGCCCGTTCGAGGCGTCCGCCCCGGCGCCGCTCGACGCCTTCCCGCCGTACCCCGCACCGACCCCGGTTCCGGCTCCGGCTCCGATCGAGGCGGCGGCTCCGCTCGACGCCGTCCCGCCGTACCCGGCTCCGGTGCCGCCTCCTGTCGAGGCTCCCGCTCCGGTCGAGGCTCCGGCTCCGGCGCCCGCCGAGTCCCCGGCCGAGGCGGCGGCTCCGGCCGACGCGCTCCCGGCGTACCCGGCCCCGGCGCCCGTCGAGGCCCCGGCCGAGAACGCCCTGCCCGCTGCCGACTCCCCGGCCCCCGTCGCGCCGTTCGGCGCTCCCGCCGACGCGGCCCCGTCGTACCCGGCTCCCACCCCGGACGCGGCATCCGTCGAGGCTCCGGCCTCGATCGAGGACGCGCGGCCCGCGCCCGACGCCCCGGCGCCGTTCGCGGCCCCCGTCCCGGATCCGGCACCGATCGGGCTTCCGGGACCGGCTCCGGCCGAGGACGTCCGGCCGGCACCCGACGCGGCGGCGCAGGCTCCGGCGTCCGGTGGTCGGTCCGGTCCGGGGGACACCCCCGCGGACGGCGTGCCCGTGCTGCCTCCCGCCGAGCAGAAGCCCGCCCCGGCACCGGCGCAGGCCGGCGGGGAGCCCCCGCTCGGAGGACCGGAAGGTGAACTGCCGTCGCTGCCGCCCGCGTTCGCGACGCAGGACGCCTATCCGTTCCAACCGCCGGCGCCGGCACCCGCCCCGCAGCACCAGCAGCCGCAACCGCAACCGCAGCCGCAGCCGCAACCGCAGCCGTACGACCCCCGCTCCGCCGGCCAGTGGGCCGCGGGACCGGGCCAGCAGCACCAGCCGTCGCAGCCCCAGCCGCAGCCGCACGACCCGCGCTACGCGGCCGGCCCGACCGGCGGCGGAGCGCCGCTCGGCTACACCGCCGCGGTCGAGCTGTCCTCGGACCGCCTGCTGCGCAACAAGCAGAAGCCCAAGAACAACGGCAACGCCGGCGGCCGCTTCCGCTTCGGCGGCAAGGCGGCCGAAGCGGAGCGCCAGCGCAAGCTGGAGCTGATCCGCACCCCGGTCATGTCCTGCTACCGCATCGCCGTCATCAGCCTCAAGGGCGGCGTCGGCAAGACCACGACGACCACCGCGCTCGGCGCCACCCTCGCCACCGAGCGCCAGGACAAGATCCTGGCCATCGACGCGAACCCCGACGCCGGTACCCTCGGCCGCCGCGTGCGCCGCGAGACCGGTGCCACCATCCGCGACCTGGTCCAGGCGATCCCGTACCTGAACTCGTACATGGACATCCGCCGGTTCACCTCGCAGGCGCCCTCCGGTCTGGAGATCATCGCCAACGACGTGGACCCGGCCGTCTCGACGACCTTCAACGACGAGGACTACCGCCGCGTCATAGAGACGCTGGGCCGCCAGTACCCGATCATCCTCACCGACTCGGGCACCGGCCTCCTCTACTCCGCCATGCGCGGGGTCCTGGACCTGGCCGATCAGCTGATCATCATCTCGACCCCGTCCGTCGACGGCGCCAGCAGCGCGAGCACCACCCTCGACTGGCTGTCCGCGCACGGGTACGCGGACCTCGTCTCCCGCTCCCTCACCGTCATCTCGGGGGTCCGCGAGACGAGCAAGATGATCAAAATCGAGGACATCGTGCAGCACTTCGAGACCCGCTGCCGCGGTGTCGTCGTGGTGCCGTTCGACGAACACCTCGCGGCCGGCGCCGAGGTGGACCTCGACATGATGCGGCCGAAGACGCGCGAGGCGTACTTCAACCTCTCCGCTCTCGTGGCCGAGGACTTCCTGCGGGCCCAGCAGCAGGCCGCGCAGGGCCACTGGGGAGCACCGCAGCAGCCCCAGCCGCAGCCCCACCCCCACCAGCCGCAGCCCCAGCAGCCGCACCAGCAGCCGCAGCCGTACGGCCAGCCCCCGTACCAGCAGCCGCCGCAGCAGCCGCAGCCCTACGGTCAGCCCTACCCGCAGCCCGGCCAGCCCTGGCAGCAGCCCCCGGCCCCACAGCAGCAGCCGCCGCACCCCCAGCAGCCCCCGCGCGACCCGCGCCTCGGCTGAGCTGAGCGGGGCCGTACAGGGGCCGGACAAGCCGCACGACAGGAAGGGCCCGTACCGCCCCGGACCGGATCGAGAAGGATCCGTCCCGGGGCAGTACGGGCCCTCGCCCGTTCGTCCGTCAGCGGCGCAGGTCGTACGTGTCCGTCAGCACCCGCGCCCGCTTCACGTCGTCCGCGATCGCCTCCAGCAGCCCGTCGAGCGACTCGAACCGCGCCATCCCCCGCACGTACGCGAGGAAGTCGACGGCCACGTGCTTCCCGTACAGGTCCAGCCCGACCCGGTCGATCGCGTACGCCTCGACGGTCCGCTCCGTGGCATCGAACTGCACGTTCGTCCCCACCGAGATCGCCGCCGGCATCCGCTCGCCGTCCGCCGTCAGCCAGCCCGCGTAGACCCCGTCCGCCGGGATCGCGGTGTGCGGAGCCGTCTCGACGTTCGCCGTCGGGTAGCCGAGCTCGCGCCCGCGCTGCGCACCGCGCACCACCACGCCCTCGACCCGGTGCGGGCGGCCCAGGATCTCGGCCGCGCCGTCCATGTCGCCCTCGGCGACCAGCCTGCGCGCCAGCGTCGAGGAGAACGGCACGCCGCCGCCCGCCGCGCCCCGCTCGACCAGGTCCACGACGTCGACCTCGTAGTCGTACGTGGCGCCCAGCTCCCGCAGGAAGTCGACGTTCCCGGCGGCCCGGTGGCCGAAGCGGAAGTTCGGGCCCTCGATGACGGACCGGGCGTGCAGCTTGTCGACGAGCACCTTCACGATGAAGTCGGCCGGGGACAGCTGCGAGAACTCCGCCGTGAACGGCAGGATCAGCAGCGCGTCCACGCCCAGCCCGGCCATCAGCTCGGCGCGCCGGTCGTAGGGGGCCAGGATCGGCGGGTGGCTGCCGGGGCGGACGACCTCGCTCGGATGCGGGTCGAAGGTGACCACGACGGACGGGACGCCGAGCGCGCGCGCCGTGGACACGGCCCGTCCGATGATCAGCTGATGTCCCCGGTGCACGCCGTCGTAGGAGCCGATGGTGACGACGCTGCGTCCCCAGTCCTGGGGGATGTCCTCCAAGCCACGCCAGCGCTGCACTGTGACCGCTCCTCGCCCGAACCCGGTTGGTCCTTGAACTGATTGCCGATTGCAGGTCTAAGACTGCCATGCCGGTGGCCGGTGCCCCGCATCGGCGTCGGGCTCGGGTCCACCGCCGCGGCATATCGTCACGTCACGTCCGGCGCCGTCCTGCTGAGGGTCTCCACCGTCCGCCGTGCGCTCGGCCCCAGCAGGGCGGCCGCCTCCGCGCGCGCCTCCGCCAGCCAGCGGGCGACCAGCGCCCCGAAGGCCGGTTCGGCCCGGGCCAGCTCCACCGTCCGCCGCTCGAAGACGGCCGGCCCGCCGGGGGCCCGCAGCAGCTGCCGCCCGGTGCGGCGCAGCAGTTCCCGCGTACGCGCCTCCGGCCGCCCGGAGGTCCCGGCCGCGAGCCCCGCGAGGAACGCGCCGAGGACCTGCGGGTCGGCCTCCTCGCGCAGCAGTACGCCGGCCAGCTCGCCCCGCAGCGGATACGAGCACTCCCCGCCCGGCGCGGCCAGGACGGCGGCGAGCTCCGCCCTGACCCCTGCCGGGGCGTTCCGCAGCAGGTCCAGGACCAGCGGGCGCAGCACGGGGCCCGCGGCCGGGCCCTGTTCGAGCCGCCGGTCCACGAAGACGGCGGCGTGCGGTGCGTCCCCGGGCCGCTGCGCGAGGTGTTCCCGTACGAGGTCACCCGCGCGGCGGGCCAGCCCCGGCGTGGTCAGCGCGGCCAGGGCGCGCACCACCTCCCCGTCGGCCCGGGCGCGCAGGGCGGCGAACACCGCGTCCGGGTCGGGCAGTACGGGCAGGGCCGCGACCAGCGCCGCCGCGGGCAGCCGGGAGCCGTGCTCCGGGTCGCGGAAGCAGGCGAGGGCCTCGGGCAGGTAGCGGCCGCGCACCTGCGGGTCGCGCAGCAGCACGGCGAGGGCGCTGCCGTGCAGGGTGGCGTCCGCGGGCCGGGCGAGCAGCGCCTGGGCGGCGTAGCGCAGCAGGTCGCGGTCGGCGGGGGTGCGCACGTGCGGGGCGGTGGCGAGCCCGTAGGCGGCGGCCGCGACCCGTCGCCCGGGCCGTTCGTCGTGCGCCCACCGGTCCACGGCCCGGGACATCGCGGAAGGCTCCTCCTCGGCGAGTACGGCCAGCAGCTCGTCGGCGCGGGGGTGCGCGGCGGTGACCAGCGCCTCGGTGAGGTCGTCCACGGCGAGGCGGCGGTGGGTGTGCAGCAGGGCCTGCGCGGCGGTGGCGACGGTGGCCCCGGGGCGGCCGCGCAGCCGGCGGCCGTCGGCGAACCAGGCGCAGAGCAGCGGCTGCGTGCGCTGCGGGTCCCGGGCGAGGCGGCGGGCCGCGGCGTCGAGGTAGCGGTCGCCGGGGACCGCCTCGGCCGGGTCGGCGGGCAGCAGGCGGCGCAGCAGGTCGAGGCGGTCGGGCTCGGGCAGCTGGAGCCGGTTCCAGAACCAGCCGCCGAACTCCCCCGGGCCGGCGCGCGCCACGTGCTCGGCG
Organism: Streptomyces sp. NPDC005533; assembly: GCF_042871845.1. Taxonomy (NCBI): domain Bacteria; kingdom Bacillati; phylum Actinomycetota; class Actinomycetes; order Kitasatosporales; family Streptomycetaceae; genus Streptomyces; species Streptomyces sp. NPDC005533. The sequence goes on along the minus strand of NZ_JBIAJH010000001.1, from coordinate 430,256 downwards.
AGGGCGTGCAGGACGGGCAGGTGGGGGTGCGCGTCGGGGGCCCGCAGCAGGCTCTCGCGCAGCAGCCGGGCGGCCCACCACGCGCGGTCCGGATCGGCCCGCGCCGGTTCCTCGGCGCAGCCGTTCAGGGCGTGCACCAGCCGGGTGAGCTCGTGGCGCAGCTGGTCCGGGGCGAGCCTGCGCAGGGCCTCCAGGACGGGGCCGATCCGGTGCCGGGGCACCGACGGGGCCGGACCGGCGGAGCTGTGCACGAGGTGGTCGAGGGCGGTCGGGACGTCCAGGTGGGCGGCCTGGATCCAGTCGGACAGCTCCTCGTGGGCGAAGCGGTAGCCGCCGCCGGCGGGCACCAGCAGGCCCTCGGTGAGCACGGCGGAGGCCCAGCCGGTGCGCCACGGGAACAGCTCCTCGAAGGAGGCCCGGTCCAGCTGCCCCTGCCCGGGCCCCAGGCAGCGGCGCGCGGCCTCGTGGACGCTGCCGGCGATCCGCGCGGCGAGCCGGCGGATCCCGGGGCCGTGCGCGCCGGCTCCGCCGGTGTCGGCGCAGGCCGCCGCGGTGCGCAGGGCGCTGCGCAGGCACAGCAGGTCCAGGTGGGCGGCGAAGACCTCGTCCCGGTCGGGGCGGCCGGCGGTGACCCCGGCGGCGCGGATGCCGGCCAGCAGGCTCAGGGTGAGCGGGTGGCGGGCGTCGGCCGCGCGGACGGCGTCGGCGGGGAGGGCGAGCCGGTCCCGGACGGTCTCGGCCTCTGCGGCGGTGAGGCGGCCGATCGGGAGGGCGGGCGGCATCCGGCGGGCCGGCCGGGCCGGGGTGTGCAGGGCGTCGGGCGGGTAGAGGGAGCCGGCCCGCTCCCAGTACTCGGGCCGGGCGGCGACCACGAGGCGGGCGCCGGCCTCGCGCAGCCAGGCGGCGGTGGCCTCGGTCCAGGGGCCGAGGCGGTGGGCGAGCTCGGGCGGCATCTCCTCGGGGCCGTCGAGCACCACGAGCAGAGGGCGTCCGGCGCGGGCGGCCACGCGGGCCAGGCGCGCGGCGGGGTCGGTTCCACCGGGGGTTGCGGGGTCGGTTCCGCCGCGAGCTGCCGGGCCCCTTCCGGGGGGCCGGGAGTCGGGTCCGCTCGTTGCGCTGTCGGGTGGGGTGGGGGTGGTTCCGGCGGGGCCGGGCGCGCGCCGGGACGTCTCCTCGGACGCCGAACGTGACGAGAGGTCGGAGAGCTCGGCGGAAGTGCGTTCGGCGCCCTGCAGGGAGCGCCCCGACACACACCCGACCCCGCCGGAACCACCCCGCGGGTCGGCAAGCCCGGCCCCGTCGTCGCCGGCGCCCTGCCGGGAGCGCCCCGACACACACCCGACCCCGCCGGAACCACCCCGCGGGTCGGCAAGCCCGGCCCCGTCGTCGCCGGCGCCCTGCGGGGAGCGCCCCGACACACACCCGACCCCGCCGGAACCACCCCGCGGGTCGGAGAGCCCGGCCCCGCCGAAACCGCCCTGGGTGGCTCTGGTCAGGGCGCGCGTCAGGGCCTGGGACAGGGAGGTGTCGTCGGGGTGGAGGTCCGCGCCGCGCAGCCAGAGGGTGGGGGCGGGGCGGGGGCCGTGGGCGCGGTGGGCGGCCAGGGCCGCGAGTGCGGTGGTGCGGCCCGTGCCCGGGTCGCCGACCAGGCCCAGGACCGGCCGCTCGCCCTCCGTGAACTCCGTCAGTGCCGCGGTGATCCTCGGTCGTTCCACCGGGTCGGGGCCCGCCCCGGGGGGTTCCAGGGTGGTCGCGGCGAGTTCCAGCGCGCCGGCGAGGTTCAGGTCGGGGCCGTGGCCCGGCACGGTGGCGGCGTTGCGTTCCAGCAGGGCGGCCAGCGGACCGCGGGGGTCGGCGGCGGCGGCCGGGCGCAGGGCCACCGCGAAGGGGGCCGAGCGGTGTTCCGCGGGGAGAGCGGTGCCCAGGACCGCGAGCACCGCTCCGGTGGCGGCGTCGAGGACGGGGCCCCCGCAGGCCTCCCCGCCGAGCAGCAGCGCGTCCCGGCCGTCCGTGCCGATGGCCAGCTCCACCGCCGGGTAGGCGGCCTGCGCGCCCCCCAGCACCCGCGCCTGGCGCCAGCCCCGCGCGGGGAGCCGTACGTAGGTCCCGGGATCGATCGCCTCGCGCATCGCGACCGGCAGCGGCCGCATGCCGAGCCCGTCGGTCCGTACGAGCGCCAGCGCCAGCCCCGGCAGCGCGGTCACGTCGGCCGCCTCGGCCAGCCAGGTCCGGCCGGGGCCGTGCAGGAGCACCCGGGTCAGGCCCGCGACGGCCTCGTGGCTGGTGACCACCGTGCCGCGGTCGTCGGCGAGGAATCCACTGCCGCGCACCCGCCCGGCGGCATCGCTGATCTTGACGAGCTCCGCCATGGCCGCACCACTCCCCCGCAACGCCCCGTGGTCACGACGGTAGGCAGGTGAAGATCAGCAGGAAAAGCACGCGAGGCGAAAGCGCCCCCTTACGCTCCCTCCATTCACTCCGAGCGCCTGCTCGGACGGGTGAATACGGGGCTCCGGGTGGATAGAGACCTACCCGAGGGGGGTCGTGGAGCGGTGAGCAGCAGTCCATGTGCGCTCACCGCTCCACGTCAAAGGATCAGACGAAGACCGCGAGGGACTTCGCCTTCCCGTTCTTGCTCTCGACGAGGCCGAGCAGCTGCCCCTGCGGTCCGAAGACCGCGACGGTGCGGCCGGCCTCGTACTCCTCCGGCATGTCGATCCGCACGCCGTTGGCGAGCAGCGAGGCCCGCCGGGCGTCCAGGTCCCAGCGCGGGAAGGCGGCGGCGGCCGCCTCGCCGATGGGCATGACGGTCAGCTCCTCCTGGAGCTGGTCCAGGGTCCGCGCCCGGTCGAGCTTGTACGGGCCCACCCGGGTGCGCCGCAGCGCTGTCAGGTGCCCGCCGACGCCGAGGTCGGCGCCCAGGTCGCGGGCGAGCGCGCGGATGTACGTACCGCTGGAGCAGACGACGGAGACGACGAGGTCGACGACCTTGGTGCCGTCCTCGGCCTCCGCCTCCCGCATGTCGTACACCTGGAAGGAGGAGACGGTCACCGGGCGGGCCGGGATCTCGAAGTCCTCGCCGTCCCGCGCGCGCTTGTAGGAGCGCACGCCCTTGATCTTGATGGCGCTGACCTTGGACGGGACCTGCATGATCTCGCCGGACAGCTTGGCGATGCCCGCGTCCACGGCGTCCCGGGTGACCCCGGTGGCGTCCGTGGAGGAGGTGATCTCGCCTTCGGCGTCGTCCGTCAGGGTGTTCTGGCCCAGCCGGATCGTGCCGAGGTACTCCTTCTCCGTGAGCGCGAGGTGGCCGAGGAGTTTGGTGGCCTTCTCGACGCCCAGGACCAGCACGCCCGTCGCCATCGGGTCGAGCGTGCCGGCGTGGCCGACGCGGCGGGTCTTGGCGATCCCGCGCATCTTGGCGACCACGTCGTGCGAAGTGAAGCCGGACGGCTTGTCGACGATGACAAGGCCGTCCGGAGTCTTCCCTGCGTTGGTGCTCATTCCGCGGCTGCGTCCTCGTCGTCGTCCTCGCCGGGCTTCTTGTACGGGTCGGCGTCGCCGGCGTACTGCGCGCCGGAGGACACCTCGCGCACCTGGGCGTCGGAGGTCCGCGCCTTCTCCAGGAGGTCCTCGATGGTCTTGGCGTTCTCCGGGAGGGCGTCCGCGACGAAGGTGAGGGTGGGCGTGAACTTGGTGCCCGCCGCCCGGCCGACCGCGGAGCGCAGGACGCCCTTGGCGCTCTCCAGGCCCGCTGCCGCGCTGGCACGGTCCTCGTCGTCCCCGTAGACCGTGTAGAAGACCGTGGCCTCCCGCAGGTCGCCGGTGACCCTGGTGTCGGTGATGGTCACGTGCGTACCGAGGCGGGGGTCCTTGACACCACGCTGCAGCTTCTCCGCCACCACCTCCCGGATGAGGTCCGCCAGCTTCTTCGCCCGCGCATTGTCGGCCACTGGTCCGTCTCCTTCTTATGTCTTGCTGTCAGTCTTCATCACCGTGGAGGCGCCGTCGTACGGACAGCAGCTCCACTTCCGGACGTGCCGCGACCAGCCGCTCGCAGCGGTCGAGTACGTCCGAGAGGAACCCCGCGTCCCCACTCACCAGAGCGACCCCTATACGGGCCCTGCGGTGCAGGTCCTGGTCGCCCACTTCAGCCGCGCTCACGGAGAACTTGCGTTGGAGCTCGGCCACGATGGGCCGGACGACGGAGCGTTTCTCCTTCAGCGAGTGGACGTCGCCGAGGAGCAGGTCGAAGGACAGAGTCCCCACGTACATGCAGTTCCGGATGTCCCGCCGGTGCGGGTTCGGTGGCCTGCCGGGCCGTCGCCCGGCAGGATCACCCGGCGCTCGCGCGGCCGGGTCACCAGAACCGTACACGCAACGGCCGGGGCCGATCGACGGATATTCCGCCGACCGGCCCCGGTGTGACGAGTTACGACACGGTGCGAACCGCCTCGCGCTTACGCGCGGGGCTTCTCGCGCATCTCGTACGTCGCGATGACGTCGTCGATCTTGATGTCGTTGTAGCTGCCGAGGTTGATACCGCCCTCGAAGCCTTCGCGGATCTCGGTGACGTCGTCCTTGAAGCGGCGCAGACCGGAGATGGTGAGGTTCTCGGCGATGACCTTGCCATCGCGCAGGAGCCGCGCCTTGGTGTTGCGCTTGACCTCGCCGGACCGGATGAGGACACCGGCGATGTTGCCCAGCTTGGACGAGCGGAAGATCTCGCGGACCTCCGCCGTACCGAGCTCGACCTCTTCGTACTCCGGCTTGAGGAGACCCTTCAGGGCCGCCTCGATCTCCTCGATGGCCTGGTAGATCACCGAGTAGTAGCGGACGTCGACGCCCTCGCGGTCCGCCATCTGCGCGGCACGGCCGGCCGCACGGACGTTGTAACCGATGACGATGGCGTCGGAGCCCATCGCCAGCGAGATGTCGGACTCGGTGACCGCACCCACACCGCGGTGCAGGACCCGGATGTCGACCTCTTCACCGACGTCGAGCTGGAGCAGCGAGGACTCGAGAGCCTCGACCGCACCGGACGCGTCGCCCTTGATGATGAGGTTGAGTTCCTGGACCAGACCGGCCTTGAGCACGGAGTCGAGGTCCTCGAGGGACACGCGACGGACGCGCTTGGCGAAGTTGGCGTTGCGCTCACGCGCAGCACGCTTCTCGGCGATCTGACGGGCCGTACGGTCCTCGTCGACGACGAGGAAGTTGTCGCCGGCGCCGGGGACGTTGGTGAGACCCAGGACCAGGACGGGAGTCGACGGACCCGCTTCCTCGACGTTGTTGCCCTTGTCGTCGAGCATGGCGCGCACTCGGCCGTAGGCGTCGCCCACGACCATCGTGTCGCCGACGCGGAGGGTACCGCGCTGGACGAGGACGGTGGCGACGGCACCGCGGCCGCGGTCGAGGTGGGACTCGATCGCAATACCCTGAGCGTCCTGCTCCGGGTTGGCGCGGAGGTCGAGCGAGGCGTCGGCGGTGAGGACGACGGCCTCGAGCAGGGAGTCGATGTGCAGACCCTGCTTGGCGGAGATGTCGACGAACATCGTGTCGCCGCCGTACTCCTCGGCGACCAGACCGAACTCGGTGAGCTGACCGCGCACCTTGACCGGGTCGGCACCCTCGACGTCGATCTTGTTGACCGCGACGACGATCGGGACGCCGGCGGCCTTGGCGTGGTTGAGCGCCTCGATCGTCTGCGGCATGACGCCGTCGTTGGCCGCGACCACGAGGATCGCGATGTCGGTCGACTTGGCACCACGGGCACGCATGGCGGTGAACGCCTCGTGACCCGGGGTGTCGATGAAGGTGATCTTGCGCTCTTCGTCGTTGACCTCGGTGGAGACCTGGTACGCACCGATGTGCTGCGTGATGCCACCGGCCTCGCCCGCAACGACGTTCGTCTTGCGGATGGCGTCGAGCAGTCGGGTCTTACCGTGGTCGACGTGACCCATGACGGTCACGACCGGCGGACGCGGCATGAGGTATTCCTCGCCGCCCTCGTCCTCGCCGAACTCGATGTCGAAGCCCTCGAGGAGCTCGCGGTCCTCTTCCTCCGGGCTGACGATCTGGACGACGTAGTTCATCTCGCCGGCCAGCATCTCGAGCGTCTCGTCGGAGACGGACTGCGTGGCAGTGACCATCTCGCCGAGGTTCATCATCACGGCGACGAGCGACGCCGGGTTGGCGTTGATCTTCTCCGCGAAGTCGGTGAGGGACGCACCGCGCGACAGGCGAACGGTCTCGCCGCCACCGCGGGGCAGCATCACGCCGCCGACGGACGGGGCCTGCATGGCCTCGTACTCCTGGCGCCTCTGACGCTTGGACTTGCGACCACGACGGGCCGGACCACCGGGACGACCGAAGGCGCCCTGCGTGCCACCACGGGCACCGGGACCGCCGGGACGGCCACCGAAGCCGGGACGACCGCCGCCACCGGCGCCGGCCGGGCCGCCGCCGAAGCCGCCGCCACCCGGACGCGGGCCGCCGAAGCCGCCGCCGCCCGCGGGACGCGAGCCGGGACCGGCCGGACGGCCGGCGAAGCCGCCGCCACCGGGACGACCGGCGCCACCACCGGGACGCGCGCCACCGGCACCGGGACCACGGCCACCGGGGCCGCCACCGGGACGGGGCCCGGGACCACCGGCAGCGGGACGCTGCGGCATCATGCCCGGGTTCGGACGGTTACCACCGGGGGCACCACCCGGACGCGGGGCGCCGGCCTGCGGGCGCGGCATGCCGCCCGGGGTCGGACGGGCGCCGCCGGGACCCTGCGGACGCGGGGCGCCGCCGGGGCCGCCCTGCGGGCGGGGAGCACCCTGGCCGCCACCGGCGCCGGGGGCACCGGGACGGGGAGCGCCGGCCGGACGGGGCGCCTGCGGGCGCGCCATGCCGGTGGAGCCACCAGAGGTGAAGGGGTTGTTGCCCGGACGGGGACCGGCCGGACGGGCGCCCTGGGGACGCGGGGCCTGCGCACCCTGGGGGCGCGGGGCCTGGCCACCGGGGGTGGCGCCGGCCGGACGCGGGGCGCCGGGACGGGCGCCGGCCTGGCCGCCCTGAGCCGGACGCTGCTGCGCCGGACGGGGACCGGGGGCCGCGGCGGCGGGACGCTCGGTGCGCGCCGGGGCGGCCGGGGCCGCCGGAGGCGCGGAGAACTCGGTCGCCACGGGCGCCGCCGGAGCGGGCTTCGGGGCGGCCGGGGCCTTCGGGCCGGGACGCGGGCCGGAGGCGGCCGGAGTCACCGGGGCCGGCGCTGCGGCGGCGGGAGCCTCCGAGACGACCGGCTTGGGGGCCGGTGCGCCGGGCTTCGGCGCAGCGGGACGTGCAACGGCACCCGGGGTCGGGGCCCCGGGCTTGGCGGGCGCCGCCTTGCGGGGCGCACCAGGCTTGGCAGCGGACTTGCCGGCGTTGCCGCCGGGCCCCTGCAGTGCATCGGTCAACTTGCGCACAACCGGCGCCTCGATCGTCGAGGACGCCGAACGGACGAACTCACCGAGTTCCTGGAGCTTGGCCATGACGACCTTGCTCTCAACTCCGAACTCCTTGGCGAGTTCGTATACCCGGACCTTAGCCACTTCGCTCCTTTTAGGTCCGGGTTACGCCGGACCGTTGCTACTTCATGGGCGTACTCATCGCGTACTCATCGAGTGCTCATCGCAATCTCGACCTACTTCCAACTCGCGAGGTACCTGACCGCACGGGGTATCCGTGCCGTTCTACGTCTTACGGTGTGGCCCCGGCCTCGTCGACCAGGGCTTTGCGCAGTTCCGCCGTGTCGAGCGCCCCGGCGGACCGAAGGGCCCGGGGGAACGCCCGGCGGCGGACCGCCTGGTCGAGGCAGACCACGGCGGGGTGCACGTAGGCACCCCGGCCGGGCAGCGTACCGCGAGGATCGGGGACGCATTCGTCCTCGACCGCCACGATGCGCAGCAGATCGCTCTTGGCCGCTCGCTCCCGACACCCCACACAGGTGCGTTCGGGGCATGCGCGGGCTTGCGTCCGGCCAGACACGCCTAAGTCTACCTCCCCGCACCGACCTCTCTCCCGACAAGTGGCGGGCGAAAAATCGAACGGCTGTCGTGTTGTCTTGATCCGCTGCCTTCGCAGCGGCCGTACGGCGCCGCCTCGGCGGCGGCCGTACGCCCTGTCTACCGTCCGGGAAGCCCCGGCCGGTACCGGTTTATTCCCCGTCGCGGTCCCGGTCCGCGTCCGGGGACGCCTCGGTGTCGGGACGGATGTCGATGCGCCAGCCGGTGAGCCGCGCGGCGAGGCGGGCGTTCTGGCCCTCCTTGCCGATGGCCAGCGACAGCTGGTAGTCGGGCACGGTCACCCGGGCGGAACGGGAGTCCCAGTCGACGACCTCGACCTTGCTCACCCGAGCGGGTGACAGCGCGTTCGCGACCATCTCCGCCGGGTCGTCCGACCAGTCGACGATGTCGATCTTCTCGCCGTGCAGCTCGGCCATGACGTTGCGCACGCGGCTTCCCATCGGGCCGATGCAGGCGCCCTTCGGGTTCAGGCCCGAGCGGGTGGAGCGTACGGCGATCTTGGTGCGGTGACCGGCCTCACGTGCGATCGCCGAGATCTCGACGCTGCCGTCGGCGATCTCCGGGACCTCCAGCGAGAAGAGCTTCTTCACCAGGTTGGGGTGGGTGCGGGAGAGGGTCACGGACGGACCGCGGACACCCTTCGCCACTCGCACGACGTACGCCTTCAGGCGCAGACCGTGCGTGTACTCCTCACCGGGGACCTGCTCCTGCACCGGCAGGATGGCCTCCAGCTTGCCGATGTCGACGAGGACGTTCTTCGGGTCCTTGCCCTGCTGCACCACACCGGTGATGACGTCGCCCTCACGGCCGGCGAACTCGCCGAAGGTCAGGTCGTCCTCGGCGTCGCGCAGACGCTGCAGGATCACCTGCTTGGCGGTCGTCGCGGCGATCCGGCCGAAGTCCGACGGCGTGTCGTCGAACTCCTTGGGCTCCTGGCCCTCTTCGAGATCCCTCGGGTCTTCCGTCGCCCACACGACCACGTGACCGTTGGTGCGGTCCAGCACGACGCGTGCGCGGCGGAAGCTCCCCTCGGTCCGGTGGTACGCGATGAGGAGGGCCGACTCGATCGCCTCGACGAGCAGGTCGAAGGAGATCTCCTTCTCCCGGACCAGACCCCGCAGGGCACTCATGTCGATGTCCACGGCTACGCCTCCTCTTCCTTCTTGTCCTTGCGGTTGAACTCGATCTCGACACGCGCCTTGGCGATGTCGGTGAAAGCAATGCGGCGGGCGGTCGCCTTGCGGCCCTTCACGCCCGGGACCTCGAGGTCCAGTCCCTCGTCGTCGACGTCGAGGATGCGGGCGACCAGTTCCCCGGCGGCCTCGTCCCCCTCGGCGGACAGCTGGAACTTCACGAGACGGCCGATGGCCCGTACGTAGTGACGGTGCTCGGTCAGCGGGCGGTCGGCGCCCGGCGAGCTCACTTCGAGGACGTACTCGTCCTCACCCATCACATCGGTTTCGTCGAGCTTGTCGGAGACCTCGCGACTCAGCTCCGCACACGCGTCCAGCTCCACGCCCTCGTCGGAGTCCACGATGATCCGCAGCATCCGGCGCTTGCCCGCCCGCGACATCTCGATCTCTTCGAGGTCCAGGCCCTTGGCGGTGACGAGCGGCTCCAGCAGTCCGCGCAGCCTGTCGCTCTGGGTGGTGCTCATCCGGGTGACTCCTCGGCCGCGTGTGCTGTTGTGATTTCCGTCGTGTGTCAGGTCAAAGGGTATCCGGTGTCGGAGGGTGTTGCCGTCCGCCCTGTGGACGGGGCCCCGGGTACCGTGATCACACCCTGCCCCGCCATCACCCCCGAGGACGTCGCCGTGCCCTGGACTGTGCCTTCGAGACCCTCGCGCCGGAGCCTGCTCGCCGGAGCCGTCGGCGTGGTCGGAGCCGCGGCGCTGACGGGGTGTTCCGACGACCGCCCGGCCGCCGGCGAGGGCGGGATTCCACTCGAACGGCGGATGCGGGAGGCGGCCGTTCGTGACAGTGCGCGCCTGCTGGAACGTTACGACGCCACGGCCGCCGCCCATCCGGCCCTGGCCGCCCGGCTGGCGCCGCTGCGCGCCGCCGTCGCCGCGCACTCCGGGGCCCTGGCGGCCGCGGCGGGCTCGCCGTCGCCCTCCGCGTCCCGCTCGGGCGGTACGGGGGCCGCCGCGCCCGCGCCGGGCGGCGAGCCGGTGCCCCCGAAGGCCGAGGAGGCCCTGACCGCCCTCGCGGACGCCGAGCGGAGCCTGTCGCAGGCCCGCACCATCGATCTGGCCGGGGCCCCGGGCGAGCTGGCCCGGCTGCTGGCCTCGGTCGCCGCCTGCGGCGCCGTCCACGCGTACCTGCTGACCTCGACCCCCGGAGCCACGTCGTGAAGCCCGAACCCCCCGCCGCCGGCCGGGCCCTGGAGGCCGCCCAGGCCGCACTCGCCGCCGAGCACGCGGCCGCCTACGGCTACGGGGTGATCGGCGCGCGCACCACCGGCGCCCGCGCGACCGAGGCCCGGGAGGCGTACGGCGCCCACCTCGCGCGCCGGGACGCGCTGGCCCGGACCGTACGGGAGCTGGGGGGTGCGCCCCGGCCGGCGGAGGCGGCGTACGCGCTGCCGTTCGAGGTGCGCGGGCAGGCCGACGCCGAGCGGCTGGCCGCGGTGGTCGAGGACCGGGTGGCGGGCGCGTACTCCGATCTGGTGCGCGCGGCGGAGGGTCCGCTGCGCCGCGAGGCGGCCGACGCGCTGAGCGCCGCGGCCGTGCGCGCGGCACGCTGGCGCGGTGTCGGCGTAGCCTTCCCTGGGCTCACGGAACGCGCTGACGAGGCGCAACGGGCCCGGCACAGCTGAAAGGGACCACGCACGCATGGCTTTCGAACCGCCGCAGCGGCTTGTACGGGCGCTCGGCGAGATGCCGGAGACGGCGCAGGACGAGGACTGGCTGGGGCAGTTGCCCCGACTCACCGAGGCCGCGCTCTCCCGGCGCGGGGTACGCGCCCAGCGGGTCCAGGCGCCCGGCGGCCGCAGCAGCCTGGTGGTCCTCGTCACGTACGCGGACGGGACCCCGGCCGCGCTGAAGCTGGCGCCGCCGCACGCCCGGCCCGACCGGGAACTGGCCGCGCTGGCCCACTGGGGCGGTTTCGGCGCCGTACGGATCCTCGACACCCGGCATCACGAGGACGACGGGGCGCTGTTGCTGGAGCGGCTGCACCCGGAGGTGTCGCTGCGGTCGCTGCCGGAGGCGAAGGCGCTGCTGGAGGCCAGCGGCACCCTGCGCAGGCTGTGGGTGGCCCCGCCGGCCGGGCACGTCTGGGAGACGGTGGCGGAGCGCACCGGGCAGCAGTCGGGGGCCCTGCGGGCGGCCCCGGCGGAGGTGCGGGCCCTGGCCGACACGGCTCTGGCGATGCGTGCGGAACTGGTCGCCGCCCCGTCGGAGGAGCTGCTGCTGCTGCACGGCAACTTCCGGCAGGGCAAGGTCCTCGCGGGCGAGCGGGCGCCGTGGCTGACGGTGGGCCCCGACCCGCTGGTCGGCGAGCGGGCGTACGACCTGGCGCGGCTGGTCCGGGACCGGCTGGAGGACCAGGTGGCCTCCTCGGCGGGGGCGGCGGGCGCCCGGCGCCGGGTGAACAAGCTGGCCGACGCCCTGGAGGTGGACCGGGACCGGCTGCGGGGCTGGACGCTGTTCCGGGCCGTGGAGTCGGGCAACCGGGCCCTGGCCGCCGGGCGGCGCCGGGACGCGGAGCTGCTGCTGGAGTTCGCGGCCTGGCTGTAGGGCATACCGTAGATAGGAAGGTATGTCCGGCAGGGGGCCGTCATGGTCGAAGAACTGCTGACAGCGGCGATCGCCGCGGGTGTGGGCGTCGCGGTCTACGTGGGCGCGGCGGCCCGGGTGGTGAAGCAGTACGAGCGGGGCCTGGTCTTCCGCTTCGGCAGGCTGCGTGAGGAGATACGGCCTCCCGGCTTCGCGATGGTCGTTCCGGTCATCGACCGGCTCCACAAGGTGAACATGCAGATCGTGACGCTGCCGGTGCCCGCGCAGGAGGGCATCACCCGGGACAACGTCACCGTGCGGGTGGACGCGGTGGTGTACTTCAAGGTCGTCGACCCGGCGAGCGCGATCGTGGCGGTGGAGGACTACCGGTTCGCGGTCTCGCAGATGGCGCAGACCTCGCTCAGGTCGATCATCGGAAAGTCCGACCTGGACGATCTGCTGTCCAACCGGGAGATGCTGAACCAGGGTCTGGAGCTGATGATCGACAGCCCGGCGGTGGGCTGGGGCGTGCAGATCGACCGCGTCGAGATCAAGGACGTCTCCCTGCCGGAGACGATGAAGCGGTCGATGGCCCGGCAGGCGGAGGCCGACCGTGAGCGGCGGGCGCGCGTGATCAACGCCGATGCGGAGCTGCAGGCCTCGCACAAGCTGGCCGAGGCGGCGGAGGTCATGTCGGAGCAGCCGGCGGCGCTGCAGCTGCGGCTGCTGCAGACCGTCGTGGCGGTCGCCGCCGAGAAGAACTCGACGCTGGTGCTGCCGTTTCCGGTGGAACTGCTGCGGTTCCTGGAACGCGCGGCTCCGTCGCCTCCGGCGACGGCGGCGCCCGAAGAACCGGCCCCGGCCGGCCCGGCTTCCGAAGGCCCCGGGCCGACCGAGGTCGCCGACGCGGCGGGCGACGCCCCGGCCGAGCTCGACGGCCCGGAGCCCGGCCTGATGCTGGACGCGCCGCCGCCGCCCGACCCGGACGAGCCGCGCGCGTAGTGCACCGGACGCGGCCGGGCCGGGCCCGGCCGCGTCCGCGCGGGTCAGCGCGTCGTCAGGCGGGACAGGGCTTCGGCCAGGGGGAGTTCCTCGCGGGTGCCGGACGCGCGGTCCTGGAGCTCCACCACCGACTCCGCGGAGCGTCGGCCCGCCACGAGGATCCACGGCACGCCGATCAGCTCCGCGTCCGTGAGCTTCACACCGGGTGACAGCCCGGGCCGGTCGTCCAGCAGGACCCGCAGGCCGGAGCCGGCCAGGGCGGTCGCCGCCTCCTCCGCCAGCGCCAGCGGCACGGCCTTGCCCGCGGCCACCACGTGGACGTCGGCCGGGGCCACCGCCGCCGGCCAGCACAGCCCCCGCTCGTCCGCCGTCTGCTCGGCGAGCGCGGCCACCGCCCGCGAGACGCCGATGCCGTAGGAGCCCATGGTGACGCGGACCGGCTTGCCCTCCTTGCCGAGGACGTCGAGGCCGAAGGCGTCGGCGTACTTGCGGCCCAGCTGGAAGATGTGGCCGATCTCGATGGCCCGGTCCAGGCGCAGTCCGGCCCCGCAGTTCGGGCAGGGGTCACCGGGCTCGACGACCACCACGTCGAGGTACTGGTCCACCTCGAAGTCGCGGCCGCAGACGACGTTGCGCGCGTGCGTGTCCACCCGGTTGGCCCCGGTCACCCAGGCGGTGCCGGGCGCGACCCGCGGGTCGGCGAGGTAGCGGACCTTGTCCAGGCCCTGCGGGCCCACGTAGCCGCGGACGAGGTCGGGCCGGTCCGTGAAGTCCTCGGCCGTGACCAGTTCGACCACCGCCGGGGCCAGGTGCTCGCCCAGCTTGCCGAGGTCCACCTCGCGGTCCCCCGGGACGCCCACGGCCACGATCTCGCCGTCCACCTTCACGAGGAGGTTCTTCAGGGTCGCCGAGGCGGGGACGCCCAGGTGCGCCGCGAGGGTCTCGATGGTGGGGGTGTCCGGGGTGTCCACCTCCTCCGGCAGCGGGTGCTCCGCGGCCACCGGGGTCAGGGCGAAGGTCACGGCCTCCGTGTTGGCCGCGTAGTCGCAGGACGGGCAGTCGACGAAGGTGTCCTCGCCGGCCCCGGCCGGGGCCAGGAACTCCTCCGACGCCGAGCCGCCCATCGCCCCCGACACCGCCGAGACGATCCGGTGGTCGAGGCCGAGCCGCTCGAAGATGCGGACGTACGCCTCGCGGTGGAGCCGGTAGGACTCCTCCAGCCCCTCGTCGGACACGTCGAAGGAGTACGAGTCCTTCATCTGGAACTCGCGCCCGCGCAGCACGCCGGACCGGGGCCGCGCCTCGTCCCGGTACTTGGTCTGGATCTGGTACAGCATGACCGGCAGGTCCTTGTACGAGGTGCACTGGTCCTTCACGACCAGGGTGAAGATCTCCTCGTGGGTGGGGCCGAGGAGGTAGTCGGCGCCCTTGCGGTCCTTGAGCCGGAAGAGCAGGTCCCCGTACTCCGACCAGCGCCCGCTGACCTCGTACGGCTCCTTCGGCAGCAGCGCCGGCAGCAGCACCTCCTGGGCGCCGATGGCGTCCATCTCCTCGCGGACGACGCGCGAGACGTTGTCGAGGACCCGCTTGCCGAGCGGCAGCCACGTCCACACCCCGGCCGAGCTGCGCCGGACGTAGCCGGCGCGGACCAGGAGCCGGTGGCTGAGGGTTTCGGCGTCGGCCGGGTCCTCGCGGAGGGTCTTGGCCATGAGACGGGACATGCGCTGCACGTGTTGCGTAGACATGCCGGGAGGTTACCGGGGGCCGCGCGGGCCCCGGTAATCAATTCAGTGCCTGCTCAGCGGCAGTGTGGCGCCCATGACGGCGTACGGGAGGCTCGCGCTCGGGAAGTGGACCTGGCGGGCGAGGTCGGTGTAGCCGAGGGCCCGGTAGAGCCCTCGGGCGGGGCTCTCGGTGTCGATGGCGGAGAGGATCGAGCGGGGCTCGACGGCGTCGTCGGTGATCCGGGTGATCAGCTCGCGGCCCACTCCGTGGCCCTGGAAGCCGGGGTGGACGTGCAGTTCGGTGATCACGAAGGAGTCGTCGAGCCAGCCCTCGTGTCCGCCGGCGCGCAGGTAGGGCTCGACGATCGTGGACCACCAGTGGCTCCGGTCGTTCGGCATCCCGTAGACGAAGCCGGTGAGGGCCCCGTCCTCGGCGAAGGCCCCGAGGGCGCGGGCGCCGCGGCAGGTCATGTGGCGCTGGACGATGTAGCGCCGGATGCCCACCTCGTCCTCGCTGAGGCCGAAGGCGACGGCCTGCACGCGCAGGGCCTCGTCCACGCGGGCGGCGAGGTCGAGGGGGCCGATGCGGACTCCGGAAGGCAGCATGCGGCGACCTTACTTCGCGGTAGGGGCGGGCCGGAATGCCATCGGCGGGGTCCGGGGGCCGCCTTTTCGATCAGGGCGGCCGGGAACCGGTGGCCCGCTCGGAGCGGCGGGCTCAGAACAGCACGCTCATGAACGCGCCGACCTCGCGGAAGCCGACCCGCCGGTAGGCGGCCCGCGCGGCGGTGTTGAAGTCGTTGACGTAGAGGCTGACCACGGGAGCGACGTCCCGCAGCGCGTACGCGACGACGGCGGCCATCCCGGTCTCCGAGTGCCCGCGGCCGCGGAACTCGGGGGCCACCCACACGCCCTGGATCTGGCAGGCCCGCGCGGTGGCGGCGCCGATCTCCGCCTTGAAGACGACCTTGCCGTCGTCGACGTGCGCGAAGGACCGGCCGGCGGCGACGAGCTCGGCGACGCGGGCCTGGTAGAGCAGCCCGCCGTCGCCGGCCATCGGCGAGATGCCGACCTCCTCGGTGAACATGGCCACGCAGGCGGGCATGATCAGGTCCATCTCGTCCTTGCGGACCCGGCGGACCCGCGGGTCGGCCTCGACGGTGGCGGACGGGCGCTCGATGACCATGAGCGGCTGGTGGGAGCGGACCTCGCGGGCCGGTCCCCAGCTGGGCTCCAGGAGCTGCCACAGCAGCCGGGTGGCCTCGGCGGGGCCGACGATGGACGAGCAGCGGCGGCCGGTGCGGCGGGCGCGGTCGGCGAAGGCGCGTACGGCGTCGGGCTCGGCGCAGACGGGGACCAGGTTGGCGCCGGCGTAGCAGAGCGAGCGGAGCTCGCCGTCGGCGTACCAGCCCCACATCTCGCCGCCCAGGCGCCAAGGGTCGAGTCCGGCGACCTGGACCCGGGAGGTGACGAAGGCGTTCTCGACCGGCTCGCGTCCGAGGATGTCGAGCGCGGCGTCGAGATCACTGGGCTCAAGGACCCGGGTGGTGGTCTGCGTCAACACTGGGGCCTCACCATGCAAGTCTGCTGATCTCCGCACTGTACCCGGCGATGCCTGGCGATGCCGCGTCGCAGGTCACGAAAAGGCCCCGGCCCCGCCCGCGAACTGCGGGAACGGGGCCGGGGCCACTGATCGGGCCGGGTCCGCAGGATCAGACTCCGATGGCGACGCTGGGCTCGCCGCTCGGGACGCCGTCCTTCTCCATCTGCTCGGCGATCTTCATCGCCTCTTCGATGAGGGTCTCCACGATCTTCGACTCGGGGACGGTCTTGATGACCTCGCCCTTGACGAAGATCTGGCCCTTGCCGTTGCCGGAGGCGACGCCGAGGTCGGCCTCACGGGCCTCGCCGGGGCCGTTGACGACGCAGCCCATGACCGCGACGCGCAGCGGGACCTCCATGCCCTCCAGGCCCGCCGTGACCTCCTCGGCCAGCTTGTAGACGTCCACCTGCGCGCGCCCGCAGGACGGGCAGGAGACGATCTCCAGGCGGCGGGGCTTGAGGTTGAGCGACTCCAGGATCTGGATGCCGACCTTGATCTCCTCGACCGGCGGGGCCGAGAGGGAGACGCGGATGGTGTCGCCGATGCCCTCGGAGAGCAGCGCGCCGAAGGCGACGGCGGACTTGATGGTGCCCTGGAAGGCGGGGCCGGCCTCGGTGACGCCCAGGTGCAGCGGGTAGTCACAGGCGGCGGCCAGCTGGCGGTAGGCGTTGACCATGACGACCGGGTCGTTGTGCTTGACCGAGATCTTGATGTCGCTGAAGCCGTGCTCCTCGAAGAGGGAGGCCTCCCAGAGCGCGGACTCGACCAGCGCCTCGGGGGTGGCCTTGCCGTACTTCTTCAGCAGTCGCGCGTCGAGGGAGCCCGCGTTGACACCGATCCGGATCGGGGTGCCCGCGTCCTTGGCGGCCCGCGCGATCTCCTTGACCTTGTCGTCGAACTGCTTGATGTTGCCCGGGTTCACGCGGACCGCGGCGCAGCCGGCGTCGATCGCGGCGAACACGTACTTGGGCTGGAAGTGGATGTCGGCGATCACCGGGATCTGCGACTTCTTCGCGATGACCGCGAGCGCGTCGGCGTCGTCCTGCGTCGGGCAGGCCACGCGGACGATGTCGCAGCCGGAGGCGGTCAGCTCGGCGATCTGCTGGAGCGTCGCCCCGATGTCCGAGGTCCTGGTGGTGGTCATCGACTGCACGGAGATCTGTGCGTCGCCACCGACGGCGACCTTGCCGACCTGGATCTTGCGGCTGACCCTGCGGTCGGCAAGCTTCGTCGGCACGGCCGGCATTCCGAGAGAGATGGCAGTCATCTGCTGTGCAACCCCAAGGTGTGGATCAAGGTCCCGAATTCGGCGGGCTCCAGGCTTCGAGATTACGCCAACCACGGGACGCCCCGTGCATCCGAGGGGGGTGAGCCACCCGAACGTAGGGAGCCGGGCACGATGTGTGCCCGGCTCCCGTGGATGCGCGGTGGTGCCCCGCGCCCGACTAGGTGATCTTGATGGGGTTCACCACGTCCGCGACCATCACCAGCAGGGTGAAGCAGATGAACAGACCGGCGACCACGTACGCGACGGGCATCAGCTTCGCCACGTCGAAGGGGCCGGGGTCGGGTCGCCGGAAGACCCGCGCGACGTTGCGCCGGAGCGACTCCCACAGGGCGCCGGCGATGTGGCCGCCGTCGAGCGGGAGCAGCGGCAGCATGTTGAAGAGGAACAGCGAGAGGTTGAAGCCGGCCAGCAGGTTGAGGAAGAACACCAGCTGGTGCTGGGCGGGGATGTCGAGGGTGAAGATCTCACCGCTGACCCGCGCCGCGCCGACGACGCCCATCGGGCTGTCCTGCTTGCGCTCGGCGCCGTTGAAGGCGGCGTTCCACAGGTCCGGGACCTTGGACGGCAGCTGGACCAGCGACTGCACGCCGGCCTCCATCATCTCGCCCATGCGGTCGACGGACTGGCCGAAGGACTGCGGGACGTAGCCGGAGGCGGGGGCGAAGCCGAGGAAGCCGGCGGTGACGTACTCGTCCTTGACGTAGCGGCCGTTGCCGTCGGTCTTGGCGACCTTGTTCTCGATCAGGTTCGCCGTGAGGTCCAGGCGCTGCCCGGCCCGTTCCACCGTGATCGTGGCGGGGCCGACGGTGGCGCGGATGTCCTTCTGCAGGGCGGACCAGTCCCCCACCGCGCGGCCGTCGAAGGCGACGATCTTGTCGCCCGCCTTCAGGCCCGCCGCCTTGGCGGGGGCGGCCGGGTCGCCGGGGGCGCACTTGTCGCGCCTCTCGCTCTGCTGGATGACGCAGTCCGAGACGGTGGCGACCGAGGTGGTCTGGGTGTTCAGCCCGAAGGTCATCAGCGTGGTGAGGAAGATCGCCACGGCCAGGACCAGGTTCATGAAGGGGCCGGCGAACATCACGATCACGCGCTTCCACGGCGTGCGCGTGTAGAAGAGCCGGCTCTCGTCCCCGGGCTGGAGCTCCTCGTACGCGGCCGAGCGCGCGTCCTCGATCATCGAGCGGAACGGCGAGGTGGAGCGGGCGGTGACCTTGCCGTCCTCACCGGGCGGGAACATCCCGATCATGCGGATGTAGCCGCCCATGGGGATGGCCTTGATCCCGTACTCGGTCTCGCCCCTGCGCCGCGACCAGACGGTCGGGCCGAAGCCCACCATGTACTGCGGCACGCGGATGCCGAAGAGCTTGGCCGTGGACAGGTGCCCCAGCTCGTGCCACGCGATCGAGACCAGCAGGCCGACCGCGAAGACCACGACCCCGAGCACCGTCATCAGTAGTGTCATGCGCGCGCCTCCACGGCGGCTCGCGCCGCCCTCTCCCGCGCCCGGGCCCTGGCCCAGGCCTCGGCTTCAAGGACGTCCTGGACGGTCAGGGAAGTTCCCGACTCCGGTGTCCCGTGCTCGTCTACCACGGCAGAGACGGTATCCATGATTGCTGTGAACGGCAGCCGCCCGGCCAGGAACGCCTCCACGCACTCCTCGTTGGCCGCGTTGAACACGGCCGGGGCGGTGCCGCCGAGGGTGCCCACGTGCCGGGCCAGGCCCACGGCGGGGAAGGCCTCGGTGTCCAGGGGGAAGAACTCCCAGGTGGAGGCCTTGGTCCAGTCGAAGGCGGGGGCCGCGTCCGGGATCCGCTGGGGCCAGCCGAGGCCGATCGCGATGGGGCCGCGCATGTCCGGCGGGGTCGCCTGGGCGAGCGTGGAGCCGTCCGTGAACTCCACCATCGAGTGCACGTAGGACTGCGGATGGACCACGACCTCGATGCGGTCGAAGGGGATGTCGTAGAGCAGGTGCGCCTCGATGACCTCCAGCCCCTTGTTGACCAGGGTGGCGCTGTTGACCGTGATCACCGGGCCCATGGCCCAGGTGGGGTGCGCGAGGGCGTCCTCGACGGTGACGTGTCCGAGCTCGGCGCGGGTGCGGCCGCGGAAGGGCCCGCCGGAGGCGGTGACCACGAGCTTGCGGACGTCGGCCCGGGTGCCGGCGGCGAGCGCCTGGAACAGCGCCGCGTGCTCGGAGTCCACCGGGATGATCTGGCCGGGCTGCGCGAGGGCCTTGACCAGCGGGCCGCCGACGATCAGCGACTCCTTGTTGGCCAGGGCGAGGGTGCGGCCCGCGCGCAGGGCGGCGAGGGTCGGCGCGAGGCCGATGGAGCCGGTGATGCCGTTGAGGACGGTGTGGCACTCGGAGGCGGCGAGCTCGGTCGCGGCGTCCGGTCCGGCCAGGACCTCGGGCAGCGGCTCGGAGGGACCGTACTGGGCGCTCAGCGCCTCTTTCAGGGCCGGTACGACGTCCTCGCGGGCGACGGCCACCGTCTTGACCCGCAGCAGCCGGGCCTGCTCGGCCAGCAGCCCGACCCGTCCGCCGGCGGCGGACAGTGCGGTGACCCGGAACCGGTCCGGGTTGCGCAGGGCGAGGTCGATCGCCTGCGTGCCGATGGATCCGGTGGACCCGAGGATGACGATGTCCCGGAGGCCGGCCGCGGGGTCGAAGAGGAGGTGCGGATCGGCGAGGGGGGCTGGGCGGTCGCTCATGCCCCCCATTGTTGCCGGAAGTCAGGAGCGGCCGGACACGGAGCCCCCTTCCGTGACGCGGAGCAGCAGGTGCGGGAGCGTTCCGGCGAAGTCCGGGAGGGTGCGGGCCACCCGCCACCAGGCGTCCGGGTCCTCGCCGAGGGCCGCGGCGAACAGCCGGTCGGCCTCGGCGTGGGCGGCGAGAACGGCCTCGGGGTGGTCGTGCCGGTCGGGGTGGTCCACCTCGCCGAGCCAGTGGTCCTCGTCGAGGGCCCAGCAGGCCGGCAGCTTGTGCCGGATCACGTCGATGCCGGTGAGCAGGCCGCGGTCGAGGCAGTCGCGCACCCAGCGGATGTCCTCCTCGACGCTGTCCATCGGGACGGCGAGGCTCGCCAGGGCCAGCTCGCGCTCCACCTCGCCGGGCGGCTCGGCGGCCGCCGGGGCCAGGTGGCGCACCGCCCGGGTGAGCTCGGGGCCCGGCTGCCGCGCGTCGGCCGGCTCGGGCAGGGTCCCGTCGGTCACGGCGGCCACGAGCGCGGGCAGCGGACCGGGGTGGTCGGGGGCGTGCCTGAGCAGCTCCGCCCACAGGCGCGGGTCGTCGCCCAGCGGGCGCAGGGCCCGCATCACGGCCGTCTGCATGTCGGCCTGTTCGGGCAGGGTCCAGCGCAGGGACCGGAGGGCGGGGAGGTGGCCGAGGAGCAGGGTGTGGTGTGCGGGGGCCACGTGGGCGACGAGTTCCTCGTGCGTGACGCGGCCCATCCGCACGGCGCGGACGGCGGGCCGGTGCCAGGAGCGCTCGTCCGGCGCCGAGGTGGCGAGCAGCCCGCGGACGGTCTCCGGGGGCAGGTCCTCGACGAGGAGCAGGGCCTCGACGGAGCCGGCGGGCAGGGGCCGGCGCCGGTGCTCGGCGAGCAGCAGTTCGGGATCCGGGCGGTGGCGCAGCGCCAGGATGTCCAGCGGGACTCGGGGGCCGCGCCGGCCGTGGCGGCGCAGCAGGCCGATCAGTTCGGCGGCGGTGAGGGGCTCCTCGCCGGGGTCCCGGCCGAGCTCGGCGCGGAGCACGGGCAGGAGTTCCGGCGGGGTCCGGCGGCGGGCGTAGCGGGCGGGTCCGGGCAGGCCGGGAAGCGGCCGGCCGACGACGCGGGGATTGCGGGCGATGTAACTCCGGTCGGTCGCGCCGCCGTGGCGCAGGAGCAGGGTGACCGTCGAGGCCGCCAGCCATTCGTCCCGGCACAGGTACTTGAGGGCGGGCCCGTCGAGCCGGCCGGTCATGTCGGTGACGACGTGGTCCGGTGCGTGGCGCAGCAGGTGCGCCACGCACCAGGCCAGCCGTCGGCTGGTGCGGTCTTCCTCGGCCGTCGGCATCGTTCTCGTCCGCCTCGCGCTGTGCTCGTACGCGTACCAGTACTCGTACTCATCCTCGTACGTCTGTCCGACGTCCGGCGATGATCGCAGGTCAGCGGATGGGGCGGTGCACGTTTTTCCGAGTGGAGGGTCCGGGGGCGGCGTCCGCGATCCAGGGGCCGTCGCCGGAGGGGTCGAGGACGCCTTCCTCCAGCCAGGCGTACGTGCCGGTGAGGACTCCGGCGACGACCTTGCGGTCGAGGTCGTCGGTGTTGGCCCAGAGCCGGCCGAAGAGCTCCTCGACGCGCAGTCGGGACTGCTCGCAGAAGGCGTCGGCCAGCTGGTACGCCTCGCGGCCGTGCTCGCCGGTGGCGCGCAGGTGCTCGGCGCGGACGCAGGCCGCGCTCATCGCGAAGAGCTCGGCGCCGATGTCGACGATCCGGCCGAGGAAGCCCTGTTTGGTCTCCATGCGGCCCTGCCAGCGGGACATGGCGTAGAAGGTGGACCGGGCGAGCTTGCGGGCGCTGCGTTCCACGTAGCGCAGGTGGGTGGAGAGGTCGGGGTGGCCGCCGGGGTGGAAGGCGCGGTAGGTGCCGGGGACCTGGCCGGGGCCGGCGGCCAGCTTGGGCAGCCAGCGGGCGTAGAACCCGGCGGCCCGGGCGCCCGCCTTCGCCTTGTCGCCGAGGGCCTTGTCGGGGTCGATGAGGTCGCCGGCCACCGAGAGGTGGGCGTCGACGGCCTCGCGGGCGATCAGCAGGTGCATGATCTCCGTCGAGCCCTCGAAGATCCGGTTGATCCGCAGGTCGCGGAGCATCTGCTCGGCGGGGACGGCGCGCTCGCCGCGGGCGGCCAACGACTCGGCGGTCTCGAAGCCGCGTCCGCCGCGGATCTGGACCAGCTCGTCGGCCATCAGGCAGGCCATCTCGGAGCCGTAGAGCTTGGCGAGGGCGGCCTCGATGCGGATGTCGTTGCGGTCCTCGTCGGCCATCTGGGAGGCGAGGTCCACGACCGCTTCCAGGGCGAAGGTGGTGGCGGCGATGAAGGAGATCTTGGCGCCGACCGCCTCGTGCCGGGCGACGGGCCGGCCCCACTGTTCGCGTACGGAGGACCATTCGCGGGCGATCTTCAGGCACCACTTCCCGGCGCCGACGCACATGGCGGGGAGCGACAGCCGTCCGGTGTTGAGGGTGGTCAGGGCGATCTTGAGGCCGGCGCCCTCGGCGCCGATGCGCTGGGCGGCCGGGACCCGTACGCCGTGGAAGCGGGTGACGCCGTTCTCCAGGCCGCGCAGGCCCATGAAGGCGTTGCGGTGCTCGACGGTGATGCCCGGGGAGTCGGCCTCGACGACGAAGGCGGTGATCCCGCCGCGGTGGTTCTCCGACTTCGGGACGCGGGCCATCACGACGAGGAGGTCCGCGACGACCCCGTTGGTGGTCCACAGCTTCACCCCGTCGAGGACGTACGCGTCCTCCCCGTCCGGGACGGCGGTGGTGGCCAGCCGCGCCGGGTCGGAGCCGACGTCGGGTTCGGTGAGCAGGAAGGCGCTGATCGCGGTGGTGGCGCAGCGCGGCAGGTAGGCGTCCTTCTGTTCCTGCGTGCCGAACATCTTCAGCGGCTGCGGTACGCCGATCGACTGGTGGGCGGAGAGCAGGGCGCCGATGGCCGGGCTGACCGAGCCGACGAGGGCGAGCGCCTTGTTGTAGTAGACCTGGGTGAGGCCGAGCCCCCCGTACTTGGGGTCGATCTTCATGCCGAGGGCGCCGAGCTCCTTGAGCCCGCGCACGGTCTCGTCGGGGATCCGCGCCTCGCGCTCGATGCGGGCGCCGTCGATCTCGGTCTCGCAGAAGGTCCGCAGCCGGGCGAGGAAGGCCTCGCCGCGCCGGACGTCCTCGTCGGCGGGCAGGGGGTGGGGATGGATCAGGTCGAGCCGGAACCGTCCGAGGAAGAGTTCCTTGGCGAAACTGGGTTTGCGCCAGTCCTGTTCCCGGGCCGCTTCCGCGACCTGCCGTGCCTCGCGCTCGGTCACCTTGGGCTGCGTGCCGCCGGGCTGTACGGGCTGTGCGGGCTGTGCTGGCTGTGCGGGCTGTGTTGCGGACATGAGGGGACTCACCTCGCCGCCGGAGTCGGGGGGTTCAAGGGATTACCAGCCGGTGCTACCTGTGAGTCGTACCCCAAGTCGGCGGGATGGAAAAGGGGAACGGCCGGGGCCCCCGCGCACCGGCGTCTCGACACCCCTTCTGACCTGCGCTTTCTCGTCGCCCTGCGGGGGCGCGGCGGAGCCTGGGCCGGCATCTTCACTCATCTGTCCGAATCCCCCCGGGTGCGGCGGCCGTCCGACCGGGGACTTTCATGATCGAACAGGGCTGACGGGCGCCTCCTCCTGGCTACGATGGAAACGCCGGGGCCCCTCGGCTCCCGGCCGAAGAGAAGGGCCCCATGCCCGCCGACGATGTCCAGCCCGGCGTCCGCCCGACCGACATCGCCGCCCTCCGACCGCAGGCACCGCGCCCGCGGTGGTCGTTCGACGCCGACCCCGGCCGGTTCCGGCTGGCCGCCGAGGCGCTGCGGATGCGGCACGCGGGCCTGTCGGACCCCATGGCGGCGGTGGAGAGCAGCGACATCGACCCCCTGCCCCACCAGATCCGCGCCGTCTACGGCTCCCTGCTGGCCCGGCCCGGCTCCCTGCGCTTCCTGCTCGCGGACGACCCGGGGGCCGGAAAGACGATCATGGCCGGCCTGTACCTCAAGGAACTGCTGCTCCGCGGCGACGTGCAGCGCTGCCTGATCGTCGCGCCCGGTGGCCTGGTCGAGCAGTGGCAGACCGAACTCGCGGAGCGGTTCGGGATCGAGATGACGGTCCTCAGCCGCGAGCGCGCCGCGGCCGACCGCGACGGCGACCCGTTCCGCCACCACCCGATGCTGCTCGCCCGCATGGACCAGCTGGCCCGCAACGACGAGTGGCGGGCGCTGCTCGCCGGGTCGCAGTGGGACCTCGTCGTCGTGGACGAGGCCCACCGGATGAGCGCCTCCTGGTCCGGCGGCGAACTCAAGCGCACCCGCCGCTACGAACTGGGCCGGCTGCTCGGCGGGATCACCCGGCACTACCTGCTGATGACGGCGACCCCGCACTCCGGGTCGGAGGCCGACTTCCAGACCTTCCTCGCCCTGCTGGACCCCGACCGCTACGCCGGCCGGTACCGCGAGGGCGTGCACTCCACCGACACCACCGGGCTGATGCGCCGGACGGTCAAGGAGGACCTCCTCACCTTCGAGGGCAGGCCGCTCTTTCCCGAGCGGGTGGCGGAGACCGTCGCGTACACGCTCTCGCCGCAGGAGATGCTGCTGTACGAAGAGGTCACCGCGTACGTGCGCACGGAGATGAACCGGGCCGAGCAGGCCGACGGCAGGCGGCGTACGGTCGGCTTCGCGCTCACCGTCATGCAGCGGCGCCTCGCGTCCAGTCCCGAGGCGATCCACCGGTCGATCCAGCGCCGCATCGCCCGCCTGCGCGACCACCGTGAGCAGACCCCGGCGGGCCCGTTCGTCCCCCCGTCCGGGACGCCTTCCTTCGACCCGGACGACTTCGACCCCGACGAGCTGGGCTGCGCCGAGCTGGAGCAGTTGGAGAACGAGGTCCTGGACTCCGCGACCGCCGCGCGCACCGCGGCCGAGCTGGACGCCGAGCTCGCGGCCCTGGCACGCCTGGAGGAGATCGCCCGGCGGGTGCGGTCCTCGGGCGAGGACCGCAAGTGGCAGGAGCTGCGCTCCCTCGTGCTGAAGGCGCGGGAGGACGGTCTGGGCGGGGCCGGGCGGGCCCCGCTCAAGCTCATCGTCTTCACCGAGCACCGCGACACCCTCGACTACCTCGCGGGCCGCGTCACCACCCTGCTGGGCGACGACGACGCCGTGCGGACGATCCACGGCGGGACGGCGCGACAGGCGCGCCGGAAGATCCGCACCGACTTCACCCACGACCCGCGGTGCCACGTCCTGATCGCCACCGACGCCGCCGGCGAGGGCCTGAACCTCCAGGCCGCCCACCTGATGGTCAACTACGACCTCCCCTGGAACCCCAACCGGATCGAGCAGCGCTTCGGACGCATCCACCGCATCGGCCAGCGGGAGGTCTGCCGGCTGTGGAACCTCGTGGCCTCCGGGACCAGGGAGGGCGAGGTCTTCCAGCGGCTGCTGACCAAGATCGAGCAGCAGCGGCGCGCCTACGGCGGCAAGGTCTTCGACGTCCTGGGAGAGAACGCCTTCGCGGACGAGCCCCTGCGCGACCTGCTCGTCCGGGCCGTCCGCTACGGCGAGCGGCCCGAGGTCCGGGCGTACCTGGACCGGGTCATCGACACGTCCGTCGCCGACGGCCTCCGGGAACTGCTCAGGGAACGCGCCCTGGCCACCCCGGAGATGGCGCCGGAGGAGCTGGCCGGGCTGCGGCGGCGGATGGACGAGGCCCGGGCCCGGCGCCTGCAGCCGCACTTCGTGCAGGCCTTCGTCATGGAGTCGCTGCGCGCCCTGGGCGGGCGGGCCGCCGCGCGGGAGAAGGACCGCTTCGAGCTGACCCGGGTGCCCGCCGCCCTGCGCGCGGGCAGGCGTACGGTCAGCCCGCGCTACGCACGCGTCACCTTCGACCCGTCCGCCGTGGTGATGACCGGCCGCCCCGACGCCGAGCTCATAGCCCCCGGTCATCCGCTGATGGACGCGATCATCAGCGAGATATTGGCCCGGTACGGCGAGGCCCTGACCCGCGGGGCCACCTTCCCGGACCGGACCGCCACCACGGCCCGGCTCGTGGTCACCCTGCTGGAAGAGGCCTCGGACGGACACGGCACCGCGATCGGCAGGAGGTTCTCGTACGTCTGTGTGGAACCGGACGGAACCGCGCGGCCGGCCGGCCCCGCCCCGTACCTCGACCTGTCCCTGCCCCCCGCCCCTGACCCCGGGCAGCGCGCCGCGCAGGCCCGTGCCGTCGCCTGCGAGCTGTCCTCGGCGTGGCTCACCGAAGGGGTGGAGAAGATCGCCCGGGACTGGGCCGTCGAGCACGGCCTGCCGGAGCACCGCGCCGACCTCGTCGCCCGCGTGCTCCCGGCCGTCGAGCGCACGCGGGGGCTCGTACGCCGGCGCCTGAGGGCCCAGATGAACTACTGGGACGGCGAGGCGATCAAGCTCGCGGAGGCGCAGGCCGCCGGCAGGAAGGTCCGCGTCTCGCCGGCCACCGCCCGCGAGCGCGCCCGGTCGCTGGAGGCCCGGCTCGAACGCCGCCTGGCCGACCTCGACCTCGAAGCCCGGGTCCACATGCACCCGCCGCAGATCATCAGCGCCGCGCTCGTCCTGCCCGCCCCGGTCGTCGCCGCCCCGGCCGGCGAACCGCCCGCCCCCGACGGCTTCGCCCTGGACACCACCGTCACCGAGCGCCGGGCCGTCGACGCCGTACTGGCCGCCGAGCGCCGGCTCGGCCGGGTGCCCGAGGAGATGCCGCACTCCCACAAGGGCTTCGACATCCGTTCCGTCATGCCCGACGGCCACCTGCTCTTCATCGAGGTGAAGGGGCGGGTGCTGGGCGCCGACACCTTCACGGTCACCACCAGCGAGGTCGCCTGCGCCAAGAACGCCGAGCCCCGCTACCGGCTCGCCCTGGTCGCCGTCGACCCGGAAACCCCGGACGGATCCGCCGATCGGGTCCGCTACGTGCTCAACCCCTTCGCCGACCTCGTCCTCGACCAGTACGTCGACGACCTGCGCCGCACCTGGAAGGCCGAGTGGGAGCGCGGGGTGGAGCCCCTCTGACGCACGACGTCCACCTCCCGCCCCCCCCGCTCGAAGACCACCCGAGGCACGGTTCGAGCGCCCCGGAAACTAAATTGAGTAGGTGAACACCGCAGTGCAGCCCGGAACGCCGTCAGGCTCCGTCCCCCGACGCAAGCTCATCGAGGTCTCCCTCCCGCTGGAGGACATCAACGCCGAGTCGGCCCGAGAGAAGTCGATCCGCCACGGGCACCCGTCCACGCTGCACCTGTGGTGGGCCCGCCGTCCCCTGGCGGCCGCACGGGCGGTGCTCTTCGCCCAGCTCGTCGACGACCCCTCCTCGCATCCCGCGCTGTTCCCCACCGAAGAGGCGCAGAAGAAGGAGCGCGAGCGCCTGCACGGCATCATCCGACGGCTCGTGGTCTGGGAGAACATCAGCGACGAGGGTCTGTACCGGGAAGCCCGCGAGGAGATCCTCAAGAGCACCGGCGGGAGTCCGCCGGCCGTCCTGGACCCCTTCGCGGGCGGCGGGACGATCCCGTTGGAGGCGCAGCGCCTGGGCCTGCCGGCGCACGCCAGCGACCTCAACCCGGTGCCGGTACTGATCAACAAGACCCTGATCGAGATCCCGCCGAAGTTCGCGGGACAGCCGCCCGTCTTCCCCGGCGCGGCGGAGGAGCTCCTGCTCCCCTGGCCCCGTGCCACCGGTCTGGCGGAGGACGTCCGCCGCTACGGCGCCTGGATGCGGGACCGCGCCCGGGCCCGGCTCGGGCACCTGTACCCCACGGCGCGGGTGCCGGTGCCGGGACCCGACGGCGAGCCCACCGGGAAGACCACCGAGGCCACCGTCATCGCGTGGGTCTGGGCCCGGACGGTGGTCTGCCCGAATCCGGCGTGCGGCATCCGGATGCCCCTGGTGCGTTCCTGGTGGCTGGGCAAGAAGAAGGGCAAGGAGGCGTACGTCGTCCCGACGGTGGTGGACGACGTGGCGGCGCCCGGCGGGCGGCGGGTGGAGTTCGGCGTCGGGCACGACCCGAAGCAGGCCCCCACCAAGACGCACGACGGGACCATGACGAGTAGCAGGGGCGCCACCTGCGTCGCCTGCGGGGGGTTCGTCGAGCTGACGGTCATCCGGTCCGAGGGAGCCGCCGGCCGGATCGGTGTCCAGCTGATGTCGGTGGTCGCGGAGGGCAACCGCCGCCGCGTCTACCTCGCCCCGGACGAGGAGCACGCGAAGGCGGCCGAGGTCCCCCGGCCGGACGACGCGCCCATGGGGTCCATCGCGACGAACCCGCGCTGGTTCTCGCCGCCCCAGTACGGTCTGACCGAGTTCTCCGACCTGTTCACCGACCGGCAGCTCACCACGCTGATGACCTTCACCGACCTGATCGCCGAGGCGCGCGAGCAGGTGCTCGCCGACGCCGTCGCCGCCGGTCTGCCCGCGGGCTCCCGGCTGGCGCAGGGCGGCACGGGCGCCGCGGCGTACGCGGACGCGGTCGCCACGTACCTCGGCCAGGCGGTGAGCCGCCTGGCCTCCACCAACTCGTCGTTGTGCCGCTGGAACTCCGCGCCGTCGAAGGAGAGCGTCTCCGACACGTTCTCCCGGCACGCCCTGCCCATGCTCTGGGACTTCGCCGAGGGGAACACGTTCTGCAAGGGACCGTGTGACATCGAGTGGAGCGCGACCTGGGTGTCCCGGGCCCTGGACATGCTTCCCGCGTCCACGCACGGCACGGTCACCCAGGCGGACGCGTCGAGCCGCGACTACACGGGCCTCCTCGTGTCGACGGACCCTCCCTACTACGACAACATCGGGTACTCCGACCTGTCGGACTTCTTCTACGTCTGGCTGCGCCGGTCCCTGCGCGGCATCCACCCGGACCTGTTCCAGACGATGCTCGTTCCCAAGGCGGAGGAGCTCGTCGCGAACCCGTACCGGCACGGGAGCAAGGAGAACGCGGAGGAGTTCTTCGAGAACGGCTTCCAGCACGTCTTCGCGCACGCCCGGGAGACGGCCTCGCCCGACTACCCCATCACCGTCTTCTACGCCTTCAAGCAGGCCGAGCTGGAGAAGGAGGGCGTCGCCTCCACCGGGTGGTCCACCTTCCTGCAGGGCATGGTCCGGGGCGGCTGGACCATCACCGCGACGTGGCCCGTCCGTTCGGAGCGCGGCGGCCGGATGATCTCGGTGGGCACCAACGCCCTGGCCTCGTCGATCGTGCTGGCCCTGCGGCCCCGCGAGACGACCGCACCCGCGACGGACCGCGCGGGATTCCTGGCGGCGCTGCACACCGAGCTGGACGAGGCGCTGCCGCGGATCCGCGAGGGCGCCATCGCGCCCGCGGACCTGCGCCAGACGATCCTCGGCCCCGGCATGGCCGTGTTCTCCCGGTTCTCCCGGGTGCTGGAGGACGACGGCTCCACGATGTCGGTGAAGACGGCGCTCGCGCTGATCAACCAGACCTTCGACTCGCTGCAGAACGAGCACGACGCCGAGCTGGACGCCGACACCCGTTTCTGCCTGGACTGGTTCCGCTCCTACGGCTGGGACACGCGCCCCTACGGTGACGCCGAGTCGCTGGCCGTCCCGCTGGGCCTGTCGGTGGACGGGATCGCCCGCGGCGGATCCCTCACCTCGGGCGCGGGGAAGGTCGCGCTGGTCAAACCGCAGGACATGGACGCCCGGTGGGTGCCGGCCCTCGACGACCGGCTGACGCTGTGGGAGGTCACCTGCCACCTGGCGCGGGCGTACGCGACCGAGGGGCGCGAGGAAGCGGCCCGGCTGATGTCCGAGGTGGCGGGCCGGGTGGACCTGGACGAGGTCAACCGCCTGGCCACCCGCCTCTACGAACTGACGGAGTCCCACGACTCCTTGACCGCCGGCCTGTTCAACGGGCTCGGCGGCGCGTGGGCGGACGTCTGCGCGACGTCGACCACGATCCGCCCGGCCGCCGTGGCCGAGATGCTCTTTGGGGAGGAGATCTGATGGCGCTGACGAACAACGAGAAGGTCCTGCGCAGCCTCGACCAGCTGATGGAGGGCATGCGCCCGTGGGTCGACATGCGCATGTCCGCCCAGGCGCCGGCCGGCAAGGACTGGATCGAGCTGATCTCGGCCGAGGACACGGCGAAGTTCGGCATCCCGAAGACGTACGCGCGGGAGGACGTGCGGTTCCTGCTGCGCATGGTCACCGAGCGCTGGAAGGTCTTCGAGAAGGACCTCTCGCGCCCGCAGTCCGCCCTGGCCTCGGAGCTGCGGGAGACGGCGAACGCCGCGCACCACGGGCAGAAGTTCTCCTCGGACGACACCTACCGCGCCCTGGACACGATCGAGCGCCTGCTGACGGTGATCGGCGCCGGTGAGGAGGCCGACGCGGTCGCCAGGATGCGCATGGAACACCAGCGGGAGGTCTTCGAGAAGCAGACCCGCAACCGGCTGATGCGCGAGGCGCAGGCGGTCAAGGTGGCCGGCATGCAGGCCGGTACGACGATCAAGCCGTGGCGCGAGGTCGTCCGGCCGCACGCCGACGTGATCCGCGGACAGTTCTCCGCCGCCGAGTTCGCCGCCGACCTGTACGCGGTGGCCCACGGGCACACCGCGGCGCCGGAGTACCTGGACCCGGCGGAGTTCTTCTCCCGTACCTACCTCACCAGCGGGCTGTCCGACCTGCTGACCCGTGCGCTCAAGCGCCTGTCCGGGGACGCCGGCGCGAGCCCGGTGGTGAACCTCCAGACCCAGTTCGGCGGCGGCAAGACGCACTCGATGCTGGCCCTGTACCACCTGTTCTCCGAGGGGCTGGCCACGAGCGCGCTGTCCCAGGGCGTGCAGGACGTCGTGCACGCCGCGCTGCCCGCGGCCGGGGACGACCCGCTGCGGTCGTTGGACGTGCGGCGGGTCACGCTGGTGGGCACGAAGCTCTCCCCGAGCCAGCCGATCGTCAAGGACGACGGCACCCGGGTCCGCACGATCTGGGGGGAGCTGGCCTGGCAGCTCGGCGGGCGCGCGGCGTACGACCGCGTCGCGATGGCCGACGCCACCGGCACCGATCCGGGTGACGCCCTCGACGCCGTCGTGCGCGACGTCGTCACCGACGGCAAGAGCGTGCTGATCCTCGTCGACGAGTGGGTGGCCTACGCCCGCCAGCTCGTGGGACGCGACGACCTGCCCGGCGGATCCTTCGCCACCCAGCACACCTTCGCCCAGCACCTGACCGAGATGGCCAAGTCCGTCCCGGGCGTCATGCTCGTGGTCTCCATCCCCGCCTCCGACTCCCTGGACAACGGCGGAGGCGGCTCGGCGCTGGAGGTGGGCGGCCCCAACGGGCACGTCGCTCTGGAGACCCTGCAGCACACCATCGGACGCAACGCCGACGACTGGCGGCCGGCGAACAACATCGAGTCCTTCGAGATCGTGCGCCGCCGCCTGTTCGAGGAACCCGATGCCGTGGCCCTCGCGGACATCTCCGCCGTGGCCAAGCAGTACGTGAAGTACTACCAGGAGAACACCGGGTTCTTCCCGCGCGAGACGACCACCGTCGAGTACGAGCAACGCATCCGGGCGGCGTACCCGATCCACCCCGAGCTGTTCGACCGGCTCTACGAGGACTGGTCGACGCTGCCGAAGTTCCAGCGCACCCGCGGTGTGCTGCGTCTGATGAGCGTGGTCATCAACGCGCTGTGGGCGGCCAACGACACCGCGCCGCTCATCACCCCGGGCGCGGTGCCCGTCCACGACACCCAGGTCTTCAGCGAGATCACCAAGTACCTCGACGACAACTGGAAGCCGGTGGTCGACAAGGACGTCGACGGCGAGGGGGCCACCCCGGTCCAGATCGACCGCGAGCGCCCCTCCTTCGGGCAGCGGGCGCTGACCCGGCGCGTCGCCCGGTCGGTGTTCATCGCGACCGTCCCGACCCTGCGCTCCGCGCACAAGGGCGTCGACATGCAGCAGCTCCGCCTGGGCACCGCGGTGCCCGGCGACGTCATCAACCACATGGGTGACGCCCGCGCCCTGCTGGGCCAGCGGGCCACGTACTTCTACGAGGAGGGCGACCGCTCCTGGTACGACCTGGCGGCCTCGGTCTCCCGGGTGGCGGCCGACCGGGCCGCCGGCTACGGCGAGGCCGACGTGCACGCCACGATCGTCGAACGCCTCAAGGCCATGGGCAAGGCGCCCAAGGCGGCCTTCGGCGCCGTGCACGCCGCGCCCCTCGACACCGGGGACGTCCCCGACTCCGAGGTCCTCAAGCTGGTGGTGCTGCACCCGCGGTTCACCTGGGGCAAGGACGCCTCCACCGCCGCGGACTTCGCCGAGCGCCTCCTCAGGGAGGCAGGCAGCGGGCAGCGGCAGCGGCGCAACATGCTCGTCATGGTCGCCGCCGACCGCGAGACCTACCCCGAACTCGAAGGCGTCGTGCGCGAGTACCGGGCCTGGCAGTCCATCGCCGACGAGGCCGAGGAGCTCGAACTCAGCGCCCAGCAGCGCAAGCAGTCCGTCACCCGGGCCCGCCAGCTGGACGCGGCCGTCGACGACCGCGTCCGCGCGGCCTTCACCGCGGCGCTGGTCCCGACCGAGGTGCCGGGCCGGAGGCCGACCATCTCCTTCACCCGTGTCGCCAAGGACGGCGGCCCCCTGGCCGAGCGCGTCACCGCGGCGCTCAGGGCCAAGGGGTGGATCACCCCCGTGCTCGGGGCCACGCTCGTGCGGATGGCCCTCGACAACGCCCTGGCCAATGCGTGGGGCAAGGGGCACGTGCGCTTCGGCGACCTGTGGTCCTGGTACACGCAGTACCCGTACCTGAAGCGGCTGCCCCACCGGCAGGTGCTCGAACAGGCCGTGCTCGGCGCCGCGGACGTCCTTCTGTGGCAGCAGGACGCCTTCGCCCTCGCCGACGGCTACGACGAGGCCTCCGGCGAATACCGGAATCTGTGGATCCACGGCGACAAGCCCGAACCCGGTTCGGTCACGGACGACACCCTCCTCGTCCAGCCGGGCCGGGCCGTGGCCCAGCGCGCGCGGGTCGTCGCCGCGCCGCCGGCCGAGCCGGCCGTCCCGGCGGCCGCCGCCCACGGCGGGGCCGGCACCCCGCAGCCGGGTACCGCCGCTCCCCACCCGGCGGGCGCCGGCCCCAAGCCCCCGCTGCCGGTGGCCCGGCAGGTCGCGCGGAGGTTCTGGGGCGTCAAGGCCCTCAACCCGAACCGCCCGGCCGCTGACTTCGCCCACATCCAGCAGGAGGTGCTCGCGCACCTCGAAGCCGCCGACGGCGTCCACCTGGAGGTCCGCATCGAGATCACCGCGACCACCGCCGACGGGTTCACGGAGCAGCAGGTGCGCACCGTCCGCGAGAACGCCGTCCAGCTGAAGTTCGAGGACAGCGGCTTCGAGGAGAACTGACAAAAAAAGAGACGGCCGGAGCCCCCGCACAGTGGGCTCCGGCCGTCGGCCTTCGGGTCGTACGAGATCAGATGTCGAGGCCGGTGAGGACCAGGACCCGCTCGTACGTGTAGTCGTCCATCGCGTAGCGGACGCCCTCGCGTCCCACACCGGACTGCTTGACGCCGCCGTACGGCATCTGGTCGGCGCGGTAGGACGGCGCGTCGCCGACGACCACGCCGCCGACCTCGAGCTCGCGGTGGGCGCGGAACGCGGTCTGGATGTTCCGGGTGAAGACGCCGGTCTGCAGACCGAACTTCGAGTCGTTCACCGCGGCGAAGGCCTCGTCGGTGTTCTCGACCCGCTGGAGGGTCAGGACCGGGCCGAAGACCTCCTCGGTGGCCAACTTGACGCCGTCGGGCACGTGCGCGACCACGGTGGGCTCGTACGAGGCACCCTCGCGCTTGCCACCGGTGAGCAGCTTGGCTCCGGCGGACACCGCCTCGTCGACCCAGGACTCGACGCGCTGGGCGGCGGCCTCGGAGACGAGGGGGCCGACGTCGGTGGCGTCGTCGTTCGGGTCGCCGGTGACCTGGGCCTGGACCTTCGCGACGACCTTCTCGACGAGGCGGTCGTAGACGGAGGCGTCGGCGATCACGCGCTGCACGGAGATGCAGGACTGGCCGGCCTGGTAGTTCGAGAAGGTCGCGATGCGGGTCGCGGCCCAGTCGAGGTCGGCCTCGGAGGACCAGTCGTCCAGGACCACGGCCGCGGCGTTGCCGCCGAGCTCCAGCGTGCAGTGCTTGTGGGGCACCGACTGCTGGATGGCGTAGCCGACGGTGTCGGAGCCGGTGAAGGAGATGACGGGCAGACGCTCGTCCTTGACCAGGTCGGGCATCTTGTCGTTCGCGACCGGCAGGACCGACCAGGAACCGGCCGGGAGGTCGGTCTCGGCGAGCAGCTCGCCCAGGATCAGCCCGGAGAGCGGGGTGGCCGGGGCCGGCTTCAGGATGATCGGCGCGCCGACGGCGATGGCCGGGGCCACCTTGTGGACGCACAGGTTCAGCGGGAAGTTGAACGGCGCGATGCCGAGGACCGGACCCTTGACGAAGCGGCGGGTCAGCGCGAGCCGGCCGACGCCGCCGGCGTCGGTGTCGAGGCGCTGGGCCTCTCCGCCGTTGAAGCGGCGGGCCTCTTCGGCGGCGAAGCGGAACACGGACACCGCACGGCCGACCTCACCGCGGGCCCACTTGATGGGCTTGCCGTTCTCGGCGGAGATCAGCTGGGCGATCTCCTCGGTGCGCTCGGCGAGCCGCTTGGACACGTGGTCCAGGGCGGCGGCCCGTACGTGGGCGGGGGTCGCGGAGAATTCCGCCGTCACGGCGTGCGCCGCGGCCACGGCCTCTTCGACCTGCTCGTCGGTGGGCACGCTGACGGTGCCGACCAGCCGGCCGTCCCACGGGGAGTGGACGTCGAAGCTGTCCTCGCCGGTGGCCTGGCGGCCGGCGAGCCAGAAGGCGTGGGTGGAAGTCATGCGAATCCCGGCCCTTCGGATGGGTGCGGTGGGGCTTGTCCCCTCCACCGTAGGACTCCGCCGGCGTTTCGGCGTTTGTCCCAGATGGAGCGGCGGGTCGTCGGGCTTCGCCGCTTTGTCACTGTCGCCCGGCCGGTCCGGCCGCCCCGGCCGGGCGGAAGGGGCGCTCCGGCAGCCCCGGGGCGCCGACGGGCGGTCGGCTACGCGACTACGACGGGGCCGACGTGGCCTTGAGGGCGAGCCAGAGCTCCATGCGGACGTCCGGGTCCTCCAGGGAGCGGCCGAGGATCTCCTCGACCCGCTTCATCCGGTAGCGCAGGGTGTGCCGGTGCACGCCGAGGTCGGCGGCGGCCGCGTCCCACTGTCCGTGGCGCGAGAGCCAGGCCTGCAGCGAGGCCACCAGGTCGCCGCGGCCCGTCGCGTCGTGCTCCCGCAGCGCGCGCAGGGTGCCGTCCGCGAAGGCCCGTACCGCGTCGTCGGCCAGCAGCGGCAGGACCGAGCCCGCCGCCATGTCCTCGTGCTCCACCATCGGCCGCCCGCGCCGGCGGGCCACGGCGAGCGCCTGGTCGGCCTGCTTGAGGGCCGCCGCCACGCCTTCCGGGCCGGCCGGGGCCGACAGGCCGACGACCAGTTCGTCCGGTTCGGGTCCGGCCGCGTCCCGGCCGCGCCGGGACTCCAGTGCCTCCGCGTGGTCCGCGCACGCCTGGACGGCCGGGCCCGCATCGGAGGCCAGCACCATCAGCCGCCCCGGTTCCGGCACCACCAGCAGCGCCTCGCCCGTGCGGGCGGCCGCCGACTCCACGGCGTCGGCGAGCAGCGCCAGACCCTCCGGCTGCGCGGTCCCGGGCAGCGCCGGCTCGGCCACGATCAGCCGGAACGGCGCCTCCAGCAGGTTGCCGTACAGGTCCCCGGCCACCGACCGCGCGTGCTCCGCCTCGCCCGCCAGCAGCATCCGCAGCACCGCCGCCCCCAGCCGGGACTCGGCGTCGTGCAGCGAGCGCGACCGCTCGGTGGTGAGGGTCAGCAGGGCGACCGCGGAGTGGACGGCGTACCGCTCGGCGGTGCCCAGCGGGGCCCCGGTGCCGACGGCGAGCGCGCCGCGCGCCCGCCGGCCCGTGCCCAGGGACTGGAGTTCGACGCGGTCCTCCGAGCCGCCGACCACGGCGCTGGCGGGCGCCGGCCGCTCCCGCAGCCGCTCCACGTCGGGGGTCAGCCGGGCCGCGCGCCGCGCGGCCCAGTCGGGGGCGGCCGCGACGACGGCGCCCGAGGTGTCGTACAGCGCCGCCCAACCGTGCACGTGCGCCGCCAGCTTCGCCAGCAGTTCGGCGGGCCCGTCGGCGGAGAGGGCGGCGCGGGTCAGCTCCCGCTGCGCCTCGAAACCGGCGGTCACCGCCCGGTACTGGTCCGCCGCGAGGGCCGCGGAGACGGCCTTGCTGATCGCCAGGAAGGGGGTCCGGCGCGGCACCTCCAGCAGCGGCATGTCCTCGGTGCGGGCCGCCTCGACCAGCGCCTCGGGGATCTCCTCGTAGTTCACGCCGATCGCGAAGCCGATGCCGACGACCCCGGCCGCGGCGAGGCGGCGTACGTAGCGGCGCATCTCCTCCGGGTCCTCCGCGTCCAGCTTCATCGCGGTGATCAGGAGCAGCTCGCCGCCCTCCATGTACGGGACGGGGTCGGCGAGCTCGCTGACGTGGGCCCAGCGCACCGGGGTGTCGAGGCGGCCCTCCCCCGCCCGGACGCCGAGCTTGAGCGCCGAGTGCTGGACGAGTGAGGCGAGGGTGAGCGGCATCGGTTTCCAGGGGCCTTGGCGGGAGGGGACGGCGGGCGCGGGTGCAGAGCTGCAGGGGAACAGAGCCACCGCAGACACTTTTCGCCTCTACGTACGAACGGCTCCTCTCGATTCTGCCACCCCGTACGGGTCGGGGCGCGGGTCAGGCCGTCGGGCCGGACCCGCCGCCCTCGGCCAGGCGGACCAGCAGCGGAGCCGCCCGTTCCCCGCGGACCGAGGTCAGCGACAGCACCGCGTGCCCGGGCGGCACGGCGTGCGCCAGGTCCGAGGCGGACCACCGCTCCCGCTCGACCTGGCGCACGGTCACCGCGTCGGTGGTGACCGCCTTGCCGGTGACGAGCTTGCGGAAGGCGTGCATGGCGCGGGTCAGCGGCTGGTCGGCGAAGACGGTGCGGTGGGTGACGTCGCGGGTCTCCACCCATTCGGTGCCCCAGGCCTCGGCGAAGCGCTTGCCGTCCCAGGTGGTGACCCCGGAGAAGGCCATGCGGCAGCCGACCGCCCCGAGCAGCGGCGTCCGCAGCGCCTCGGGTACGTCGTCCAGCGTGCGCAG
This sequence comes from Streptomyces sp. NPDC005533, assembly GCF_042871845.1. Lineage (NCBI taxonomy): Bacteria > Bacillati > Actinomycetota > Actinomycetes > Kitasatosporales > Streptomycetaceae > Streptomyces > Streptomyces sp. NPDC005533. The sequence goes on along the minus strand of NZ_JBIAJH010000001.1, from coordinate 392,839 downwards.
CGTGAGCAGTACGCCGGCGTGCGCCGAGCGCAGCCGCTGGACGCCCCGCACGGTCTCCGCGGTCAGGGTCTGCGAGGCGTCGTCGAGGGCGAGGAAGGCGAAGAGGGAGCGGTCGGTGCGGGCGGCGGCCGCGGCGTTGAACTGGCTGAGCAGCAGCCGGGCCAGGATCCGGGAGGCGTCGGCGTGCCCGCGTTCGGGCAGGTCGACGCGGACGCGCAGCGGGTGTTCCAGGGCGCGCAGCGAGAACGGCTGCCCCTGGCCGGTGGTGTCGAAGAACCCGGCGAAGGCGGGCCGGTCCAGCAGGGCCACCCGGTCGGCGAGGGCCGGTCCGGGGTCGCCGTGGGCCCCGTGCTGGCGGGTCCGGGCGTCGAGCTCGCGCAGCATCGCCTGCTGCCCGGCGAGCTCACCGCGCAGCGCCTCGAAGGCGGTGGGGAGCCCGTCGAGGAGTTCGCGCAGCTCGGGCACGGCCGGGAAGCGGCCGTACGCCGCCCGGAACGGGCCGAGGAGCTGGGCGAGGGCGGTCGCGGCCCGGCGCACGTCGATCCCGGGGACGTCCCCGACGAAGGCGTCGGCGAGCAGCGTGGCGGCCTCGTCGGGGTCGGCGGCGCCGCCGTAGAGGTCGAGGTCGTAGACGGAGGCGGGGTCGCCGATGCGGACCACGACGTCGTAGCCGGTGTCCGGCCCGAGCGGGGCCCCGGCCGCGCCGACGGCGACGACGGCGGCCTGGCCGGCGAGCGCCTGCAACATGAGGGACTCGACGACGGGCCGCACCAGGCGCTGGGTCTTGCCGCTGCCGGAGGGTCCGACGGCGAGGAGGGAGGTGCCGAGCACGTCGGGGTCGAGGGCCAATCCGGTGGCGCGGCGGGCGTAGGGGTTGCGCGCGCCGTCCGCGACGGTGCCGAGCAGCACCTGCCGGGCCAGCAGATCGTGCCGGGCGGCCCGCACGGGCAGGTCCCGCGCGCCGGACGGGTGGACGCAGGCTGCGGCGCCCTTGTCGCGCACGGCCTCGGCGAAGGCCCGCATCCGGGAGGGGTCGACGCGCACGGAATCCCAGGCGCGCCGGATGCGCGCGTAGTCCACGTCGTTCATCCGCCCGGCCCCGGCCTCCCCCTCCAACCGATCGGCCACCTCCCCCAACCCGACCTCCCGCAACTGCGGCCACCGGGCGGGATCGTCCGGGCCGCCGGCGACGGGGCCGACCGGTCCGGCGGGGTGCCGGGGCCGCGCGGCGCGGCCGCGGATCGCCCGGCGGCCCAGTTCGGGCCAGCGGCCGAGGCGTCCGAAGCCGAAGACCAGGGCACCGATGACGATGGCGTACCAGACGTACGCGGCGACGACGGCGGCATTGGTGCGGGCCCACGAGTCGGGCGTGAACATGTAGAGCGGCCACAGCCAGAAGCCGCCGAGGTAGTTGTTCACCAGCAGCGACCACAGCAGCAGCCCGGCCAGCAGGGAGATCAGGGCGCCGCTGATCAGCTGGCGGGTGGGGGTCTCCTCCGGCTCCTCCGCGGACCGCGGCACGTGTCCGTACGTCCACACGCCCGGCCCGTCCGAGGAGCGCGGGACGCGCAACCAGTCCCCCAGCGTCGGCCCGGCCGCCGGCGCGTGGGACGGCTTCGGCGGGAGGCCCTGGGGCGGCGGGGCGGCCGGTCTCGGGATGTGCCCGGCGTGGGCCGGGCGCGTCTCGTGCGTGCCGTCGGTGTCCATGAACCCCTGCCCCCTGACCGTGCCTGCGCTGCTGCGTCGCTCAATGTAGTTGCCCGGCGTCGGCCGTGGGCCCGTACCGGCCCTCCGGTTCGCCGCGCCGTCCACAAGACCCCCCGCGGCCCCCTTCTATGGCCGTCGCGGACAAGGACACGCGGAGATCACTACCGAACGGAGCATGCAGGACCCCCTCCCCCGGGCCTAGCCTGCGGACAAAGACACAAGTGCGTCCGAAAACACCCCCCAGGAGCCCCCTATGACCGCTGTCCCGCAGGAGCGCAAGATCGTCACCGCGATCCCCGGCCCCAAGTCGCAGGAGCTGCAGGCCCGCCGCCTCCAGACGGTGGCCGGCGGCGTGGGCTCCGTCCTGCCCGTCTTCACGGCCCGCGCGGGCGGCGGCATCATCGAGGACGTCGACGGCAACCGCCTGATCGACTTCGGCTCCGGCATCGCCGTGACCTCGGTCGGCGCCTCCGCCGAGGCCGTCGTGCGCCGCGCCTCCGCGCAGCTCGCCGACTTCACCCACACCTGTTTCATGGTCACCCCGTACGAGGGCTACGTCGAGGTCTGCGAGGCCCTCGCCGAGCTGACCCCCGGCGACCACGCGAAGAAGTCGGCCCTGTTCAACTCCGGCGCCGAGGCCGTCGAGAACGCCGTCAAGATCGCCCGTTCGTACACCAAGCGCCAGGCCGTCGTCGTCTTCGACCACGGCTACCACGGCCGCACGAACCTCACCATGGCGCTGACGGCGAAGAACATGCCGTACAAGCAGGGCTTCGGTCCGTTCGCCCCCGAGGTCTACCGCGTCCCGGTGGCCTACGGCTACCGCTGGCCCACCGGTGCCGAGAACTGCGGCCCCGAGGCCGCCGCCCAGGCGATCGACCAGATCACCAAGCAGATCGGCGCCGAGAACGTCGCCGCGATCATCATCGAGCCGGTCCTCGGCGAGGGCGGCTTCATCGAGCCGGCCAAGGGCTTCCTGCCCGCGATCGTGAAGTTCGCCAACGAGAACGGCATCGTCTTCGTCGCCGACGAGATCCAGTCCGGCTTCTGCCGCACCGGCCAGTGGTTCGCGTGCGAGGACGAGGGCATCGTCCCGGACCTGATCACCACCGCCAAGGGCATCGCGGGCGGTCTGCCGCTCGCCGCCGTGACCGGCCGCGCCGAGATCATGGACTCCGCCCACGCGGGCGGCCTGGGCGGCACCTACGGCGGCAACCCGGTGGCGTGCGCCGGTGCGCTCGGCTCCATCGAGACCATGAAGAAGCTCGACCTCAACGCCAAGGCGAAGAAGATCGAGTCCCTCATGAAGGCCCGCCTGACGGCCATGCAGGAGAAGTACGACATCATCGGCGACATCCGCGGCCGCGGCGCCATGATCGCGATCGAGCTGGTCAAGGACCCGGTCTCCAAGACCCCGTTCCCGGAGGCGGCCGGCGCGCTCGCCAAGGCCTGCCACGCAGAGGGCCTGCTCGTCCTCACCTGCGGCACCTACGGCAACGTGCTCCGCTTCCTCCCCCCGATCGTCATCGGCGAGGGCCTGCTGAACGAGGGCCTGGACCTGATCGAGGCCGCGTTCGCCGCCATCGGCACGGACGTCTGAGCGGACGTCTGAGCGGACGGCTAGAACGTCCGCACGCAGCCGCCCCCATCCCTACCGGCGGTAACGGGCGGACGCTGTGAAGAAGCTGTGGGGGGCCGATGGCGGGAACGCGATCCTGCTGTCGGTCCCCCTTCCGCTGCCGTACGGTTTCTGCAGATGAGTGAGACACCCCGCTCACGGGAAACCGAGGGCGACACCAGTACCGGGCTTCCCCAGCACCGTATTGGGCATGCGTTCGCGCACACTCCTCACCGATCGGACAGCCGTTCGCCCCAAACCCCCCGGGGCGTGCGGCAACCCGGTCCGGGCGGCCGTCCCGGAACCACCCCCCCTGTTCCGGGACGGCCGGCCATTCCTCTTCTGAGCGCCGCGGTCTGCGGCCTCCTCTTCTCCCTGATCACCTGGCAGGTGCTGGTCTCCGGCCCGCTGCTGACGCCGGATCACGAGCTGAGCCGCGCCCTGGTGCGCACGGTCCCGGACGCCGTCACCGAACGCCTCTCGGACCTCGGCAACATCCCGGTCGCCGTGCCCGTCCTCGCGCTCGCCATGGCCTACGCCGCCCGGCGCGGCCGGCGCCTCGCCGCCGGGGCCGCGGGCCTGGCCATGGCCTTGGTGCCGGCCCTGGTCATCCCGTTCAAGGAGTGGACCGCCCGGCCGGGCCCCCTGGAACCCTGGGCCGCCGGCTACTTCCCCTCGGGCCACACGGCCACCGCGGCCGTCGCCTACGTCGGCGCCGCGCTGCTGGTCCGCCCGTACACCCGCCGCCCCTGGCCGACGGCCCTCGCCCTCGCCCTCACCGGGGCCACGGCCACCGGCCTGATCCTGCGCGGCTGGCACTGGCCCCTGGACGTGGCGGCCAGCCTCCTGATGTGCGCGCCCCTGCTGCTCGGCGTGGGCTGGGTGGTCGCGCGCGGTCGTTCCGGCCGCGGAAGTACGCGTTCACGGCCGGGGGCCGCCCGCACGAGGTGACCTGTCGGGCGGCTGCCGGGCGCCCTCGCGGTGCCGGGCGGGCCGGAGCCCTTCGGCGGCTCCGGCCCGGTTGCGGCGGACGCGCCGGGTCAGCCGCCGAAGTAGGCGTCGAAGGTGCGGCTGAACTCCCAGCCGCCGAAGCGGTCCCAGTTGATCGACCAGGTCATCAGGCCGCGCAGGGCGGGCCAGGTGCCGTGGGTCGGGTAGCTCCCGCAGTTCGTCTTCTTCGTCAGGCAGTCCAGGGCCTTGGTCACCTCGGCGGGCGGGGTGTGTCCGTTGCCCGCGTTGGTGGTGGCCGGGAGGCCGATGGCCACCTGGTCGGGGCGCAGCGGCGGGAAGACCCGCGCCGTGTTGCCCGCGACCGGGAAGCCGGTGAGCAGCATGTCGGTCATGGCGATGTGGAAGTCCGCGCCGCCCATGGAGTGGTACTGGTTGTCGAGGCCCATGATCGGGCCCGAGTTGTAGTCCTGGACGTGGAGCAGGGTGAGGTCGTCGCGCAGGGCGTGGATGACCGGGAGGTACGCGCCGGCGCGCGGGTCCTGGCCGCCCCAGGGGCCGGAGCCGTAGTACTGGTATCCCAGCTGGACGAAGAAGGTCTCCGGGGCCATGGTCAGGACGAAGCCCTGGCCGTACTTGGCCTTGAGGGTCTTCAGGGCCGAGATCAGGTTCACGACCACCGGCGTGGTGGGGGCCCGGAAGTCGGTGTCCCCGGTGGCCAGGGAGAGGGAGTGGCCCTCGAAGTCGATGTCGAGGCCGTCGAGGCCGTACTCGTCGATGATCTTGCTGACGGAGGAGACGAAGGTGTCGCGGGCGGCGGTGGTCGCCAGCTGCACTTGGCCGTTCTGGCCGCCGATGGAGATGAGCACCTTCTTGCCCGCGGCCTGCTTGGCCTTGATCGCGGCCTTGAACTCGGCGGGGGATTCGACGTTCGGGCACTCGGCGACCGGGCAGAGCCGGAAGCGGATGTCGCCGGAGGTCACCGAGGTCGGTTCGCCGAAGGCGAGGTTGACGACGTCCCAGGAGGCGGGCACGTCGGCCATCCGGACGTAGCCGGAGCCGTTGGCGAAGCTCGCGTGCAGGTAGCCGACCAGGGCGTGCGCGGGCAGGCCTCCCCCGCCACCGCCGCCGGCCGTCGTGGTCACGGAGGCGGGGGCGCTCTGCGGGGACTCGCCCGCCGCGTTCACCGCGCTGACCCGGAAGGTGTACGTCGTGGACGCGGCGAGGCCGGTCACGGTCGCCGGGGCGGAGCCGACGGAGAGCGGCGCGGCGCCGTCCCGGTGGACGGCGTACGAGGTGGCTCCGGGTACCGCCGTCCAGTTCAGGGAGACCGAGCTCGACGAGGTGGCGGTGGCCGTCAGGCCGGTGGGGGCGGCCGGGGGCTGGGGCTGGCCGGGGCCGCCGGGGTCGGGGCCGATCAGGGTGACGTCGTCGGTGAGGTGGGCGGGCTGGCCGTACCAGCCGTGGGTGTAGACCGTCACCGAGGTCGTCGAGGGGCCGGTCCGGAAGGTGGTGGTGAGCTGCTTCCACGCGCCCGGGGTCTGCGTCCAGGCCGACACGTCGGTGGTGCCGGTGCCGCTCGCGCCGAGGTAGACGTAGGCGCCCTGCACCCAGGCGGCCAGCGTGTACGAGGAGTCGGGCTTGACGGTGACGCTCTGGGAGCAGCGGGCGTTGTCCTGTCCGGCCGGGGTGGCCCGGAGGGCGGAACCTCCGCTGTGGACGGGTGTGGTGACGACGGCTCCGCTGCCCGCCGAGCAGCTCCAGCCGTCGAGGCCGGCCTCGAAGCCGCCGTTGCGCACGAGATCGGCGTCGGCCGCCGCGGCGGGCGGTCCCGCGGCGAGGAATGCGGCCGCCGCCAGGACGGCGGCCGTGAGGATGGACCAGGTTCTGCGCACAACTGCCTCCGGGGCATGGGGGGATGGAGTCAGGCTGCGGAACGGGGAACAGCGGCGCCCAAGATGGTCCAGACCAATGCCCTTGTCAAGACGTGCGACCGTCCCCCTCCCCGGCCGGCGCCGAGGCGGGTGCCGCGACCGTCGCCGCCGCCTCGTGCATCGCCAGCTCCAGCACGGCCGGGTCGGTGAGGGTCCCCTCCCCGTCCGGGAGCACGGCCCAGCGCACCCCGCCGGTGGCGCGGCCCGGGTAGGGGACGACGATCCAGGTCCCGCGCCCGGCTCCGCGCACACCCGTGCCGATCCAGCGGGACGCGGTGCCCGCGGGCACGAAGAAGCCCGTACGGCAGTCACCGAAGTCGGCGAGCACCGGGCCGGGCCGGTCGACGATGAGCCGCAGTACGTCGAGGGTCAGCTGCCCCAGGTCCCCGGGCAGGATGAGCACGTCCCACAGCCGGCCGGCGGGCAGCAGGACGACCCCGAGGGGGCTGCGCTCCCACTCCCACCGGCAGGCGTCGGGGTCCGGCGCCACCGATACCAGCCACTCCACTGCCGTCTTGGCCCCCGGGAACGTCATCGCCCGGCCTCCGTTCGTCTCGTGACTCGGTGAAGGGTTCTCACCGGGAGAGAGCGGGGCCGGGCGGGACCATGACGCGGGTTTCGTTACTCCATGGTGGTGAATCGGGTCACACGGTGACCGGCGGAGTGCGCCGGGGCGCGTGCGCTCGGCGGCAGAAGTTCAGCCGCCGGGACCACCTGTCGGGGTCGGCTGGATCGGCTGGTTCAGCTGGTTCAGCCGGTTCAGCTGTCGAAGCCGAGACCGAAGCGGTCGAGCGTGCGCAGCCAGAGGTTGCGGTGCCCGCCGCGGCGGTCGGCGCGGGCCAGCGACCACTTCGTGAGGGTGATGCCGGTCCAGGCGAAGGGCTCGGGCGGGAACGGCATCGGCTTGGACTTCACCATCTCCAGCCGGGTGCGCTCGGTGGAGAGCCCGTCCAGCAGGTCGAGCATCACCTCCGCGCCGAAGCGAGTGGCACCCACGCCGAGCCCGGTGTAGCCGGCCGCGTACGCCACCTTCCCGGAGTGCGCCGTGCCGAAGAAGGCCGAGAAGCGCGAGCAGGTGTCGATGGCGCCGCCCCAGGCGTGGCTGAACTTCAGCCCTTCCAGCTGCGGGAAGGCGGTGAAGAAGTGCTCCGCCAGCTTGAGGTACGTTTCGGGGCGGTGGTCGTACTCGGAGTCGAGCCTGCCCCGGTAGGGGTAGACCGCGTCGTAGCCGCCCCACAGGATCCGGTGGTCCTTGGTGATCCGGAAGTAGTGGAACTGGTTGGCGCTGTCGCCGAGCCCCTGCCGGTTCTTCCAGCCGATCGCCGCGAGCTGGGCCTCGTCCAGCGGCTCGCTCATCAGCGCGTAGTCGTAGACCGGCACCGTGAAGGGGCGGATCCGCCTGACCAGCGAGGGGAAGATGTTGGTGCCCAGGGCGACCCGGCGGGCGAGGATCGTGCCGTAGGGGGTCTGGACGGCCATCCCGGTCCCGACCGCTGACATCTTCAGCCCGCGGGTGTTCTCGTAGATCCGCACGCCGAGGCCGAGGCAGGCCTGCTTGAGGCCCCAGGCCAGCTTCGCCGGGTTGAGCATGGCGACGCCGTCGCGGTCCCAGAGGCCCGCGAGGAAGGTCGGCGAGTCGACCTCGGCGCGCAGGGCGTCGGCGTCCAGCCATTCGGAGTTGCCGGCGAGGCCCAGGCGCTGCGCCTCCTCGTGGAGCTCGCGCAGCTCCTCCACCTGGTGGGGTTCGGTGGCGACGTCGATCTCGCCGGTCCGCTCGAAGTCGCAGTCGATGCCGTAGCGGGCGACGGCCTCCTCGATGGCGTCGAGGTTGCGGGCGCCGAGTTCCTCCAGCTTGGCCAGCTCGTCGGGCCAGCGGGCGATCCCGTTGCCGAGTCCGTGGGTGAGGGAGGCGGCGCAGAAACCGCCGTTGCGCCCGGAGGCGGCCCAGCCCGCCTCCTTGCTCTCGATGAGGACGACGTCCCGCTCGGGGTCGCGCTCCTTGGCGAGCAGCGCGGTCCACAGCCCGCTGTAGCCGCCGCCGATGACCAGCAGGTCACAGCGCTCGTCCGCGGTCAGCGCCGGCTGTGGCGCGGGCTTGCCGGGGTCGTCCAGCCAGTACGAGACCGGCTTCGCTTCGGAAAGGGATTTCGCAACACTACGCATGGCGACTGGGGCCATGGCTTCCAACTCCCTACAGGGGTCTACTTCGGTTGTGCCTTCTTGCGGCGGTTGCCAACCATCTGGCCGACGAGGACCACCAGCACCGCGATGACGAACATCGCCGTGCCGATGACGTTGATCTGCACGGGCGTACCGCGCTGGGCCGATCCCCACACGAACATGGGGAAGGTGACGGTGTTGCCCGAGTTGAAGTTGGTGATGATGAAGTCGTCGAACGACAGCGCGAAGGAGAGCAGCGCGCCCGCCGCGATGCCGGGGGCCGCGATCGGCAGGGTGACCCGTACGAACGTCTGCACCGGGCCCGCGTAGAGGTCCCGGGCGGCCTCCTCCAGTCGCGGGTCCATGGACAGGACGCGCGCCTTGACCGCGGCGACGACGAAGCTGAGGCAGAACATGATGTGGGCGATCAGGATCGTCCAGAACCCCAGCTGGATGCCCATGTTGAGGAAGAGCGCGAGCAGCGAGGCCGCCATCACGATCTCGGGCATGGCCATGGGCAGGAAGATCAGCGAGTTGACCGCGGCGCGCCCCCGGAAGCGGTAGCGGACCATCGCGAAGGCTATGGCCGTGCCCAGGGCGGTCGCGGCGAGGGTGGACCACAGGGCGATCTGGAGCGACAGCGAGAGCGAGCCGCACATGTCGGCGACGCCGCAGGGGTCCTTCCACGCGTCGAGTGAGAACTCCTGCCAGGCGTAGTTGAACCGCCCGGTGGGGTTGTTGAAGGAGAAGACGGTGACGACGACGTTCGGCAGGATCATGTACGCGAGCGTGCCGAGGCCCGCGATGACGACCAGATTGCGGCGGAGCCACGTGAGGGGATTGCGCATCAGACCAGGTCCTCCGTCCCCGCTCGGCGGATGTAGATGGTGACCATGATCAGCACGATGGCCATGAGGATGAAGGACAGCGCGGCCGCCGTCGGGTAGTCGAGGATCCGCAGGTACTGCGACTGGATGACGTTGCCGATCATCCGGGTGTCCGTGGAGCCGAGCAGTTCGGCGTTGACGTAGTCGCCGCTCGCCGGGATGAAGGTGAGCAGGGTCCCGGAGACCACGCCCGGCATGGAGAGCGGGAAGGTGACCTTCCGGAAGACCGTGGCGGGGTGGGCGTACAGGTCCCCGGCCGCCTCGTGGAGGCGGGTGTCGATGCGCTCCAGCGAGGAGTACAGCGGAAGGATCATGAAGGGGAGGAAGTTGTACGTCAGACCGCAGACGACCGCGAGCGGCGTGGCCAGCACCCGGTCCCCCTCGGTCATGCCGAGCCAGCTGGTGACGTCGAGGAAGCCGATGTCGTTGAGGACGGCGACCACCGGGCCGCCGTCGGCCAGGATCGTCTTCCAGGCCAGCGTGCGGATCAGGAAGCTGGTGAAGAAGGGCGCGATCACCAGGACCAGCAGGAGGTTGCGCCAGCGGCCCGCCTTGAAGGCGATCAGGTAGGCCAGCGGATACCCGAGCAGCAGGCACAGCGCGGTCGCGGTGCCGGCGTAGAGCAGGGAGCGCAGGAACTGCGGGTAGTACTCGGTGAAGGCGTCCCAGTAGGTCCCGAAGTGCCAGGTGACCTGGAAGCCCTCTTCGAGGGAGCCGGTCTGCACCGAGGTGGAGGCCTGGTAGACCATCGGCAGTACGAAGAACACCAGCAGCCACAGGATGCCGGGGAGCAACAGCCAGTACGGGATCAGCCGCTTGCGCACGGACGGCTTGTGCACCGGGGGTTCGGCGGCGGCGGGCGCCTGGGGCGGCGCCGTGTCGACGGCGGGGCCGGTCATGCGCTCTCCTCGACGGTTTCGATGCCCGCGTCGATGTCCTGGGCGGCGTCGAGGCCGAAGGTGTGCTCCGGGTTCCAGTGCAGGATCACGTCGGCGCCCGGGACCAGGCGGGCGTCGCGCTCGATGTTCTGCGCGTACACCTCCAGCTCGGGGCAGACCCGGCTGTCGATGACGAACTGGGTGGAGACTCCGATGAAGGAGGAGTCGGCTATCTTGCCGGCGACCTTGTTGCGGCCGCTCTCGATGGTGTGCTCGTCCGACGCCAGGGCCAGGGAGATCTTCTCCGGGCGCACGCCGACCAGCAGCTTCCCGCCGGCGCGGGGCGTGGTCGAACATCGGGCGGCGGGCAGCCGGAGCGTGGTGCCGGAGGCCGAGACGACCACGTCGGACCCGGCGGACTCCACGTTCGCCTCGATGAGGTTCGAGGTGCCGAGGAAGTTGGCGACGAAGGTGGTGCCCGGGTTCTCGTACAGCTCGGCGGGGGCGCCCAGCTGCTCGACGCGGCCGCCGTTCATCACGGCGACCGTGTCGGCCATGGTCATGGCCTCCTCCTGGTCGTGCGTGACGTGCACGAAGGTGATGCCGACCTCGGTCTGGATCCGCTTGAGCTCCAGCTGCATCTGGCGGCGCAGCTTGAGGTCGAGGGCGCCGAGCGGCTCGTCGAGGAGCAGCACCTGCGGGTGGTTGATCAGCGCGCGGGCGACGGCGACGCGCTGCTGCTGGCCGCCGGAGAGCTGGTGCGGCTTGCGCTGGGCGAACTGACCGAGCTGGACCAGCTCCAGCATCTCGTCGACCTGCTTCTTGACCGACTTGATGCCGCGGCGGCGCAGTCCGAAGGCGATGTTCTCGTAGATGTTCAGGTGCGGGAACAGCGCGTAGCTCTGGAAGACCGTGTTGACCGGGCGCTTGTACGGCGGCAGGTCGGTGACCTCCCGCTCGCCGAGGTGGACCGTGCCGGTGGAGGGCTCCTCCAGGCCGGCGATCATGCGCAGGGTGGTGGTCTTCCCGCAGCCGGAGGCGCCGAGCAGGGCGAAGAAGGAGCCCTGGGGGATGGTGAGATCCAGCGGGTGCACGGCGGTGAAGGTGCCGTAGTGCTTGCTGATCCCGGAGAGGCGGACGTCGCCGCCCGCGGTCTTGTCAGTCATGGATGGGTCCCGGGGGTGGGTGGGCGGAGCGGGCAAGGGAGGGTTCGCGGCGGGGCGCGGACGGCTACGCGCCGATGAGCTTGGCGAACTTCTCTTCGTACGCGGTCTCTTCCTCGCTGGTGAGGGAGCGGAAGGCGTGGGCCTTGGCGGCCATCGCCTGGTCCGGGACGATCAGGGGGTTGTCCGCGAGTTCGGGATCGATCTTGGCCAGCTCGTCCTTGACGCCGTCGACCGGGCAGACGTAGCTGATGAAGGCGGCCAGCTGGGCGGCGACCGCGGGCTCGTAGTAGTAGTCGATGAGCTTCTCCGCGTTGGCCTTGTGCCGGGCCTGGGCGGGGACGAGGAGGTTGTCGCTGGAGGTGATGTACCCGGGGGCGGGGATCGCGTACTTGATGTCCGGGTTGCCGGCCTGCAGCTGGATGACGTCGCCGGCCCAGGCGAGACAGGCGGCGAGGTCGCCCTTGTCGAGGTCCGCCGTGTAGTCGTTGCCGGTGAAACGGCGGATCTGCTTGGTGTCCACGCCCTTCTGGAGGCGGCCGATCGCCCCGTCGAAGTCCGCGGTGGTGAAGTCGGCGGGGTTCTTGCCCTGGTCGAGCAGGGTCATGCCGACGCTGTCGCGCATCTCGGTGAGGAAGCCGACGCGGCCCTTGAGGGTGGGGTCGTCGAGGAGCTGGGTGACGGAGTCGACCTTCTTGCCGCCCGTCGCCTTCTCGTTGTAGGCGATGACGGTGTCGATGCCGGTCCAGGGATAGCTGTACGCCCGTCCCGGGTCCCAGTCCGGGGTGCGGAACTGCGGGATCAGGTTGGCGTAGGCGTGCGGCAGGTGCGAGGGGTCCAGCCGCTGTGCCCAGCCGAGCCGGATGATGCGGGCGGCGAGCCAGTCGGTGACGACGATCAGGTCGCGGCCGGTGTCCTGGCCGGCCGCGAGCTGCGGTCTGATCTTGCCGAAGAACTCGACGTTGTCGTTGATGTCCTCGGTGTACTTGACGTTGATCCCGGTCCGCTTGGTGAACTCCTCCAGTGTGGGACGGGACTTCTCGTCCTCGCTGGTGTCCATGTACTCGGTCCAGTTCGAGAAGTTGATCTCCTTCTCCTGGGCCGAGTGGTCGTCGGAGGCCACCGCCGCGTCGCCCGCGCGCTTGGCGGGCGGGATGCCGCACCCGGCGAGGGTGGCCAAGCCGCCGAGGGTGAGCGCCCCGACACCGGAGGCGCGCAGCAGTGAGCGGCGGGTGAGGGCGCCGCGGCCACTGGTGAGGCTGCGCCGCATCGCGGCGAGTTGCGCCGCCGAGAGGCGGGGCTCGAACTGCTCCATGCGCTGTGCCCTTTCGGGAGGTGTACCGCTGGTCGGGCGGTGGTTTCTTATCGGTCCCCGAAGATCGTGCGGTGCCAGTCCTTCGCGGCCACCGCGGTGTTGTCGTACATCACGTGCTTGACCTGCGTGTACTCCTCGAAGGAGTAGGCGGACATGTCCTTTCCGAAGCCGCTCGCCTTGTAGCCCCCGTGGGGCATCTCGCTGATGATCGGGATGTGGTCGTTGACCCAGACGCAGCCCGCCTGGATCTCACGGGTGGCGCGGTTCGCCCGGTAGAGGTCGCGGCTCCAGGCGGAGGCCGCGAGTCCGTACGGGGTGTCGTTGGCCAGCGCGATGCCCTCGTCGTCGGTGTCGAAGGGCAGGACCACGAGGACCGGGCCGAAGATCTCGGACTGGACCACCTCGCTGTCCTGGGCGGCGCCGGAGATGAGGGTGGGCCGGTAGTAGGCGCCGTCGGCCAGCTCGCCCGCCGGGATCTCGCCGCCGGTGACGACGGTGGCGTAGCCGCGGGCCCGCTCGACGAAGCCGGCGACCCGGTCGCGCTGGGCGTGCGAGACCAGCGGTCCGAGGTCGGTGGTGGGCGCGAACGGGTCGCCGAGGCGGACGGTCTCCATCAGCTCGGCCACCCGGACGACGAAGGCGTCGTGGAGGGGGCGCTGCACGTAGGCGCGGGTGGCGGCGGTGCAGTCCTGGCCGGTGTTGATGAGGGAGGCGGCGACGGCGCCGTGCGCGGCGGCCTCCAGGTCCGCGTCGTCGAAGACGAGGAAGGGGGCCTTGCCGCCGAGCTCCAGGTGGAGCCGCTTGACGGTGGCCGTGGCGATCTCCGCGACCCGCTTGCCGACGGCGGTGGAGCCGGTGAAGGAGGTCATCACCACGTCGGGGTGGCCGACCAGGTGCTCGCCGGCGACGCGGCCGGCGCCGGTGACGATGTTGATCACGCCGTCGGGCAGGCCCGCCTCCTTGGCCGCCTGCGCGAACATCAGCGAGGTCAGCGGGGTGAGCTCGGCGGGCTTGAGGACGATCGTGTTGCCGGCGGCGATCGCCGGGAGGATCTTCCAGGCCGCCATCTGGAGCGGATAGTTCCAGGGTGCGATGGAGCCGACGACCCCGATGGCCTCACGGCGCACGTAGGAGGTGTGGTCGCCCGAGTACTCGCCGGCGGCCTGCCCCTGGAGGTGGCGGGCGGCTCCCGCGAAGAAAGCCGTGTTGTCGATGGTCCCCGGCACGTCGAACTCCGTGGACAGCTTGATCGGCTTGCCGCACTGGAGGGACTCGGCGTACGCGAAGTCCTCCGCCTGCTCGGCCAGTACGGCGGCCAGCCGGTGCAGGGCGTCCGAACGCTCGCCGGGGGTGGCCCCGGACCATGCCGGGAAGGCACGCTTGGCGGCGGCGACCGCCTCGTCGACGTCCGCGGTACTCGCCAGTTCGTAGGTGAGGACCTCGTCGCCGGTCGCCGGATCGACCACCGTGTGTGACCGTCCGGAGGTGCCCGGCCTGAGCTGCCCGTCGATGTACTGCGCGCCCTCTGCGAAGCGGTCCTTGACCTGGAAGCGGTTGCCCATCACGCTCTCACGCTCTCCGTAGCTACAGTTCGAGCTACAGCTCGAATTGAGTGCCGATCCTGACAGAGGTGGTGCCCTCGGCCAAGTGATTCCGTTGTTGCCTTTTGATTACGCGACGGAATCGGTCGACCATGTGTCGAGGCACACCGAAAATCCCGTACGAAGTGTCAGTGGCGACTGCCAGACTCGCGTGCATGGAGATGATCGAGGACCTGATCAAGCAGGTCAGCCGCGGTGAACGGGTGAAGTACCTGCCCTTCTGGGGGCACCGGCCGCTGCCCGACGGCAGGCTGGGTCCGAGCTGCCTGAGCCAGTGGTGGCCCTCGGCTTTCACTGTCGGTGACGTCCGGTACGCCACGGCCGAGCACTGGATGATGGCGGGCAAGGCCCGGCTGTTCGGGGACGCCGAGGGGGAGCGGGCCGCGCTGGCGGCGAAGAGCCCGGCGGAGGCGAAGAAGGCCGGGCGGCTCGTGCGCGGCTTCGACAACGCGATATGGGAGCGGGAGCGCTTCGCCCTGGTCGTGGAGGGCAGCGTGCACAAGTTCGGCTCCGACCCGGCGCTGCGCTCGTACCTGCTGGGCACCGGGAGCCGGGTGCTGGTGGAGGCGAGCCCGATGGACCGGATCTGGGGCATCGGACTGGCCGCCGACGACCAGCGCGCGCTGGACCCGGCGCGCTGGCGCGGGCTGAACCTGCTGGGCTTCGCCCTGATGGAGGCCCGGGAGCGACTGCGCGGGGACGGCGCGTGACGGAGCGGCGCCGGGTCGCCGCGATCATCGTCCGCGACGGCTGCGTGCTGATGGTGCGCGAGCGCGGCATCGGGGCCACGGGGCGGCACGACGGGCCGGAGTACTGGACCCTGCCCGGCGGCGGCCTGGAGGCCGGCGAGGAGCCCGAGGAGGCGGTCCGGCGCGAGGTGGCCGAGGAGACCGGCCTGCGCGCCCTGGGCGTGCGGTACGCGTACGAAGCGCCCTACCCCTCGGGCCGGACCTCCTGCTTCCGCGTGGACGTGGCGCCCGAGGAGCCGGTCCTCGGCGTCGACGCCGACCTGGAGTGCGACTGCCCGCGGATGGTCGGGCTGATCTGGGTCCCGCTCTCGCGCGGCACGGACGGCGCGTCGGTCATGGTGCCGACGCTGCTCAGTCATTGCGTGGTGGATCCCGGCCCCGCCGCCTCCCATGATCTTCGCCGGGTGTGAAGGCGAGCCCTGCTTCGACTCATGATCGGGCGGGCGGGGGTTCGAGCCCCGTCACCGGCGCCCTGCCGGTGTAGCTCAGCAGGCGGGCCGGGCCCGCGCCGGCCGGGGCGGCCCCGGCCACCTGCGCGATCCCCGCTCCGAGCCGTTACCGCTCGCCGTCGCCAACTCCGTTGCGCAGCGCACCGCGTGCGAGAGCGGCGAGGCCCGCGACGACCGCTTCGCCGCGCCCGTGCGCACCCTCGCCGTCGAGGATGCCGCGGGGACGCGAACGCGCACCGCCTCCCTCGTCGGCGCCGCCGAGTACGTCAAGGCACGGCCCGACGCGGGCGCCACCGACGGGCCTTCGACCGCCAGGGCGTGGACTGCGTCCTGCGGCGGCACCGAAGCAGCCTTCCGGATCGTCTCCCTGGCCCCCCGGGGCCTTGGTCAGACCTTCTCGTGGACCTGGGAGTTGTCGTACGGGCTGTCGTACGGGGAGTCGTCGATCGGCCCCAGGTCCATGACACTGGCGAACACGGCCAGGAGCACCAGCACGCCCAGCAGGATGCCCACCGCGCCGAGGATGATGCCCGCGAGCGCCATCCCGCCGTTGTCGGCCTCGCCGCGGTTCGCCTTGCCCTTGCCGAGGGCGCCGAAGACGACCGCGGCGATCCCGATGGCCACCCCCGCGAAGCTCAGGAAGCAGCCGAGGACCGAGATGATGCCGAGGACGAGCGCGGCTATGCCGAAGCCGTTGCTGGGCTGCGGCCCGTACGGCGCGTAGGGGCCGTGGCCCGGGTACCCCTGCGGGCCCGGGTAGCCCGGGTACCCCTGCGGGCCGGGGTAGCCCGCGTCGCCGGGGTATCCGTAGCCGGGCTGGACGGGATATCCGTACGCCGCGGACGCGGGGCCGGCCGGCGGCGCGAACGGCGCGGCCGCAGGCTCCGGCGCCGGAGCGGTCGGCGGCGGCTGGTCCCCCGGCATTCCCGCGAGCGTCGGCTGGTCGTGCACGGACGGCGGGCCCGACACGCCCGGTGTGCCGTGGGCGTCCTGCGTGCCCTGCGGCTTGCCCAGGTCCACCGCGGGCCGCTCCGGCGGCGCCCACGGGTCGCCCGGCTCGGGACTGTTGTCGTTCATACGGCGCCCCCCTCTCGTACAGCCATGCTAAGCGCTGCCACCGACAGTCACGGGCCTGCCTACGATGAATCCCGACCCGCCCGCAACCGTGTCCTCCCGGAGGCAACCCCATGACCGACCTGCACCCCTTCATCGCGGGGCTGCCCAAGGCCGAACTCCACGTCCACCACGTCGGCTCGGCATCCCCGCGCATCGTGGCCGAGCTCGCCTCCCGGCACCCCGACTCGAAGGTCCCCACCGACCCCGAGGCCCTCGCCGACTACTTCACCTTCACCGACTTCGCCCACTTCATCGAGGTCTACCTGTCGGTCGTCGACCTGGTCCGCACCCCGGACGACGTACGCACCCTCACCTTCGAGGTCGCCCGTGACATGGCCCGGCAGAACATCCGCTACGCCGAGCTGACCATCACCCCGTACTCCTCCACCCGCCGCGGCATCGACGAGCGGGCGTTCATGGAGGCCATCGAGGACGCCCGCAAGGCCGCCGAGGCCGAACTGGGCGTCATCCTGTGCTGGTGCTTCGACATCCCCGGCGAGGCCGGCCTCGAAGCCGCCGCCGAGACCGCCCGGCTCGCCGTCGACCTGCGCCCCGAAGGCCTGGTCTCCTTCGGCCTGGGCGGCCCCGAGATCGGCGTCCCGCGCCCGCAGTTCAAGCCGTACTTCGACGCGGCGCGCGCCGCGGGCCTGCACAGCGTGCCGCACGCCGGCGAGACCACCGGCCCGGAGACCGTCTGGGACGCCATCCGCGAGCTCGGCGCCGAGCGCATCGGCCACGGCACCAGCTCCACGCAGGACCCGGAGCTCCTCGCGTACCTCGCCGAGCACCGCATCGCACTGGAGGTCTGCCCGACCTCGAACATCGCCACCCGCGCGGTCACCGACCTCGACCAGCACCCCGTCAAGGAGATGGTGGCGGCGGGCGTGCTCGTCACCATCAACAGCGACGACCCGCCGATGTTCGGTTCCGACCTCAACAACGAGTACGCGGTGGCCGCCCGTCTCCTGGAACTCGACGAGCGCGGTCTCGCGCAGCTCGCCAAGAACGCCGTCGAGGCCTCCTTCCTGGACCCGGCCGGCAAGGCGCGGATCACCGCGGAGATCGACGCGTACACCGCCGAATGGCTGGCGCGCTGACGTCCGATCGGCCTCCGCGGCACGGAGAATGGGGCCATGCGCACCCTGACTGCCGTCGGCCACCGCGGCGATCCCTACCGAGTCCGTGAGAACACCCTGCCCTCGATCCGCTCCGCCTTCGCCCGCGGGGCGGACGCGGTGGAGATCGACGTACGGCTGACCCGTGACGGGGTGCCGGTCCTGCTCCACGACGAGACGCTCCAGCGGTTGTGGGGCCATGACCTACGCCTCGACGACGTCACGGCCCCCCAGCTCAAGGAGCTGACGGAGGGCGGGGTTCCCACGCTGCGCGACGCCCTGACGGACGCGGGGGCGGCCGCGGGGCGGCTGATGCTCGACCTCCCGGGTGCCTCTCCCGAGGCGGTGCGCGACGTGGTGGGCCTGGTCCGCGAGTGCGGCGCGCGCGAGCGGACGTACTACTGCGCGGGCCCGAACAGCATGCTGGCGGTCCGCGCCGCCGATCCGGACGCCGAGATCGCGCTGACGTGGACCACGCTGTCGCCGCCGCGGCGGGTGCTGATCGACGCGGTGACGCCGCGCTGGCTCAACTACCGCTTCGGGCTGGTGAGCCGGGAGCTGACGGACGCGCTCCACCGCGACGGCCTGCTGGTCTCGGCCTGGACCGCGGACACCAAGTGGGCGATGAAGCGGCTCGTCAAGGCGGGGGTCGACTCCATCACCACGAACCGGATGAGCGCGCTCGCGGCCGTCCGGGCCGAGTCCGGGCGGTGATACGCGAGCTGGCGGAACGGGTCCGGCGGGCCGATCCGCGCTGGCAGGACGCGGGTCTGATGCTGCTGGTGCAGGTGGCGACGACGATCCCGTTCGTCGTGCCGCGGGACCCGCTCGAATCGCCGGCGAACTGGCCGGCGTACCTCCTGACCACTCTGGTCAACGTCCCGCTGGTCTGGCGCCGGCGGGCTCCGGTGTGGGTGATGTTCGGCGTGATCGCGGCGGGGTCGGTGTACCGGCTCTCGCTGGACGGCCCCGGGCAGCCGCTCCCGTACGCGGCGCTGATCTGCGCCTACACGATCGCGCTGATCTGCGCGCCGCAGGTGCGGCTCGTGATGTGGATGGTCGTGACGGTGGCGATCCTGGGCTCCGTGGCACTCAACACCACGACGGCCAAGGAGCTGCTGTTCGCGCTGTTCGTCTTCGGGGCGGCGGTCGCGCTGGGCCGGCTGCAGGCGACCCGGCAGGCGTACACGGCGGCCGTCGAGGACCGGGCGGCCCAGCTGGAGCGGGCGAACCGGATCGAGGCGGAGCAGGCGGCGGCGCGCGAACGGGCCCGGATCGCACGGGAGATGCACGACGTCCTCTCGCACGCGGTCAGCATCATGATCGTGCAGGCGGAGGCCGGTCCGGTGGCCGTGCGCAGGGCGCCGGCCCGGGCCGAGGCGGCCTTCGAGGCGATCGCCGAGACCGGCCGGGACGCGATGGCGCAGCTGCGCACGATGCTGGGGGTGCTCCGTACGGACGAGGGCGCTCCGCGGGCGCCGCAGCCCGGGATCGGGGCGCTGCCGGCGCTCCTGGACCGGGTGCGGGCCGGCGGGGTCCGGGTGTCGTACGAGCGGTCGGGCGAGGTGCGCGAGCTCGCGGGCGCGCTGGAGGCGACGGTGCACCGGGTGGTGCAGGAGGCGCTGACGAACGTCGTGAAGCACTCCGGCGCCTCGGCGGTGGAGGTCCGGCTGGAGTACGGGGCGCGGACGCTCACCGTGTCGGTGACGGACGACGGCCGGGGCCCCGGGCCGGGTTCGGGCGGGCACGGTCTGATCGGGATCCGCGAGCGGGCGGCGGCGCACGGCGGGACGGCGCGGACGGGGCCGGGGCCGGACGGGCGCGGCTTCTCGGTGCAGGTCGTCCTTGTAACCTCGCCGCTGGAGGTGGGGACGTGACGATCCGTGTGGTGGTGGCCGACGACCAGGAGCTGGTGCGCAGCGGGTTCGCGTTGATCCTGGACGTGCAGGAGGACATCGAGGTCGTGGCGGAGGTGGGGGACGGCGCGGCGGCGGTGGAGGCGGTGGCCCGGCTCGCCCCCGACGTGGCGCTGCTGGACATCCGCATGCCGGTGCTGGACGGGATCGAGGCGTGCCGGGCGATCTCGGCGCGCAGTGCGTGCCGGACGGTGATGCTGACGACCTTCGATTCCGACGCGTACGTGTACGAGGCGCTGCACGCCGGGGCGAGCGGCTTCCTGCTGAAGGACGTGCGGCGGGACGATCTGGTGCACGCGGTACGGGTGGTGGCGGCGGGCGAGTCCCTGCTGGCGCCCTCGGTGGCGCGGCGGCTGATCGAGGAGTACACGGCGGCGACGGCGCGGCCCTCCCTTCCGGCGGAGCGGCTGGAGGTGCTGACGGCGCGGGAGCGGGAGACGCTGCTGCACCTGGGGCGGGGGCTGTCGAACGCGGAGATCGCGGCGGCGCTGGTGGTGAGCGAGCACACGGTGAAGTCGCATGTGGGGAACGTGCTGGCGAAGCTGGGGCTGCGGGACCGGATCCAGGCGGTGATCTGCGCCTACGAGACGGGCCTGATCGCCGCGGGCACTCCGGCGGGTACTCCGGCGGGTTCTCCCTCCGGGGAGTGAGGGGACGGCGTGTCGCCTCCCTCCCGGAGGTGAGTTGTCGTACCGGTGAAGACCCCTCTTGATGGTGATCCGCAACTACCCCTTCGACCTGCAGCATTGAGGTCATCGGGGCGGAAGGTCCCGGTCACCTCACAGGGGGAGCACACCGCCATGAACGCACGTACGCGCACGCTGATCGCCGCCGCTCTGGTCCTCGGGATCGCGTCCGGCCCGACCGTCGCCCACGCCGCTCCGGCCTCGGCCCCGGCTCCGGCCCCGGTTTCCGACGCGCGGGTCGCGCCGGAGATTCCCACGCCGCCCGACGTCGCCGCGCTGGAGAAGGCCATCGCCGGGCTGGGTCCGGATCACCGGGACGCGACCGCCGCTCTGGTCCGCGTGGGCGGCAGCAGCGGCACCTGGCAGGGAAGTTCCGGTGTCGCCGATGTCCGTACGGGGCGCGCGGCCCTGGAGCAGGGCCGGTTCCGGGTGGGGTCGGTGACCAAGACCTTCACGGCGGCGGTGGTGCTCCAGCTGGCCGCCGAGGGCTCGGTGGATCTGGACCGTCCGGTGCAGGAGTACCTGCCGGGTCTGCTGCCGGCGACGTTCAAGCCGGTCAGCGTGCGGCAGTTGCTCAACTACACGAGCGGCATCCGGTCGGCCGACGGTCCGGGGGATTCCTTCGCGCAGGCGTACGCCCACCGGTTCGACGTGGAGGATCCGCGCGCCCTGATCGCCAACGCGGTGGCGAAGGGGCCGGAGTTCGACCCTGGGACCAGGCAGCACTACCTCAACATCGACTACACGATCCTGGGCGTACTGATCGAGAAGGTGACGGGCACGTCGTACGAGAAGGCCCTCACCGCCCGGATATTCAAGCCCCTGGGCCTGCGTCACACCTCGCTGCCGGCTCCCGGGCAGACCCGCATACCGGGTCCGCACAACCACGGTTACCAGGCGGTGGCGAAGGCCGACGGCGGCCGGATGCTGGTCGATGTGACCGAGTGGGGTTCGTCCCGGGAGTGGGCCGCCGGCGACCTCATGTCGACCACGGCGGACCTGGAGCGCTTCACCACGGCCCTGTTCGCCGGGCGAATCGTGCCGAAGGCCCAGCTGGAGGAGATGTTCACGGTGCCGGCGGTGGCGGACTTCACCACCGGCGCCCCTGCCGAACTGACCGCGGGGATGAAGCGGTTCGTCCTGCCCGACGGCAGGGTGGCCTGGGGAAAGACGGGCGGCCGCCATGGCTACAACACCGCGATCGGCGGGACCCGCGACCTGTCCCGCACGCTCGTGTATTCGGTGAACTCCACCGACGCCAAAGGCCAGGACATGAACAAGGTGGCCTTCGACATCGTGATGGCGGCCTTCGCACGATAGGGGCCCGGCTAGGCGGGCATCGCCTCCAGGCGCTTGATCATGCGGCGGAGCACGAGCAGGGGGATGACGCCGAAGACGCCGAACGACATGTCGATGACGCTCCACCAGATGGGGATGCCCCGGATCGGGCCGCAGATCAGGGCCAGGGGTATCACTCCGGCACAGGCGATCATGCCGGCCTCGACGATCCAGATGTTGCGGACGGGGTCGCGGTGGACGCCGTAGAAGAAGACGGCGATGACGAGGTGGGCGAAGGCGAGCCAGTCGGTTCCGTAGAGGAGGAAGGGGTATTCGGCATCGGCCCGGTCCAGGCCGTCGCCCACCCGCCGCACCCAGTCGTTGTCCACGAGGGAGTTGGCCCAGTGGAGTTCGGTGACCAGGGGGAAGGCGGTGAGGCCGCTCAGCACCAGGCAGATGAGGAACAGGGTCAACCAGGCACGGATCCGCCGCTGAAGGGCGCTTCTCTCGCTCATGGGAGTAAGCCTACGGAAGTTTCTGAACACGTTCAGCCAAATTGCTGAACGCGTTCAGTTCCGTGGCCGGACCGTGATCAGAGCCCGACGATCGCGTTCCAGCGCCTGGCGAGGGAGCGGCGCTCGGCCGAGGAGATGTCGCGGGACACCACCAGCCGCTTGCGCATCTCGTCGTCCGGGAAGATCAGCGGGTTCTCGGCCAGTTCGGCGGTCTCCTTGTCGTCGGAGCCGGCCAGGACCTCGCGGGCGGCCGGGACCGGGCAGACGTAGTTGACGGAGGCGGCCAGTGACGCGGCCACCGCCGGGTCGTAGTAGTAGTCGATCAGGGCCTCGGCATTGGCCTTGTGGCGGGCCAGGTTGGGGACGAGCAGGCTCTCCGCCCAGAGTTCGGCCCCCTCCTCGGGGACCACGAACTCGATGTCCGGGTTGTCGGCCTGGAGCTGGATGGCGTCACCGGAGTAGGCCTGGCAGGCGAGGACGTCGCCCTTGCTCAGATCGGAGGTGTAGTCGTTGCCGGTGAAGCGGCGGATGTGCTTCTTCTTCACCATGCTCTCGACCTGGTCGCACATCCGGTGGAAGTCGGACTCGGTCCAGCGGGTGACGTCCACGCCGTTGCCCTGCATCAGGAGCGAGAAGGACTCGTCGAGTCCGGAGAAGAGGGTGACGCGACCCGCCAGGTCCGGGTGCCACAGGTCCTTGACCGACTTGATCTCCCGGCCCAGGGCCTTGCGGTTGTAGGCGATGCCGGTGATGCCCGACTGCCAGGGCACGGTGTGCAGCCGGCCCTCGTCGAAGGCGGGGGACCGCAGCTGCGGGTCGAGGTGCCGGGACACGTTGGGCTGCGCCGAGCGGTCCAGCTTCTGGGCCCAGCCCAGGTGGACGAAGCGGGCGGCCATCCAGTCGCTGACCACGACCAGGTCGTGGCCGGTCTCCTGGTGGTTCATCAGGGCCGGGCTGACCTTGCCGAAGAACTCGTCGTTGTCGTTGATCTCCTCGGTGTACCGGACCTCGATGCCGGTGTGCTCCGAGAAGGCTTCCAGCGTCGGCCGGCGCTCCTCGTCCTCCTCGTCGGTGTCGATGTAGAGCGGCCAGTTGGAGAAGGCGACGCTCCGGTCCCGCTCGGACCGGTCCGGTCCGGTACGCCGTTCCTCGGGAACGTAGGCGGCCGGCACACCACAGCCGACGAGGGCGGCCGACAGGCCCGCGGCACCGAGGCCGCACAGCGCCGCACGGCGGGAGAAGGCGAGTTCAGGCATGGGCACAGCCTCGGGGAACGCGGAAGGGCGGGCAATAGACATGTTGTCTACTGCCCGCCCCATCAACGCTGTGCTGTGATCGATGCGGCCGATCAGCCGTCGAGCGAGGTCATGACGTGCTTGATGCGCGTGTAGTCCTCGAAGCCGTAGGCGGAGAGGTCCTTGCCGTAGCCGGACTTCTTGAAGCCGCCGTGCGGCATCTCGGCGACGAGCGGGATGTGGGTGTTGATCCACACGCAGCCGAAGTCGAGGTTCTTGGACATGCGCATCGCACGGCCGTGGTCCTTGGTCCACACCGAGGAGGCGAGGGCGAACTCGACGCCGTTCGCGTACTCCAGGGCCTGGGCCTCGTCCGTGAAGGACTGGACGGTGATGACGGGGCCGAAGACCTCGTTCTGGATGATCTCGTCGTCCTGCTTGAGGCCGGAGACCACGGTCGGGGCGTAGAAGAAGCCCTTCTCACCGACCTGGTGGCCACCCGCCTCGACCTTGGCGTGCGCGGGGAGCCGCTCGATGAAGCCCGCGACCTGCTTGAGCTGGTTCGGGTTGTTCAGCGGGCCGTACAGCACGTCCTCGTCGTCCGGCTGGCCGGTCTTCGTGTCCGTGGCGGCCTTGGCGAGCGCGGCCACGAACTCGTCGTGGATCGACTCGTGCACGAGCACGCGGGTGGCGGCGGTGCAGTCCTGGCCGGCGTTGAAGTAGCCGGCGACCGCGATGTCCTCGACGGCCTTCGGGATGTCGGCGTCCTCGAAGACGACGACCGGGGCCTTGCCGCCGAGCTCCAGGTGGACGCGCTTGACGTCCTTGGAGGCGCTCTCGGCGACCTGCATGCCGGCGCGCACCGAGCCGGTGATGGAGGCCATCGCCGGGGTGGAGTGCTCGACCATGGCCTTGCCGGTCTCGCGGTCGCCGCAGACGACGTTGAAGACGCCCTTGGGCAGGACCGAGTCGATGATCTCCGCCATCAGCACGGTGGAGGCCGGGGTGGTGTCCGAGGGCTTGAGCACGACGGTGTTGCCCGCCGCGATGGCCGGGGCGAACTTCCACACGGCCATCATCATCGGGTAGTTCCACGGCGCGACCTGGGCGCAGACACCGACCGGCTCACGGCGGATGATCGAGGTCATCCCCTCCATGTACTCGCCGGCCGAGCGGCCCTCCAGCAGACGGGCGGCGCCCGCGAAGAAGCGGATCTGGTCCACCATCGGCGGCAGCTCCTCGCTGGCCGTGAGGCCCAGCGGCTTGCCGGTGTTCTCCGACTCCGCGGCTACGAGCTCGTCCGCGCGCGCCTCGAAGGCGTCCGCGATCTTCAGCAGCGCCTTCTGACGCTCGGCGGGGGTGGTGTCGCGCCAACCCGGGAAAGCCGCCGCGGCGGCGGCCATGGCGGCGTCGACGTCGGCCTGGCCCGACAGCGGGGCCGTGGCGTACACCTCGCCGGTGGCCGGGTTGACCACCTCGGTGGTCCGCCCGTCGGCGGCGTCCTTGAACTCCCCGCCGATGTAGTTGCGCAGACGACGCAGTTCGGTGGTCACTACAGCCACACTCCTGATCACATGTCCAACGATTGAGACAAAAGCCAAGCCTAGCCCCTAGGCGGAGGCTTTCGACAGACCCAGACGCCATCAACTACGAAATCAGTGAGATCGGCGAGCGCAAACAACGAATTTCATCGGTTCGGTCTTGCGGAACAGACGACCCTCGTGCACAGTGAGGTCGTGGTCAGTCGAAGCGCAGATTCCAGGAACAGACAACCGTCCCCTTCGGTCGATGCTGTGTCCCTGGCGATCATCGAGCAACTGCAGGAGGACGGCCGCCGTCCCTACGCATCGATCGGCAAGGCCGTCGGCCTCTCCGAAGCTGCCGTGCGCCAGCGCGTGCAGAAGCTGCTCGACCAGGGCGTCATGCAGATCGTCGCCGTCACCGACCCGCTCACCGTGGGCCTGCGACGCCAGGCCATGGTCGGCATCAACGTCGAGGGCGACCTCGACCCGGTGGCCGATGCACTGACCGCCATGGCCGAGTGCGAGTACGTGGTGATGACCGCAGGGTCCTTCGACCTGATGGTGGAGATCGTCTGCGAGGACGACGACCACCTGCTCGAAACGATCAACAAGAAGATCCGCACGCTCCCCGGCGTGCGATCAACCGAAAGCTTCGTTTACCTGAAGCTGAAGAAGCAGACCTACATGTGGGGAACCCGATAACCGTGAGCCAGGACCTCTCCAAGACCGCGTACGACCACTTGTGGATGCACTTCACCCGCATGTCGTCCTACGAGAACTCCCCCGTCCCCACCATCGTCCGGGGCGAGGGCACCTACATCTGGGACGACAAGGGCAAGCGCTACCTCGACGGCCTCGCCGGCCTGTTCGTGGTCAACGCCGGTCACGGCCGCAAGGAACTGGCCGAGGTCGCGTACAAGCAGGCCCAGGAACTCGCGTTCTTCCCCATCTGGTCGTACGCGCACCCCAAGGCCGTCGAGCTCGCCGAGCGCCTCGCCCACTACGCCCCGGGCGACCTGAACAAGGTCTTCTTCACCACCGGGGGCGGCGAGGCCGTCGAGACCGCCTGGAAGCTCGCCAAGCAGTACTTCAAGCTGCAGGGCAAGCACACCAAGTACAAGGTCATCTCGCGTGCGGTCGCCTACCACGGCACCCCGCAGGGCGCCCTGTCGATCACCGGCCTGCCGGCCCTGAAGGCCCCCTTCGAGCCGCTGGTACCCGGCGCGCACAAGGTGCCGAACACCAACATCTACCGCGCCCCGATCTACGGCGACGACCCCGAGGCCTACGGCCGCTGGTGCGCCGACCAGATCGAGCAGGAGATCCTCTTCGAGGGCGCCGACACCGTCGCCGCCGTCTTCCTGGAGCCGGTGCAGAACGCCGGTGGCTGCTTCCCGCCGCCGCCCGGGTACTTCCAGCGGGTCCGCGAGATCTGCGACGAGTACGACGTCCTGCTCGTCTCCGACGAGACGATCTGCGCCTTCGGCCGTCTGGGCACCATGTTCGCCTGTGACAAGTTCGACTACGTGCCGGACATGATCACCTGCGCCAAGGGCATGACCTCGGGCTACTCCCCGATCGGCGCCTGCATCATCTCCGACCGCCTCGCGGAGCCCTTCTACAGGGGCGACAACACCTTCCTGCACGGCTACACCTTCGGCGGCCACCCGGTCTCCTCGGCGGTCGCGCTGGCCAACCTCGACATCTTCGACAAGGAAGGCCTCAACCAGCACGTGCTGGACAACGAGGGCGCCTTCTTCTCGACGCTGAAGAAGCTGCACGACCTGCCGATCGTCGGCGACGTCCGCGGCAACGGCTACTTCTACGGCATCGAGCTCGTCAAGGACAAGGAAACGAAGGAGTCCTTCACGGACGAGGAGACGGAGCGCGTGCTCTACGGCTTCCTCTCCAAGGCGCTCTTCGAGAACGGCCTGTACTGCCGGGCCGACGACCGTGGCGACCCGGTCATCCAGCTCGCGCCGCCGCTGATCGCGGACCAGGGCACCTTCGACGAGATCGAGGGCATCCTGCGCTCGGTGCTCACCGAGGCGTGGACGAAGCTGTAAACAGGCCCGCCCGGCCGGCCGGGATGTAAATCGTCCCAGGCTGCAATAGTCCGATCACACGGCCCGGATCCCCCGTTCGAGTGAGAACGCGGGGGTTCGGGCCGTGTGCTGTCGCCATCCAGGACGTTCATCTCTTTACATCGCAGTGCGGCGCCAGTGACCGAACCGGCTCCGCTTCGTTCCCCCGGACGGAGGTGTACGCCATGGTGGCTCCACCGGACACAGCCCCGCCTGACAATGACGTTCTCTGGGCTCGGTCCCTTCAGTACTCCCACGACGGATCCCCCGCCCTCGTCGGGGTCTCCGTGGCCGTACGCCAGGGCGAGATCCTGGCCCTGACCGGTCCCCGCGGCAGCGGCAAGACCACGCTGCTCCGCTGCCTGTCCGGGCAGCTGCGGCCCGAGGGCGAGGTCTGGTTCAACAGCGTCCCCGTGCACACCATGGGCGCGACGGCCCGCGAACGGCTGCGCCGCGACCGCTTCGGCTGGATCGGCCCGGAGCCGCAGTTGCTGCCCGAGCTGAAGGTCTGGGAGAACGCCGCGCTGCCGCTGCTCCTCGCCGGCGCCTCCCACCGCGCCGCCAAGAACGCCACCTGCGCCTGGCTGGACCGCCTCGACATCGGCGGTCTCGCCCGCAAGCGCCCGGCTTCCCTCACCCGGGCCGAGGGTCAGCGCGTCGCCCTGGCCCGCGCCCTGGTCAACGAGCCCGCGGTGATCTTCGCCGACGAGCCCACCGCCCCGCTGCACCGCGCCGAGCGGGCCCTGCTGCTCCGGGCCCTCACCACCGCGGCCCGCTCCCACGAGGTCACCGTGCTGCTGGCCACCGACGACGAGTCCACCGCGGCCGTCGCGGACCGCCGGCTGGCGATGCTCGACGGCCGGCTCGCGGGGGCCGCGGCCGTCTCCTCCGCCGCCCACGACACCCCGGAGGGCCAGGCCGCGTGCTCGCTCTCCGCCTAGCCCGCGGTTCCCGGCCGCTCGTCCAGCTGCGCCGGCTCCTGGTCGCCGCCGCGTCGGCCGGGACCGGGTTCCTGCTGCTCTCCGTACTCGCCGGGGCCGTGGCCCGGCCCGCCGGATCGTTCCCTCGCCTGCTCTGGGCGCTGATCCCGGTGGCCGTCACCGTCCACTTCGCCGTGGTCGTGGCCCGCGCCGACCCGGCGAACCGCCCCCGCGCGGGCCTGGACGCCGTCGGACCCGGACCCGTACGCCTCGTCCTCGTCGCCGCGATCTCCACCGCCGTCGCCTGCACCCTGGGCAGCGCCCTGGCCCTGGCCGCCTTCCTCCACCTGCGCGGGGACCTGGCCGGACTGCCGTTCGACGGAGCCGGGGCCGCGCTGCTCCACGCCGACCAGCCGCTGCCCGTGGCCGGAGCCCTCACCCTGCTGGCCCTGGTCCCGCTGACCGCCGCGGCCGCCACCGCCCTCGCCCTGCGCCCGCACCGGCCGCTCGCCCCGCAGACCGGCCTGCCCTGGGGGATCGCGCTGACCGCCTGCGGGTTCGCCGCCGAGGCCTACGCGGGCCGCAGCGGCCCCGGGATGCTCGCCGGCTGGTCACTGACCGCGATCGGCCTCGCCCTCGCCGGGCCGGGCTTCGCCTACGCCTCCGGGAGCCTGATCCAGGCCGTGCGCCCCGGCGCGCTGCGGCTGCTCGCCGGGCGGGTCCTCCAGGAGGAGGCGCCCCGGATCGGCCCGCCGCTCGGCGTGCTGTGCTCGGTCGGTGCGGGCGCCCTGACCGCCGTGGCCCTGCGCGGGCAGGGCGGGCCGCTCGCCCCGCTGGGACCGCTGACCGGGCCGGCCGCCGCACTGGTGGCCCTGTGCGCGGCCGCGACCCTTCTCACATCCGCGGTGGAGGCGCGCCGCAGCCGGGGCGCCGCGCGGGAGGCCCTGCTCGACCTCGGCGCGCCCGCCAAGGTCCTGCGTACGGCGGCGAGTCTGCGGGCCGGCGCGCTCGTGGCGGTGTGCGTTCCGCTCAGCTGGGGTGTGGCGCAGCTGACGTCGCTGGCACTGACCCGCTGACGCGAGCAGCCCTTAGGGTGGGCCGAATGGTCAACGCAGACATCGAGATAGAGACGCTCGCCGAATTCGACCAGGTCGTGGCACGCGGCTCGCTCAGCGGCTACCGGATCCAGTCGGTCAACCTGCTGGAGCGGACCTTCGCGCTGCTCTCCGCCGACACCTCGGCAGCCGTGTTCCTGGGCTGCGCGATGGAGCCCGATGCCTCGGTGAAGGTCCGCGCCGACGGCGCGCTGGTCTTCCCGCCGGTCCCGGACCTGCCGTTCAACCCGTACCGGGGGCTGCTCTACACGCCCGAGGAGCTGTTCGACGGACTCCCCGACGGGTACGAGGCCACCCCGGACGCCCTGGCCTACGCCTGGTTCCAGGAGACCAAGGCCGACGGCGACGTCTTCTCCTCCATGCTCCGCTCCATCCACGACGACGCCGTCTCCGACGCCCTCGACGAGCACCTCGCCGGCGCCCGGGTCGTCGGCGTGATGGGCGGCCACGCCATGTCCCGCGGCGGTACGGACTACCGCGGCGCCGCGGAGCTGGGCCGGGCCCTGACCCGGTCCGGGCTGACCGTGGCCACCGGCGGCGGCCCCGGCGCGATGGAGGCCGCCAACCTCGGCGCCTACCTGGCCCCGGCCCCCGACGATGCCCTCGCGGAGGCCCTGGAGCTGCTGGCCAAGGCCCCGTCCTTCACCCCGTCGGTGTCCGACTGGGCGCGCGCGGCCTTCGCCGTACGGGAGCGCTGGCCGGCCGGCGGCGACTCGGTGGGCATCCCGACCTGGTTCTACGGGCACGAGCCGCCGAACGCCTTCGCCGCGCACATCGCGAAGTACTTCGCGAACGCCACCCGGGAGGACGGGCTGCTGGCCCGCTCCACCGCGGGCGTGGTCTTCCTGCCCGGTGCGGCGGGCACGGTCCAGGAGGTCTTCGACAGCGCCACGCCGAACTACTACGGGTCCCGGGGCGAGCCGGCGCCGATGGTCCTGGTCGACCGCGAGCACTGGACCGAGCACCTCCCTGTCTGGCCGCTGCTCCGGGCGCTCGCCCGCGGCCGCGCCATGGAGTCCCGGATCGCGCTGGTCGACTCGGTGGACGAGGTCCCCGGCGTCCTCGCCTCGATGAGCTGAGCTCCGGAAGCAACTTCGCGGGCCGTTCGCACGTCTGGCAGAGGTACCGCAAAACCTGCCAGACGTGAACGGAGCCCTTGGTGCTCATAGGCCTGCTGACCGCTGTCGCGGCGTCCATCTGCTACGGCACGGGATCCGTGCTGCAAGCCGTCGGATCGCGCCGCGCCGCCCGGATGTCGCCCACCGCCGCCGGGGTGACCGCCCACGGCGGACCCAATCTGTCGTCCACCGCGAAAGCGGCGATGACCTGGGAGTTCATCGTCGGCACGATCCTGGACTTCGTGGGCTTCGGGCTGGGCGCCCTGGCGGCCCGCCTCCTTCCCCTGTTCCTCTCGCAGACGGTGATCAGCGCCAACCTGGTGATCACGGCCGTGCTGAGCGTGAAGATGCTGGGCATCCGGCTGAGCCGGAAGGAGTGGACCTCGATCGGCGTCGTCTGCACGGCGCTGGTGCTGCTCGCGACGGCGGCGGGCCACGAGGGCGGCCACCACGCACCGATGTCCACGCACTGGTGGCTGTTGGGGATCACCGTGCTGCTCATGGTCGGCGGCACGGTCGCGGTACGCCTCCTCGGCGGCGGGGCGGCGATCCTGGCGGGCCTGCTGTCGGGCCTGGGCTTCGGCGCGCTCGGCGTCGGCGTCCGGATCCTGGACGGCGTCGACCCGTTCGACCTCGGCACCCTCCTTGCCGACCCGGCCCTCTACGCCGTTCTGGTGGCGGGCGTCGGCGGCATGTACCTGCACACGGTCGCCCTCCAGATCGGCTCCGTGAACGGCGCCACGGCGGCGCTGGTCGTCGGCGAGACGGTGCTCCCCGGCGCGATCGGCGTGCTCTGGCTCGGTGACGCCTCCCGTCCGGGTCTGGCCTGGCTGGCGGTCCTCGGCTTCGTCCTGGCCGTCGCCGGCGCGGTGGCCGTCGCCTGGTACGGCAAGCACGAGGGCGCCCAGGAGGCGGCCCCGACCCCAGTGCCGGAGGCCGTCGGCTGACCCGCCCGCCGGCCGGGCGTCACCCGGTCGGCCGCCCCCGGTGGTGGCGCGGCGGCGGCTGCCGCTTGCTGGACCGGGGGAGAGAGCGAGGGGCTGATGGAGCCCACGACCGATCGGCTGAAGACACCGCGCGCCGCCGGGATGGCCGGAGTCGGCTTCGCCCTGCTGCTCGGGGTGGCGATCGTCCTCATGCGGATCGCCGTCCCCGGCGACGCCGCCGACGCGGCCGTCGACCCGGACAAACGCTGGGCCGTCCAGGTGGCCCTGGAGATCGTGCCCTTCGCGGGCATCTTCTTCCTCTGGTTCATGGGCGCCCTGCGCGCGCACACGGGTGACGCCGAGGACCGGTTCGTCGCCACCGTGTTCCTCGGCAGCGGATTCGTCTTCGTGGCCACGCTGTTCGCCTCCGCCGCCGCCGCGGGCACGGTGTTGAACGAGGACACGCCCTCCGACTTCGGCCGCCACTACGCCTATGTGCTCCTCGCGACCTACGCCATGCGGATGGCGGCCGTCTTCGTCCTCGCGACCTCGACCATCGGGCGGCTGCTCGGGGTCTTCCCCCGCTCGCTGGCCCTGCTGGGCACCGTCGTCGGCCTGATCCTGATCGTGGTGGGTTCCGGCGTGCCCTGGTCCGAGATGCTGTTCCCGGCCTGGGCCCTGGTCATCAGCGTGCACATCCTGCGCGCCCGCCGCGCCGCCGCCAGGACGGCCCGGTCCGACCGCCCTGACCCGGCTGACCCGGGCTGACCTGGGGGTGTGTACTCCGGCAGGCGGCCCGGGGGCCCCACGTGCATGCTGGGGTGAAGGGGAGGATCCGGGGATTTCGGGGGTGACGGGGTACCCAGCCGAGGGAAAGGCAGCACCGTCATGAGGCTTGTCGTCGACCTCAACCGATGCCAGGGATACGCCCAGTGCGCGTTCCTCGCTCCCGACGTGTTCGCCATGCACGGCGACGAGTCGCTCCTCTACAACCCGGAGGCGGCCGCCGAGCAGCGCGAGAACGTCGAACGCGCCGTGGCCGCCTGTCCGGTCGGTGCGATCCTCCTGGAACTGACCGACGAGGACATGGCGAACGTGCCGTCCCCCGACGCCGTGGCCGGAGCCGGCTCCCGTTCCGGAGGCCCGCGGTGACCGGTGAAGGAACACGCGACGGAGCCCTGGAGCGGCTCAAGCGCGAGGGGCGCATCGTCGTCGTCGGCGCTTCGCTGGCCGGCCTGCGGGCGGCCGAGACCATGCGCGAGAAGGGCTTCGCCGGTTCGCTCACGATGATCGGCGACGAACCGTACGAACCCTACGACAGGCCCCCGCTGTCCAAGCAGGTCCTGCTGGGCAACGCGGTGGCCGACCACACGGCGCTCCCCCGCCGCCGCGCGATCGACGCCGATTGGCGCCTCGGGGTCCCCGCCACGGGACTGGACATGTCCGCCCGCCGGGTCCGGCTCGGCAACGGCGACGAGGTCGAGTACGACCGGCTGCTGATCGCCACCGGAGTGCGGGCACGGCCCTGGCCCAACCCGGAGGAGGGCGCCCTCAAGGGAGTCTTCGTCCTGCGCACCCGCGACGACGGCGAGAAGCTCCAAGCGGCCCTCGCCGCCGGCCCCCGCCGGGTGCTCGTCATCGGAGCCGGCTTCACCGGGTCCGAGATCGCCTCCGCGTGCCGGGAACGCGGCCTGGAGGTCACCGTCGCCGAACGGGGCGCGGCGCCGCTGGTCGGCGCGCTCGGCGGGGTCATCGGCGAGATCGCGGCCGGGATGCACCGCGAGAACGGGGTGGACCTGCGCACCGGTGTCATGGTGACCGGGCTGGAGGGCGATCCCTCCGGGCGGGTGCGCGCCGCCCACTTCTCCGACGGATCCACCGTCGAGGCCGATGTGGTGGTGGTCGGGCTCGGCGCGCAGCGCAACACCGAGTGGCTCGCCGGGTCGGGGCTGGGCGCCGGCCCCCGCGGCATCGCCTGCGACGCGGGCTGCCGGGCCTTCGACATCCGCGGCATAGTGACCGATGACATCTACGTGGCGGGTGACGTGGCGCGTTCCCCGCACGCCCTGTTCGGTTACCAGTTCCTCTCCCTGGAGCACTGGGGCAACGCGGTCGCGCAGGCCGACACCGCCGCGCACAACATGCTCAGTGAGAGCGCGGACCGCCGCCCCCACCTGTGGGTGCCGGCGTTCTGGTCCTCGCAGTTCGGGGTGAACATCAAGTCGGTCGGGGTTCCGCCGATGGGGACCGAGCTCCTCGTCACGCAGGGCTCGCTCGCGGAGCGCCGGTTCGCGGCCGTGTACGGGTACCAGGGGCGCGTGATCGCCGCCGTGACCTTCGACAACTGCCGGTGGCTGCCGTTCTACGAGCACCAGATCGAGACGAACGCCCCGTTCCCCCCGGAGTTCTCCACGGTGGACCGCAGGCCGGAGGGGCACAGGCCGGTGCCGGCGGACTTCCCGGACCCCTCGGTGCCGACGCACGGGCCGACCATCACCCTCAGCGGCTACTCGCCGGCCGACCGGAAGATGACCTTCGTCCCCGGGCGCCCCTGACCGCGTCCCGGACCGCACCGCGCCCTCCCCCGAGGATCACGAGGATCACGAGGACCCGCCATGACACAAGCCCTCCTGCGGGAGATCATCGACTACGCGAACCGCGCGAACCCGTATCCGCTGTACGAGGAGCTCCGCAAGACCCCGGTGTCCCACGACGGCGACGGCCCGTACGTGGTCAGCACGTACTACGAGATCCAGAGCCTCCTGCACGACCCGCGGATCAGCTCCGACGCGAAGAACCTCAAGTCCACCGGGGACGACCCGCTGGGCCAGGCCGAGGACGAGGGGACCGGGACGGCCCTGCCGCCGTCCTTCCTCAAGCTCGACCCGCCGGACCACGACCGGCTGCGGCGGATGACGAACCGGCCCTTCGGCCCGCCCCACAGCCCCCACCGGGTGCACGACATGCGCGACGAACTCGGCGGCCTCGTCACCGGGCTCATCGACTCGATCTCCGAGAGGGGCAACCTGGACCGGGTCGACCTGGTCGACCAGTTCGCCTACCCCTTCCCGGTCACGGTCATCTGCCGGCTGCTCGGCGTGCCCCACGAGGACGAGCCGAAGTTCCACGTCTGGGCGGAGACCCTCGCCGCGAGCCTGGACCCCGACCCGGACGCCGACCCCACCGAGCACGGCAAGGGCGCCATGGACGCCCGCATGGAACTGGGCATGTACCTGGCCGGGTTGATCGAGGAGCGCCGCAAGAACCCGGGCACCGACATGCTGTCCCAGCTGGCGACCGACGACGGCCCGGACGGGTCGATGACCACCATGGAGGCGCTCAGCACCTCCGCGCTGCTGCTGATCGCGGGCCACGAGACCACGGTCAACCTGATCACCAACGGGATGCTGACCCTGCTGCGCCACCCGGACGTCCTCAAGAGGCTCCGCGAGGACCCCGGTCTGTCCGTCCCCATCGTCGAGGAGCTGCTGCGGTACGAGCCGCCCGTGCAGCTGCTCCCCCAGCGCACCACCCTCTCCGACATCGAGGTCGCCGGCGTCATGATCCCCAAGGGCGCCTCCCTGTGGCTGATCCTGGCCTCCGGGAACCGTGACCCGAAGCGGTTCGAGAACCCCGACCGCTTCGACCCCGACCGCAAGGACATCCAGCACCTCGGCCTCGGCAGCGGCATCCACAGCTGCTTCGGGGCTCCGCTGGCCCGGCAGGAGGCGCAGCTCGCGCTGAGCGAGCTGGCCCGCCGGCTGGAGAACCCTCGGCTGCTGGAGGACCCGCCGCCCTACCGGCAGAACGCGGTCCTGCGCGGCCCGCGCCACCTGCCGATCGCCTGCGACGGCATCCGTCCCTAGGTCGGGTCCGGCGGGAGGACGACGACCTCGGACGGGGTGAAGGTGACCGCGACCCGGTCCCCCACGGCCGGCGCCCCGGCCAGTGCGCACTCCGCCTCCAGCTGCGGCCCGGCCCCGGGCCTCAGCCGCAGCGCGACGTGCGTGCCGCGGAAGGTGCGGGACACCACCTCGCACCGCAGGCCGGCCGCGCAGAGCACCACCCCGGCCGGGCGGATCAGCAGCCGCTGCTCCCCCTCGGGGGATCCCTCCGGGACCGCCACCCTGCCCCACGGGGTCCCGGCCGCCGTGCCCGAGACCACGGCCGGGACGACGTTCTCGAAGCCGAGGAACCGCGCCACGAACTCCGAGGCGGGCCGCTGCCACACCTCCAGCGGGGTCCCGGCCTGCGCGATCCCGCCGTCCCTCATCACGACGACCCTGTCGGCCAACGCGAAGGCCTCCCCCTGGTCGTGGGTGACGGCGAGCACCGTCGTGCCCAGCCCGGAGAACAGCTCCCGCAGTTCCACCACGAGCCGCTCCCGCAGCCCGCGGTCCAGCTGTCCCAGCGGTTCGTCGAGCATCAGCAGCCGGGGCGACGGCGCCAAGGCCCGGGCCAGCGCGACCCGTTGCTGCTCGCCGCCCGACAGGGAGGCCACCGCCCGGCCCTGGGCCCCGGGGAGCCCGACCAGTTCGAGCAGGTCCGCGACCCGGGACGCGTGGGAGGCGCGCGCGCCGCCGCGCATCCGCAGGCCGAAGGAGACGTTCGCGCCGACGTCCCGGTGCGGGAAGAGCTGGTGGTCCTGGAACATCAGGCCCACGCCCCGCCGGTGCACGGGCACGTCGGACTGGTCGTCCCCGCCCAGCAACACCCGGCCCTCGGACACCTGCTGGAGTCCGGCGACGACCCGCAGCAGGGTGGACTTGCCGCTTCCGCTCGGCCCCAGCACGCATACGATCTCGTGCTCGGCGACCTCCAGGTCCACGGAGTCGACGACCGCGCGCTCGCCGAAGCGGACCGACACCCCTTCCAGCTGAAGCAGTGTCATCAGAACTCCCCGGAGGTCTTGTCGGGTCGCAGTCGCTCCAGCACCAGCAGGGACACTGCGCACACCAGCATCAGGATCGTGCTCAGGGCCATCGCCTGCCCGTAGTTCATCTCGCCGGCCCGCCCCAGCAGCCGCGCCACGGCCACCGGCAGCGTCGGCCGGTCCGCCCGCGCGATGAACACGGTCGCGCCGAACTCGCCCAGCGAGACGGCGAAGGCGAACCCGGCCGCGATCAGCAGCGCCCGCCGCACCAGCGGCAGGTCCACCTCCCGCCAGGCCCGCAGCGGCGACGCGCCGAGCACGGCGGCCGCCTCCCGCAGCCGCCCGTCGACCGCGCGCAGCACCGGCAGCATGGTCCGTACGACGAAGGGCACGCCCACCAGCGCCTGGGCCAGCGGCACCAGGATCCACGAGGTCCGCAGGTCCAGCGGCGGCTCGTCCAGGGTGATCAGGAAGCCGAAGCCCACCGTCACGGCGGACACCCCGAGGGGCAGCATCAGCAGCGCGTCGAAGCCGCGTACGAAGCGGCCCGCGCGCCGGGTCAGCGCGGCGGCCGCGAGTCCCCCGACGAACAGGGCGATCGCGGTGGCGGCGAGCGCGTACCGCAGCGAGTTCCAGATCGCCTCCAGCGGCGGCACCAGGAAGGTCCCGCCGCCGGCGCCCGCGTCCTGGAGGGCGCGGTAGAAGCCGAGGCCGTATCCGCCGGGGGTGTCGAAGGACCGCTCGACCAGCACGCCCAGCGGGAGCACGATCAGCAGCGCCACGGTCAGCAGCACCGCGCCCAGCAGTGTGCGCTGCGCCCAGCCGCGGGGCCGGTGCGTGGTCCGGCCCGGGTCCACCAGCCGCAGCGCGGTCTCGCGCCGCCGCACGGTCCGGGCGTGCACGGCGAGGATCCCGCCGATCGCGGCGAACTGCACCATGGTCAGCACGGCGGCCGTCGACAGGTCCAGGAGCTGCGCGGTCTGCCGGTAGACCTCCACCTCCAGGGTGGAGTAGGCGGGCCCGCCCAGGATCAGGACGACGCCGAAGGAGCTGAAGGTGAACAGGAAGACCATCAGCGAGGCCGCGGCCACCGACGGGGCCAGCGCGGGCAGGGTCACGCGCCGCCAGGCGGCGAACCGCCCTGCGCCCAGCACCCGGGCGGCCTCCTCCTGGCGCGGATCGAGCTGGGCCCACAGCCCGCCGACGGTACGGACGACGACCGCGTAGTTGAAGAAGACGTGCGCGAGGAGGATCGCCCAGACGGTGGTGTCGAGCCGGACCCCCATCGTTTCGTCCATCAGCCCGCCGCGCCCCAGCAGTGCGAGGAAGGCGGTGCCGACGACCACGGTCGGCAGCACGAAGGGAACGGTCACCACGGCCCGCAGCAGCTGCTTGCCGGGGAACTCGAAGCGCGCGAAGACGTACGCGCCGGGGAGTGCGATCAGCAGCGTGAGCACGGTGGAGGCGAGCGCCTGCCAGGTGGTGAACCACAGCACGCCGGCGATGTCGGGCCGGGTCAGCACCTCGCCGATCCGGCCGAACTGCCAGCCCTCGTCGGTCTTGACGCCGCGGCCGACGATCGCGGCGACGGGGTAGGCGAAGAACAGCCCGAAGAAGGCCAGGGGCACGGCCATGAGGGCGAGCCGTACGGCCGTCGCCCGGCCGCCCTCCCGGGGGCCGGGGCCCGGCGCGGCGCCCCCCGACGCCGCGCCCGACCCTTTGGCACCGCCTACTTCACGACGAGCGAGGTCCATGCCTTGACCCACTGCTCACGGTTCTTGGCGATGGTCTCGGGAGCCACGCTCTCGGGCTTCTCGACCACCACTCCGTGCTTCGTGAACAGCTCCGGCAGGGCGGCGTCCTTCGTGACCGGGTTCACGAACATCTGGAGCGGCATGTCCTCCTGGAACTTCTTGCTGATCAGGAAGTCCAGCAGGGCCTTGCCGCCCGCCTCGTTCTTCGCTCCCTTGAGCAGGCCCGCGAACTCGACCTGGCGGAAGCAGGTGCCGGTGGCGACGCCCGTCGGGGCCTCGGCCGGCTGCGGCTCGCCGTACAGCACCTCGACCGGCGGGCTGGAGGCGTAGGAGACGACCAGCGGGCGGTCGCCCTTGGCCTTCTTGCCGCCCGCGGAGCCGGAGAACCGCTCGTTGTAGGCCTGCTCCCAGCCGTCGACGACCTCGACGCCGTTGGCCTTGAGCTTGCTCCAGTAGTCCTTCCAGCCGTCCTCGCCGTACTTGCCGACGGAGGCGAGCAGGAAGCCGAGGCCGGGCGAGGAGGTCGCGGCGTTCTCGGTGACCAGCAGGTTCTTGTACTCGGGCTTGACCAGGTCGTCCAGCGTCTGCGGCGGGGCGATCTTCTTGTCGGCGAAGTAGGCCTTGTCGTAGTTGACGCAGATGTCGCCGGAGTCGATCGGGGTGACCCGGTGCTCCTTGTCGAGCACGTACTCCGGCTTGACCGTGTCCAGGCCCTTGGCCTCGTACGCCGTGAAGATGCCGTTGTCGAGGGCGCGCGAGAGCAGGGTGTTGTCCACGCCGAAGAACACGTCGCCGCGCGGGGAGCCCTTGGTGAGGATCTCCTGGTTCAGGGCGGCGCCGGCGTCGCCGGACTTGAGCACCTTGACGGTGTAGCCGCTCTGCTGCTCGAACTCCTTCAGGACCGTGTCGGTCACGTTGAAGGAGTCGTGGGAGACGAGCGTGACGGTCTTGTCGGTCGTGCCGGCGGACTTGCCGCCGGAGTCGCCGGAGTCGCCGCACGCGCTCAGCGTGGTCACGCCCAGCGCGGCCGCGAGCGCGGCGCCCGCGATCTTCTTGGTGGTGCTCACTGGTGAATTCCTCCTGGGATGTCCAGGAGAAGACGCGGCCCTGCCCGGCGCTCTGTGGGAGCGGACGCCGGGCAGGGCGCAACAGCTTGAGTGGTGACCGAACTTCCTACCCCGAATGACCGGGGCGAGGTTCAGAGGGTCTGCGGATGACGGATACCGCACTCTCAGCGCTGTGGCGCTCCCCTGTCGGAATATGAAATTGGTTCGGCCACAGGGTACCCCGTGGCCGAATAGGGCCTCCGCTGACCGGAACCTAGCGCTCCGAGGCCGCGAGCTGGCCGCACGCGCCGTCGATCTCCTGGCCGCGGGTGTCCCGTACGGTCACGGGTACGCCGTGGCGGGCGATGGCCTCGACGAAGGCCTTCTCGTCCTCGGGCCGCGAGGCGGTCCACTTCGAGCCGGGCGTGGGGTTCAGCGGGATCAGGTTGACGTGGACGCGCTTGCCCTTGAGCAGCTTGCCCAGCAGGTCGCCACGCCAGGCCTGGTCGTTGATGTTGCGGATCAGGGCGTACTCGATGGAGATCCGGCGGCCGGACTTCTCCGCGTACTCCCAGGCCGCGCCGAGCACCTCGCGGACGTTCCAGCGGGTGTTCACCGGGACCAGCGTGTCGCGCAGCTCGTCGTCGGGCGCGTGCAGCGAGACGGCGAGACGGCACTTGAAGCCCTCGTCGGCGAACCGCAGCATGGCCGGGACCAGGCCGACGGTGGAGACGGTGATGCCGCGCTGCGACAGGCCCAGGCCGTCGGGCTCGGGGTCGGTGAGCCGGCGGATGGCGCCGACCACGCGGTTGTAGTTGGCGAGCGGCTCGCCCATGCCCATGAAGACGATGTTCGACAGCCGTGCCGGGCCGCCGGGGACCTCGCCGTCGCGCAGCGCGCGCATGCCGTCGACGATCTGGTGCACGATCTCGGCGGTGGACAGGTTGCGGTCGAGGCCGGCCTGCCCGGTGGCGCAGAACGGGCAGTTCATGCCGCAGCCGGCCTGCGAGGAGATGCACATGGTGACCCGGTCGGGGTAGCGCATCAGCACGGACTCGACGAGCGTGCCGTCGTGCAGCTTCCACAGGGTCTTGCGGGTGGTGTCGTCGTCGCACGAGATGTGCCGGATGACGCTCATCAGGTCCGGCAGCAGCTCCTGCTGGAGCTTCTCCCGCGAGGCCGCCGGGATGTCGGTCCACTCGGCCGGGTCGTGGGCGTAGCGCGCGAAGTAGTGCTGGGAGAGCTGCTTGGCCCGGAACGGCTTCTCGCCGATCGCGGCGACCGCCTCGCGGCGCTCGGCCGGGGTCATGTCGGCGAGGTGCCGGGGCGGCTTCTTGGCCCCGCGAGGGGCGACGAAGGTGAGCTCTCCCGGAACGGGGCGGGCCATGGCAGGTACTCCTTGTAAGACGAAAGGCGCGCCGCAGAAGCAGCGCGCCCTCCAAGAGTAACCGCCCGGCGTGTCACACCGCCTTTTCGCAGGTCAGCCGGGGTCCGCGAAGGCGTCGGCAGGAGGGCTCAGCCCGTACCCACGAAGGCCGCCAGCAGCAGCCACACCACCGGGGCGGTCGGCAGCAGCGAATCGAGCCGGTCCATGATGCCGCCGTGGCCCGGAAGGAGGGTGCCCATGTCCTTGATGCCCAGGTCCCGCTTGATCATGGATTCGCCCAGGTCGCCCAGGGTGGCGCTGACCGCGACCGCGAGGCCGAGCAGGAGGCCCTGCCACCAGACGCCGCCGTCGATCAGGAACTCCATGCACAGCGCGCCGGCCGCCATCGCGAAGGCCACCGCGCCGAAGAGCCCCTCGCGGGTCTTTCCGGGGCTGATGCGCGGCGCGAGCTTGGTCTTCCCGAAGCGCCAGCCGACCGCGTAGGCCCCGGTGTCGCTGACCACGGTCAGGAGCAGGAAGGTGATCACGCGCTGGGGGCCGTCGTCGGCGGTGAGCAGCATCGCGACGAAGGTGGCCAGGAAGGGCACGTAAAACGCCGCGAAGGCGCCCGCCGTGACGTCCTTGAGGTAGTCCTCGGGTGGTTCGGTCATCCGCCACACCAGGACCGCCAGCACGGTCAGGGCCATGGCGACCCAGGCGCCCTCGGCCCCCCGGACGTACCCGGCGATGACCATGGCGGCGCCGCCGACCGCGAGCGGGACCAGCGGGGCCTTGATGCCCTTCTTCTCCTGGAGCCGGGAGGTGAGCTCCCACAGGCCCACGACGACCGCGACGACGATGACGCCGACGAAGACCGCCTTGACGATCAGCAGCGAGGCGAAGATCACCGCGCCGAGACCGACGCCGACCCCTATGGCGGCGCGCAGATCCCGGCCCGCGCGCTTCTTCGGCGGCGGCGAGGCGTCCTGCGGCTGCGGGGCATGCGGAGGCGGAGGGCTGGGCATGGGCTCCTGCGGCGGCGTATCGGCGCGGAAGAGGGGGCCGCCGTCCGGGGCGGCCCCCCGATCGCGTGCTTCCCGGTCGTCGAAGTCACGGCCGGCGGCATCGGGCACGATGGGCATGGGCCGAGTGTGCGGGCCCACCTGCGCATCGTATGCGGGACCCGCCGGAACCGGCTCCGGCTGCCAGGAAGTGTCGTTCATCAGACTTCGAGGAGCTCGGCTTCCTTGTGCTTGAGGAGCTCGTCCACCTGCGCGACGTACTTCGCGGTGGTGTCGTCGAGCTCCTTCTCCGCGCGACGGACCTCGTCCTCGCCGGCTTCCTTGTCCTTGACGAGCTTGTCGAGGGCGTCCTTCGCCTTGCGGCGCACGGCGCGGATCGAGACCTTGGAGTCCTCGGCCTTGGTGCGGGCGACCTTGATGTACTCCTTGCGCCGGTCCTGCGTCAGCTCGGGGAAGGTCACCCGGATGATGCTGCCGTCGTTGCTCGGGTTGACGCCGAGGTCGGAGTCGCGGATGGCCTGCTCGATGTTGCGCAGGGCGCTCTTGTCGAACGGGGTCACGATCGCCATGCGCGGCTCGGGCACCGAGAAGGAGGCGAGCTGGTTGATGGGCGTGATGGCGCCGTAGTAGTCCGCCACGATCTTGTTGAACATCGCCGGGTGCGCACGGCCGGTGCGAATCGCGGCGAAGTCTTCCTTGGCGACGACGACGGCCTTTTCCATCTTCTCCTCGGCCTCGAGGAGGATCTCTTCGGTCACCACGTGCTCCTGCATGTCTTGAATGGATGGTTCAGGCGGGCGGGGCCGGCGGGGCCGGTCCGGGCTCGGTCCGGCAGCGGACCGCTCAGACCCGGGTTTCCTGGTCGCTGACGAGCGTGCCGATCTTCTCACCCTTGACGGCGCGGGCGATATTGCCCTCGGCGAGCAGCTCGAACACGAGGATCGGCAGCTTGTTGTCGCGGCAGAGCGTGATCGCGGTGGCGTCGGCGACCTTGAGGTCGCGGGAGAGGACCTCGCTGTACTCCAGCGCGTCGAACTTGACCGCGTCCGGGTTCTTCTTCGGGTCGGAGTCGTAGACCCCGTCGACGCCGTTCTTGCCCATGAGCAGGGCTTCGGCGTCGATCTCCAGGGCACGCTGGGCGGCCGTGGTGTCGGTGGAGAAGTACGGCATGCCCATGCCCGCGCCGAAGATGACGACGCGGCCCTTCTCCAGGTGGCGCACGGCACGCAGCGGGATGTACGGCTCCGCGACCTGGCCCATGGTGATGGCGGTCTGCACGCGGGAGTCGATGCCCTCCTTCTCCAGGAAGTCCTGGAGCGCGAGGCAGTTCATGACGGTGCCGAGCATGCCCATGTAGTCGGACCGTGCCCGGTCCATGCCGCGCTGCTGGAGTTCGGCGCCGCGGAAGAAGTTGCCGCCGCCGATCACGACGGCGATCTCCGCGCCGTCGCGGACCACCGCGGCGATCTCACGCGCGATGGCGTGGACGACGTCGGGATCGACGCCCAGTCCTCCGCCACCGGAGAAGGCCTCGCCCGACAGCTTCAGCATGAAGCGGCGGCCCTTCTTGTCCTGGTCGCTCTTGTCGTCGGATGCGGTGTGGGGGTCCACGCCCTGATTCATGGAGATCTCCTCGTGCACATACGAAGAAGGCCATTGCCGGTGGGTCCTTGCGGTTCCCTCTACGGCAATGGCCTCCTCGTCAGATCTGCGGTCGCCTCGCGCAAGCGCGGACGACTGCTTCAGACCCTACCGGGGTCCGGTGTCCGTCGCGTACGGACGGACTCAGATGCCGACCTTGATGCGGGTGAAGCGCTTCAGGGTGACACCGGCCTCGTCCAGAACCTTCTGGACGGACTTCTTGTTGTCCAGGGCGTACGCCTGGCCGAGCAGCGTGGCGTCCTTGAAGAAGCCGTTGACGCGACCCTCGACGATCTTCGCGATGGCGGCCTCGGGCTTGCCCTCCGCGCGGGTGACCTCTTCGGCGATGCGACGCTCGGACTCGACCTTCTCGGCCGGGACGTCCTCGGCGGACAGCCACTGCGGGGCGAACGCGGCGATGTGCTGCGCGACGCCGCGGGCGACCTCGGCGTTCTCCTTGTCG
The DNA here is from genome assembly GCF_042871845.1 of Streptomyces sp. NPDC005533. Lineage (NCBI taxonomy): Bacteria > Bacillati > Actinomycetota > Actinomycetes > Kitasatosporales > Streptomycetaceae > Streptomyces > Streptomyces sp. NPDC005533. Next base: position 349,718 of record NZ_JBIAJH010000001.1, on the reverse strand, counting down.
AGCTCGACCAGGACGCCGATCTGGAACGGCAGGTCGGGCATCGTGCGGTGCATGTACGCCGTCACGTAGCCGCCGTTGAACTGCGCGAAGCGGTCCAGGACGATCTTCTCGCCGAGGTTGGCGTTGGCCTCGTCGACGAAAGCGGTGACGGTCTTGCCGGGCTCGATCTCGGACGCGAGGAGCGCCTCGATGTCGGCCGGGGAGGTGGCGGCCACGTGGGCGGCCAGCTGGTTGGCGACGGCCAGGAACTTCTCGCCCTTGGCGACGAAGTCGGTCTCACACTTCAGCTCGACGATGACACCGGAGGTGTTGTCGTCGGCGATGAGGGAGACGACCGCACCGTTCTCGGCAGAACGGCCCTCGCGCTTGGCGACGCCCTTCTGACCCTTGATGCGGAGCGCTTCCTGGGCCTTGTCGACGTCGCCGTCGGCGTCCACGAGCGCGTTCTTGCAGTCCAGCATGCCGGCGCCGGTGAGCTCGCGGAGCTTCTTGACGTCAGCGGCGGTGTAGTTCGCCATGAGTCTGTGATTCTCTCTCGAAGTCGTAGATCTACGGGTGAACGGCGGAGGTGCCGCGCTCGTGGCGCGGCTCCCCCGCCGTCATCGTCCGTGCTGTGAGTGCCCGGCGTGTGAACACCGGGCGCTCTCAGTGGGTCAGGCCTGCTCGGCGTCGGCGGCCGGGGCCTCAGCCTCGGCGGCCGGGGCGGCCTCGGCGTCGTCGGCCTTCTTGTCACCCTCGAGCAGGTCGCGCTCCCACTCGGCGAGCGGCTCGGCGGCGGCCTTCTCGCCCGGCTTCGAGTCGCCGGTCGCAGCGCCGGAGCGGGCGATGAGGCCCTCGGCGACGGCGTCGGCGATCACGCGGGTGAGCAGGGTGACGGAACGGATCGCGTCGTCGTTGCCCGGGATCTTGTAGTCGACCTCGTCGGGGTCACAGTTGGTGTCGAGGATCGCGACGACCGGGATGTGCAGCTTGCGCGCCTCACCGACGGCGATGTGCTCCTTCTTGGTGTCGACGATCCAGACGGCGCTGGGAACCTTCGACATCTCGCGGATACCACCGAGGGTCTTCTCCAGCTTGGTCTTCTCGCGGGAGAGGACCAGGAGCTCCTTCTTGGTGAGACCCGAGGCGGCGACGTCCTCGAAGTCGATCGCCTCAAGCTCCTTCAGACGCTGGAGGCGCTTGTAGACGGTGGAGAAGTTGGTGAGCATGCCACCCAGCCACCGCTGGTTGACGTACGGCATACCAACGCGCGTCGCCTGCTCGGCGATGGCCTCCTGGGCCTGCTTCTTGGTACCGACGAACATGATGGAGCCACCGTGCGCGACGGTCTCCTTCACGAACTCGTAGGCGCGGTCGATGTACGACAGCGACTGCAGCAGGTCGATGATGTAGATGCCGTTGCGCTCCGTGAAGATGAAGCGCTTCATCTTCGGGTTCCAACGACGGGTCTGGTGACCGAAGTGGACGCCGCTTTCCAGCAGCTCCCGCATCGTGACGACGGCCATGGCCATCTCCTTGGTTTCTCGGTTTTGGTTCCTGACGCCCCATCGCGCCCTGCCCCATGAGGGACCGAGAGACGCTGCCACCTGGCCGTTTCGGGCTGGTGCTGGGGCGTGCGAAGTCGACCCGGTGACCCGGATCGCCACAAGAAGTGTACGGGACCCGGCGGTATGCCGGGTGACGCCGTTGTCCACAGTGCCCGGACCGTCCACAGGCCCGCCCCCGGCCGCGGGCGGGCGCGGGACGCTACGGCCCATGACGACCTTGCTGCTCAGCCTGTTCCTCGCCCTGGCCCAGGCGGTCCTTCCGGGAACCGCCCCCGGGCCCGTACCCGGCGTCCGCCCGCTGCCCGCGCCGCTGAGGGTGGTCCGCTGGTGGGACCCGCCGCCGACGCCGTACGCGGCCGGGCACCGCGGTGTGGACCTGTCCGCCCCGGTGGGCGCGGAGCTCCGCGCGGTCGGGCCCGGGCAGGTCCACTACGCCGGGCTGGTCGCGGGCCGCGGGGTGCTCTCCCTGACCCTCTCGAACGGCCTGCGCACGACCTACGAACCGGTCCGCCCGCTGGTCACGGAAGGCGAGCAGGTCACGGCGGGCCAGGTCGTGGCGGTCCTGACGGAGGGCTCCCACTGTCCGCAGCCCTGCCTCCACTGGGGCCTCCTGTCGGGCGAGACGTACCTCAACCCGCTCAGCCTCGTCCCCCGACCGACCCCGCGCCTCCTGCCGGATCCGGCTCCCACCGGCGCCACGGGCACTCCCGGCCCGGCCGGCGTCCGAGGCGGTCTTTCGGCCCCGCCGACGTGCGGGCCGTGGGGGCCGGGGGCGGAGCCCCACGGTTTCGGGGCGGAGCCCCGGGGGCCTCAGCCGCGCACGCCCCGCAGCGCCATGGTCACGGCCGCCTCCGTCACCACGGCGGGATCCTCGGCGGCCCCGAGCTCGATCCGCCGGACGGCGGCGTCCACCACGCCCTGGAGGAGCATCGCCGCGAGCCGGGGCTCCTGCTGCCCGAGGGCGGCCAGCGCCTCGACGATCATCGCGACCAGACCGCCGTGCGCCGCACGGATCTTCTCCCGCGCCCCGGCGTCCAGCTCGCTCGCGGAGATGGCCACCACCGCCCGGTGCCGCCTGTCCCCCACCAGCCCCAACTGGCTCCGCACGTAGGCCTCGATCTTCGCCTCAGGCGACGGGGCCTGCTCCATCGCCGCCTCGATCTCGGCGGCCCACACGGGGAAGTCCACCGTGCACAGCTCTTCGACGACGGCCGCGCGGGACCGGAAGTACTCGTACACGGAGGACCGGGCGAGCCCGGTCCGCTCCGCCAGGGCGGGGAAGGTCAGCGCTTCCGTCCCGCCTTCGGACAGCAGGGAACGCGCGGCGTCCAAGAGGGCGCCTCGCTGCATCGACCGGTGCTCGGCCACGGAGGCCGCTCGAATCCTGGGCACGCGTCCACTCTACGGAGGTGTCGCAAGCTCACCGCCCTACATCCGCCAACTTCGCGCGCAGCTGGAGAACGGACTTGGTGTGGATCTGGCTGACCCGGCTCTCGGTGACGCCCAGCACGTTCCCGATCTCGGCGAGCGTGAGGCCCTCGTAGTAGTAGAGGGTCACCACGGTCTTCTCCCGCTCGGGCAGCGTGTTGATGGCCCGCGCCAGCAGGCGCCGCAGTTCGCGGTCCTCCGCCACCTCGACCGGGTTGTCGGCGGCGGTGTCCTCCAGGGTGTCCATCAGCGAGAGGCGGTCGCCGCCCTCGCCGCCGACGTGCAGCAGTTCCTCCAGCGCGACCACGTTCGCGAGGGACAACTGGCTGAAGACGGTGTGCAGGTCCTCCACCCCGATGCCCATCTCCGCGGCGACCTCGGTCTCCGTCGGGGTGCGCCGCAGCTGCGCCTCCAGCGTGGCGTAGGCCCGCTCCACGGCCCGCGCCTTCTGCCGGACCGAGCGGGGGATCCAGTCCAGGGCCCGCAGTTCGTCGATCATGGCGCCGCGGATCCGGGTGATCGCGTACGTCTCGAACTTGATCGACCTGTCGATGTCGAACTTCTCGATGGCGTCGATCAGTCCGAAGACGCCGGAGGAGACGAAGTCGGCCTGCTCCACATTGGGCGGCAGCCCCACGCTGACGCGGCCGGCGACGTACTTCACCAGCGGCGAGTAGTGCAGGATCAATTGCTCCCGCAGCCGCTCGTCACCCGATTCCTTGTACGAGCGCCACAGCACCTCCAGGGACGAGGGCGCGGTGGACCGCACGCTGCCACGGGCAGCGGGGGGCACCGCAGCGCGGTCGGACCCTGAGGTGTGCTGGGGCATGCTTCGCCTTTGCCGGAGCCGGATTCCTTGGGAGCGTAGCGTGACGGAAGTGTCGCGGTGCGCGAAGAGTACGGGATGGCGCGGGGGCACAGACGCGCCCCGGCTCGCACCGGCCGCCCGGGACCGGCGCCGTGCGCACGCTCCCGGCAGCTGCCATCGGGAAGACCGCGTCTCTCATCGGTTTCACTCTTTCACCGGAACTCCCCAGGTCAACGACCGCCTCGCCGGGTGGACCGGGTTTGTGTGTCCCCTTCAGCCGTTTGTCTGCTCAACTGCCAGCCGTCGCCCTGCCGTTCGACGAACCCCAGAGAGTGAAGTTCGTACAGTCTGCCGATGACTTCATCGGTGCCGGTGCCGGAGGCAAGTGCCAGCTCCGCCGCGTCGGCCGGGCGTCCGGCCGGCAGCGCTTCGAGCACCCGGGCGGTGTCGCGGTCCAGCAGGTCCCGGGCGAGCACCGGTCCGCGCCGCTCGGGAGCCAGCTCCCCCATGGCGCCCACCAGTTCGACGACCTCTGCCGCGTCGGTGACGAGCGCGGCCTCGCCCCGCAGCAGTTCGTGCACCCCGGCCGAGAGCGCGCTGGTGGCGGGCCCCGGGATGCCCATCGTGATCCGCCCCAGCTGCTGGGCCCGCCGAGCGGTGACGAGGGCACCGCTGCGGTGGGCGGCCTCCACGACGACCGTCCCCCGCGTGAGGGCGGCGATGACCCGGTTGCGCAGCACGAACCGGCTGGGGGTCGGGTGGCTGCCGGGCGGCAGCTCCCCGAGGATCAGCCCCTGGCCGGAGATCCGGTCGAGCAGCCCGGAGTGTCCGCGGGGGTAGGCGACGTCCACCCCGCAGGCCAGTACCGCCGCGGTCGCGCCGCCCGGGGCGAGGGCCCCCCGGTGGGCGGCGCCGTCGATGCCGAACGCGGCCCCGGAGACCACGACCCAGCCCCGCTCGGCGAGCCCGGCGGCCAGGGTCTGGGCCATGTGCGCGCCGTACGGCGTGCAGGCCCGGGCCCCGACCACGGCGACCGAACGCAGCGCCCACGTCCGCAGGTTCGGCCGGCCCCGCAGCCACAGCCCGACGGGGCGGGCGTCGCCGAGGTCGTCGAGCTGGGTCGGCCACTCCGCTTCTGGGGACAGTTTCAGCGTGTTGCCTCAGCCTGACATGTGGACCCTAGCAGCGGTTGCCCAAGTAGTGCCGGCACCTGCTGGCAGCCCGACACCCCTATATAAGGAGAGGGGACAAGCTATTCGGTGGGTCTGAGCCTTCTGCACCCCGCAGCACTCTCGCCTCTCTACCAGCGTCGATGCCCTTCGAACCACTCATGCTCAGCGGGCACACGCTCACCTACGCCTCGGGCCGCCTCTGCTCCTACCCGAGACCGGGCTGGGGTAGGAGAGTGAGGACATGACAGGACTCGGGTCGCCTGTCTCCCAACGACTGGCCGCCTCTCCCCGGCGGCGGGACAGCGCTGTGGCACGACAAGGCTACGCAGCAGAGAAGCGACAGCTGATGAAGTCCGCGACGGGCCGGTAGCCGAGGCGCTGGTAAAGCGCGTTGCTGATGGGGTTGGCGAGGTCCGTAAAGAGGAGCACGTTGTCCGCGCCGATGTTGAGGGCAGCCTGCGTCACCGCTGCGGTGACCGCGCTCGCGTATCCGTGGCCGCGAAGGTGGGACGGAGTGTAGACCGGTGCGATGCGGACCTGGCCCGCGATCAGGCGTGAGGAGCCGGCCATTGAGACGGGCTTGCCGTCGGCGCTCTCCCAAAGCGTGACCCCACCGTAAGCAAGACGCGCATCCGCCCAAGCCCCGAAATCACGGTCGCTGACATCGCCGATCGCGACGGTGTACTCCTGCGCCCAGCGCACGAGCTGAGTTCGGTCCGACCAGTTGGCGACCCGAGCCCGACCGGCAGGCGCCGGATCAGTGGCTCTCAGGGTGTCGAGGCCGTAGAGCCGCTCACTGCGCTGCTGCACGACGCCGGCTCCAGTGCCCTGTCGCCAGGCTTCCGCGAACTGCTCGACGCTCTCACGATCGCCCGTCACGCCTTGCAGGCTTTCCCCGTCGCCCAGGAGGCAGGCGACGAGAGCTGCGACCTCGGGAGCGGACAGCGGCGTAATAACCAGCCCCTGCTGGGGTGTACGAGCGAAGGCCGCCCGCACCTCACCGTCACGGCTCAGCGTGCCGAAGAGAGGCGCGTCGGGCCCAAGCGCCGTCCCCCCGCTTCCGCGCAGTGCGTTGGTCAGGGTCAGTAGGACCGTGTGCACTACCGGCCGTGAATGCAGGAAGACCTCGGCGCGGCCGAGGAAGGCGTCGATGTCAGAACCGAGCTGCCAAGTGTTGGGAGTTGCCATACGTCATCTTGACTCAAGCTGCCCTCGGCGTGCCACGGGGAGGGAGATTTCAAGCTGCGCACGCACGGCTTACGAGCCAGGAAAAAGCCACATTCGCCACAGCGAAGAGCGGAGCAAACGGGACAGAGGTGTCAAATTGGAGAGGCGTCAGATTCCGCCAGAACCCCAAGGTTCCGCAAAAAGGTGTTGACACCACACACCTCTCACCCTAGGTTTCACGTCAAGATCAAACCGCCCCCGTCGGGGGATACTCGGGGAAGTCTTTTCCTAAATATTACGGGAGGCTGTCATGGCTGAGCAGGCGCAGGTCAACGACGACATCTACACCGACCTTGAGGGAACGGAGGCCATTTCGGCCTCGGTCCACCTCGACTGATAACTGGCTACGCAGGAGATTGCCCCCTTGCCCTGTCAGGGCAAGGGGGCAATCTTTTTGAGAAGAGGAAAAGATGACGTCGTCCGCAGACCCAACCTATGTATTCTCCCTGGAGCAGAACCTCGCCCCGTACCTCACCATGGGGGAAAGGCCGGCGGACGCGCCACTTTTCACACATGCTCCTCGCTTGGCGTGGGACGCCTACACGAGGAAAGCTGAACCCTGGTTCGAGAGCCCCTACCTTCAGCGCTCCGTCATCTCTACGTTCCGCCCAGAATTGGCCAAGGCTGCGGCCCTGTCTGGGCTGGCCGACGCCTCCGTTCAGGCGGACTTCGACGCATGGATCGCGGCTCCCGGCAGCCCTGCGAAGCAGCGCCTCGCACACGACCTGGCGGACCTCCCGGACGATCCTCTAGAAGTTGCCCTGCTGGCCCGAACGGTTTCGTACCTCGGCTTCCAGGAGGAGGCCCGTCACCTCCTCAAAGACGTGCCGGACCTGCCCGGACCGGACTACGCTTATGCGCGTTACACGAGGGTCTTCATCGACTACATCATCCACCTTGGCCGCGGCGACTCCCAGGGCGAATTCGAGGCGTTGTACCTCAGGATCAGCGGCACAGATCCGCGTTATGCTCGAACTCGACTTTCCCTCTGCATCCTGGCCATCGTGGCGAGCGCCACCCAAAAGCAGCTTCCAGAGCTGTCTAAGTGGCACGGGCGAGGATTCGCGGCGCTCCAGCAGTACATCGCCCTTCCGGAGGTAGATGAGTTTGAAGCAGCGCTGATGACCAGCAGATACTACCGAGCTGCCGCCTTTGAGCCTTTCCTCAATGGAAGAATCGACGACCTGCGTGCGGACATCGACCGGTGGCTAGGGATCGCACGCGAGCTGACTGGGCACGACGACCGTACCCGCACGTTGGCGAAGGAGAACATGTTCCCGGCTCTGGAATCCGCCTCCCGCAGCGAAGCCGCGCTCGGCAACAAGGTGCGGAGCAGGGAACTGATGGAAGAGATCGTCACCGAGATCGATCCCATCGACAGCAAGGTATGGATACAAGTCGGTGAATTGCGCAGAAAAGACGGTGACGAACGCGGAGCACTGCGGGCATACTTGACGGCCGCTCAATTCCAGGTTCCCCTCGGACGCATTGCCTGGTTCAGTGCCGGCCGTTGCTGGGAGAGGTTGGGCGAACCGCAGCAGGCCGTCCATTGCTACAAGAAATCATTGGAATTGTGGCCTACCGGGCTGGCTCCTGCCCAGCGAATTGCTGCAATCGAAGCCGGACTGACCTGAGCCGTTTCGGAGCCGACAGGACCATGGAATATTTTGCTCTGCTAGGCCTGGCAGCCTATCTCTCCTTGTTGACCTGGCGATCTTCCCGCCGGAAGCCTGGGTTTGCCACCTGGCACATGTTCGCCGGGGTCAACATATCTAGCTTCTCGCTCCGCAGTCGCAGTAGCGGTGCCGACCTGAATATTTGGGACTTCGTTCCTCATACCCAGCTGAACATGAGCAGCCAAGATGTCAAGCTTTTCCTTTTCTATCTTTCGCGGGTACACGGCATGACCGATCTCTGCGGAACCGTCGAGGTGCGTGAGGACATGAAGACGTATCAGCTGGCTGTCAAGGATTCCCGTGTGGTCGATTGATTCTTTCATGAACCTTATGGTGGGCGATGGCTCGGCCGTAGGGACGTGGCTGGCCAGAACTGGATTCTCACTGGCCTGCCTCATCAAGATCGCCATGGAATTCAAGCGTGATTACTCCGGCTACTACGAGCCTACGACTTACCTCTATTTCAAGGTGCGCGCCCAACACCTGAAGCATCGGCAAAGGATGCCGACAAAACTCCACTATCGAGTCTTCCTTGCCACGCGACTGCTCTTTTCTGCAGCATTGTTCCTTGGGATCGCCCCCCGGTTCGCGGCAGTAGGCCTGGCTTTCTGCTTCGCCTTCGAAGGCCTCATCCACTTCAAGTTTCACGTTAACTTCTTCACCCTGCTGGCGTGCTGCTTTGTTTTCAGCCCAGACATGCCCATGCTGTGGGACCCGGTGGTGAAGATTCTGGCGGGAGATCCGCAATCCGCCTTGAATATTGTCCGATCCGCACACGGTTCACGCTTCTGCCAGAGTGCGGTGGCCCTGACCCTGAGTGCTCTTTACATCGGAGGGGCGCGCAGAAAATTGAACACGCCATTCATCTCCGGGATGGTGGTCATCTCAATTTTGCGGTATACGCTCGCAGAGGCTCCCCGGCGCCACCACTTCGATGGATGGTACCCGCGTTCGTTCCAAGCCTGGACAGCAAGGGTTCAACCCGGAGACAGGATAGTGAAGGTTGCGATGACTTCAGTTATCGGACTGGAAGCCGTCTTGCCTTTGGCACTCCTCATACCTGGCGTCTGGCCATACGCGCTGGGTGTGGGCGTTCTCATGCATGCAGCATTCACCTTCATGTTCCCCGGCACGCTGACGGCGTTCTCGGTAGCCACCGTTTCAACCTACTTCTGCTTCATGCCGGCATAGACAAAGACTCCTCCACTTCGCAGCCGGGGATGCCACCTTATGTTCCGAAATAATGCCCTCATGAACGTCTCACCGACTGTGAAGTCGCTGCTGGTCACTGCTTTCGTGAATGCGGCGGGAACCGGCGCTTTCATGTCGGGTTCCGTTCTCTATTTCAGCTTGCACCTTCACATAGCAGGCGACACTCTTGCTGTTACCCTATCGGCCTGCGCCCTCATCACCTTGATCACTACCGTTCCCATTAGCGCCTTCCTGGAGCGGTTCGATCTCAAGAGCGTCATTATTTTTCTGCACATATTCCGAGGAGTTACTTACTCGGCATATCTTTTGATCGACTCGGTTCCGGCGTTCATGGCGGTGACCCTCGTCGCAACCATCGCAGACCGCCTTTCCAATCCCGCGTCCCAAGCCCTCCTCGCTTCGGTCCTTCCTTCCGACCGGCGAGTCGAGATCATGGCATGGCGTTATTCTCTCCAGAACGCTGGAGTCGGCCTGGGGGCGCTGGCCGTCGCCGTGTCGATATCCCTCAACCCGACGTTCGGCTATCCGCTCATCATGGCGCTTAACGGGATCTCGTTCTTTGCGGCTGCCATCCTCATGGTGCCCGTCGATACCACCGGCACCCCGGCTGCGATGAAGCGCCGCAATGTGTTCGCCGGGGAGTGGCCGAATCCGAGGTACCTGGCCTTCGTTGGCCTGTCCGCCCTCTTCCTCCTCTCTGATGCTCTGCTGACTGTGGCCGTACCACTTCAAGTCTCGGACCGCGAGGACGTGATAGCCGGTCTTGTCGGAGTCGCTTTTCTGGCTAACACCCTGATAAAAGTTGTCCTTCAACCCCGCCTCTCCCGGAATATTGCAACCACCGGCGCCGCCGCCCGAGCCATGGTTCAAGCCGGCTTCCTTCTGGCGGCGGGGACCGCTCTCATCGGTGTGTCCTGTCTTTTCTCGAGCTGGAGGCTGGGCGCTGGAATGATCTTCGGAGTCTGCGTGATGACTCTTGGAGAGACGAGGTTCCTTGCCGCCAGCTGGTGGATCTCCGTGGAGCTCGCACCGGTAGACAAACAGCCTCGATTTCTCGCCGTCTACAGCCTCAGTGCTACAGCAGAGCGAACTGTGGGGCCGCTCATCGCTTCATTCATCGTGATCCACTTCGGAGTGGCTGGCTGGGCTGCCGCAGCCATGCTCTTCATCCTCTGCGCCGCTGTGGTTCCCACGTTCAGGTTCGTCGACCGGACACTCAGCGAAACGTCCGCATGATCAATGCGGTGATGGGACTCTTCCCTGAGTACGGCAAGGGCGTGTCCGCGCCTGCTTGCGGGTGCTCGGTTTTCAGTTCGCCAGTGCATTCGTGGGTGCCGACGACGGTGAAGCAGCTGTTGGGGGCCAAAGCTTCACCATGACACCGGGCTCCTCGTAAAGCTCGCGAGCCGCGACCACAGGGTGCGGAGTCCAGGCAGCGGCTGGCGGGAAGGGCCAGATCCTCAGCCTCGACCTGTCCGCTCGGCCCGGCCGGCCGCAGCGACTCGCCGACCTCGCCACCGCCATCGGCGCCAACTCGAATGTCTGTGGGCCCGGCGGCATGAAGCGTCTGGACGGGGCCCGTTCTCGGCTCACGCCATCACCGTTGTGGACGATCACGTAATTCGGCTCTGGCGATGATCACGTGACGTTGCCTGTTCAGCGTGCCCTGGCCCGATCGGCTGCGTTGATCAGCGTGGAGCCGGGAGGATGACCGGCGTGCGTATCTCCAAGTATTGACTTGTTGTTGCCCCATCTGCGAGCGGTCAGCGTTGACCGGATCGAGTCCGATGGGTTGTCCGTGACGTTCTTTGTGCAGTCGTCCGCGCAGGTCGCGGGGTGTTCGGGGTGCGGGGCGCGTTCATCCCGGGTTCATGGGCGCTACCAGCGGACGCTGTCGGACGCGCCGTCGGCCGGGCGCAGGACGAGAGTCGTGGTGACGGTTCGCCGTTTCAAGTGCGACGATCCTGCGTGCGCACTGGCGACCTTTAGCGAGCAAGTCCCGGGCTTGACAACGCCGTTCGCGCGGAGGACACCGGTACTGACGAGCGCCTTAGTGTCCATTGCGCTCGCGCTGGCCGGCCGGGCCGGTGCGCGACTGGCCACGACGCTGGGCATGCCGTGCGGCCGGGACCTGCTCATCAAGATGATCCGCGCGCAGCCGGCACCCGAGGTCCCGGCGGTGACAGTAATAGGGGTCGACGACTTCGCGATTCGCCGCCGTCACACCTACAACACCATCCTGATCGATATGGCCACGCACCGGCCGATTGACGTCCTGCCGGATCGCGAGGCCGCCACGCTGGCGTCCTGGCTGGTCAAACACCCGGGCGTCGAGGTCGTATGTCGTGATCGCGGAGGCGCGTATGCCGAGGGCGCTCGCGCCGGCGCGCCGGACGCCATCCAGGTGGCAGATCGCTTTCATTTATGGCAAAACCTGTGCGAAGCGGTCGGTAAGACCGTGAACTCCCACTACCACTGCCTCCGCGTCCAGAACGAGCCGGCCACACCAGAACCGGAGCTGACCCCGGAACCCGTGCTGGCGATGGTCCTCCCGCCGGAGCCCGTGCTGCCACTACGCCCGGAGCGACGACTGGTCATCCGAACCCGCGACCGTTTCGAGGCGGTGCAGAGCCGCTTGGCGGCTGGCATGACGCGGGCGGCGGTCGGCCGTGAGCTGAACCTGGACCAGCAGACGGTCCGCCGGTTCGCCGACGCCAGCACGCTGGCGGAATTACTGGTGAAGTGCGAGAACCGCGTGACCAAGCTTGATAGTTACCGCGAGCAGGTCCACGGGCTGTGGAACTCCGGCGTCACCAACGCCTCGGTGATCACCGAGCGGATCAGGCCGCTTGGGTTCACCGGCAGCGTGCAGATCGTGCGCCGCTACCTGCGCGAGTTCCGGGTAGCCGGAACCAGCCGCTGCCGTCCCGACCCGGTCCGAAGGCGGCCGATCCCATCAGGCCCGGTGGTTCCCAAGCCCCGGAAGATCAGCCGATGGATCCTCAGCCACCCCGACCACCTGGACGACGACGAGACCCTCGAGATCAAAGACCTCCTCACACGGTGCGAGCACCTGTACCGCCTGGACGGTCACGTGCGCTCTTTCGCCGCTATCATGACCGGCCGACGCGGCGCCGAAATCGCCGAATGGATCGAACGCGTCGAGGCCGACGACCTGCCCACACTCCACACCTTCGCCACCGGACTACGCCGCGACCTCGCCGCGGTCACCAACGGCCTGAGCATGGAACACAACTCCGGCGCCGTGGAGGGAGCAGTCACACGAGCGAAGGCCCTCAAACGCCAGTGCTATGGGAGAGCCAACTTCGATCTCCTCAGGCTCCGAATACTCCTGACACCCTGACCGTCACGTGATCATCGCCAGAGCCGAAAACGCTGACCGTCGACAGCTCGCGGTAGTCGTGCTCGATCCGCCAGCGGGCTTTCGCCAGACGGACCAGGTCCTTGGCGGGAATGTTCGCGGGCAGGTTGGAGATCCAGTACTTGACCGGCTCGTCGTGGCCCTCGGGCCATTGGGCGATCAGCCAGACCAGTGGGATCGTGCCGTCGGCGGCGGGTCTGGGCCGCCGGCCGGCGAGGCGGACACGCTGGAGCACGAAGTGCGAGCTCATCGCGGCCTTGGAGCCCTTGCGCCAGGCCAGAGTCCGTCCTCGGTCCCGGCCCGCGGCTAGCACGTGCTCGCGTAAGGAGACCGGGCGGGTGCGGTAGCGGGACAGAGGCCGCGGGCCCAGGCCGCCATAGGCGGGCTGGACGGGTTCGGTGTCCTGCCCGTGAGCGGTCATCTCACCTCTGACCTGCAAGACGTAGGCCAGGCCGCGGTCTTCCAGGCCATGGCGGAAGCCGGCGTTCGCGCCGTAGCCGGAGTCCGCTACCAGCACGGCGGGCCGCAGACCGGTGCCGGCGAGTTCGTCGAGCATGTCCAGGGCGAGCTGCCACTTCGGCCGGTGGTGTTCGGTCTCGGGGATGCGGCATGCCTCGCGCCGCCCGGCCGCCTCGGGACGGTCCCATGCCTGGGGCAGGAACAGCCGCCAGGACAGCGGGCACGAGGCGGTGTCGGAGGCTGCCGGGATATGGGCCTCCGGCCGACGGGTCAGTGCTCTGTGGGCCCTGACGACGCTCGGCCCCGCCGCCCTGACCAACCGGCTGCGGGCCGTCGCCGCGGCTCAGAGCGCACTGGAGCCTGCTGCCTGAGCACGTTTCTCTGTACTTCCCCATCCTCGAGGGGGAAGTACCGCTGAACGTCCCCGATCGCGTAGGGGTTCGTCCCTGCGGTGTGGCGCCACTCCTTCCCGTCCTTCCCGGCCGCCGAGTACGGACCGAACGTGCCCAGCCGCAGGTTCCTACCGATCCACCTTGCCCCCGGTCAATGCCGACGCAAGACCCTCACCACCCCGTTCTGGCCGGCAGACTCCCTCAGCTGGTGGTTCTCCACCTCCAGCACCTGAACGACGCGAACCAGCTGCTTGACCTGTGCCTGGAGCTGATCGCGTTCTTCGCGGACCTTCTTGAGCCGCACCGAGAGCTCGTCGTTGGTCTCCTTCAGCCCATCAGCGACCTTCGGCCGGACGTCCTGGGCCCTGATCAGGGCATAGAACAGATCCTTGAGACCGGTGTGCTTGTGGGTGAGCTTGTTGCGCCGTAGCCCCGCCTCTTCGGCCAGGGACTTCACCGTCAGCTGGCCATCGGACCGCAGGGGGACCCCGACCAGCAAGCGGACCATCGCGTCCGTGATCGCCTGGATCTCCGCCGCATCCTGTGGGCTGCCCGGTGTGGCCACTGCCGAGACCTGGGCCAGCACAGCCCCGACGGTCTTGGCGATACCCGCCGACAACGGCTCCCCGATGGCCGCCAGCGCGGCGGCCTCGGTGGTGGACTGCATCTGGGTCATTCGCACTCCTCAGCGGTCAGGGTGGGCTGGCGACGTGTCGCCTCGTGCGACTCGATGATCAGGTCGAGCTTTTCGATCCGTTGCTCCAGGCGCAGGGCCACGGGCTGCGGATTCAATCCGTCGGCGAGTTCTTCGGCCAGTTGTTGCTTCTCCGCTTGCGCACGCTCGATATGGGTGTCGGTCCGCGAGATGTTCGTGCAGGCCGGGTTGCAGCGGTTGAAGCTCGGGGTCCGCAAGCCGTTCCCCCGGCCGAGATCCGGATCGCACAGCGCCTTGAAGGGGTCCAAGTTGCAGGTCAGGAGTGCGTTCTCGCTCTCGTAGACACGCAACCGAGGGTTGGCCTTCAGCGCGGTGTGCTGGCGCCGAGTGAGGAAGCCGCCCCCGTAGCGCGCCCGGAATTCCTGGGCGGCGGACAGATAGCGGCTGGAGGCCGGGCCGCTGACCCCTTCCCCGGCCTCCAGCCGGTCGCCCGCCTCGGCCAGGGTCTCGGCGACCGCCAGGCTCTCCTCGAAGTCCAGGACGCTGAGCATGTCGAACTTGGTGCGGCTCCCGTACGACTCTCCCATGGAGGAGCCGACGTGGCCGTACTGAAGCCCCAGGGCGATGCGCCCGCCCGGCCGCCGGTAGATGAACCACGCGACCGTTCTGCGAAACCGCCCCAGCGTCAATCTGTCCTGGGGATCGGGCGGGATCACCTCGTGATCCCGCCCATGGGCGGCGGCCAGCCCGTTCGCCCAGGCCATCAGGTAGCCGATCCGGTCCTTCACCCAGCCGGTCCGGATCGCCTCGCCATGATGCGCCGAAGGCCGGCGCTGCTTGCTGATGCTGGAGGGGAACAGCAGGGTCTCGTCGTGTGCCTGCTCGACTGCCTCGATGGCGCGGTGGACCAGCTCGATCACGGTCCATGGCTCGGGTCTCATCTCGCCCTCGGGGACGGTGTTGCCGTCCTCGTCGGTGACACCCTTGAAGTGCCGCCCGTTGACGCGGTAGCGGATGGTGCCGTCCCCGCGTGTCTCACGGTGGGCGCATCCACGCTCCAGATGGAGGACTTCTTCCTGCCGCATTCCGGACAAATACGCTATGACCACAAGAGAGGCAGTGACCAGGTGCAGGGTCAGATCCTTGACCTCGGCGAAGTCGATGCCGTCCGTCCACCGCTCGCCGTCGATCCGGCCAGTCACCGGGATGTCCAAGAACACGCCACTGCCGAACTCCAGGTCCGCCCACGCCTCTGGGTGATCACGCATGAAGTTGGCGACCTGCGTCCTGTGGATGCCCAGCGTGCCTGCGATGTACGTCTGGTTCACTCCCGGCCGCTGCCCCTGATCGTGGCCGGTGCGGGCCAGCGTGGCCTTCGCGCGGCGTGCGGCGTCGGGGGCGGCGTAGACCGGGATCGGCCGGCCCGTCTCACGCAGGTCCGCGAAATATCGTTCCAGCACGTCTCTGGCCGGCCCCGCCACTGAGGCCGGGATACGGGCCAGCAGACGCTGGTGTTCCGCGATGGCAGCCAGGATGTCCGGCGCCAGATCGGTGACGATACGCAGGGACCAGACCAGGAGAGGTGACATGGTCGCCGGGTGGATCACCTCCGTCGTGTTCTCTCCCCGGCCGCCATCGTTCTCGCCGAGGAAGTCCGTGAGCTCAGCACCGGGGTCGTCCCACGGGGGCATCACCAGCCGGTCCTGCGGCAGCAGAAACGGCGCGTAGGCCCAGATCCGGGTAATCGCGAGCAGGACGTTCCTGTCGTGGGCATACGTCCTGCCCTTCGCGGCGATCATGGCGGCGAAGTCCTCCATGACGGCGCGGTCGACCTGGTCGAAGGCAGTCACCTGCCGCTGGACCAGCCAGCGCGTGAACTCCCGCCAGGCCTTCGCCGCGTGGTGGACCGTCCCGGCCGCTATCAAGGGGCGGGACGTCGTGCGGGCGCGTCGCAGCAACACGTCCGGGGTCTCGATGTTGATCACGGCCCATCCGATGCGCCGCAACGACTCCTGGAAGGCCTCCGGGAAGGTGTCCCAGTCAAGGAACTTGGTCTCACCGGTCTGCTTGTGTTCCATGTCCGACAAGGTCCAGCGCCGGTCACCGAACACGGAGACGCGTGCAAGGTCGATGCCCGGCCGAAGCCGCCCGGCCGGGATGACCGGCGTGTCGTGTGACGGGTTCACCAGCCTGATGCCAGCGAACAAAGGTGCAGTTGCTTCACGGATCACGGGTCGAGCCTCCTTTCGAGCATGCGGTCGACGAGGTTGCGGTCATGGTCGCTGAGCGTGGCCAACAACGCGGGGCGGGCGTCGACGGGACAGTGCGTGTCCAGCAGGTCGGCGACCCGGGCATGGTGGGCGGCCCAGTCCTGGAGCCAGGCGGACGCGCTTGCCACCGAGCGCTGGGCTTCCAGGGCTCGGTGGAGGTAGATGATTCGCGGCAGGTGCCGCCCTGTAGCCAGGGCGTTCGGGCAGGCGAAGCACAAGAGGAAGGACACCGAGCACGGACCCGACGCGGTGAAGGGGCTGTGCTCGAAATCCGTGCAGGCGGCGACCGGGGTGTCCAGGAGTCCGCTGACGACTCCCTGGGCGGTCTCGGTTCCGATCCCGGCCCGCTCGGCGATCTCCTGGGCATCCGGGTCCCCGCTGCCGTCGTCTTCGACGATCACACGCATCTGCACCTGGGCTCGGGCTTGGGCAACGGCGGCGCTCAGGGCCTCGGCGACGATGTCGGCGGCATCGTCGCGTACCCCTTGGTCCTGCATGAGGTAGGCGTCGCGGTGGACGGTCTCGGTGTTGTTGCGCGGTCCGCCGTGGATGACCTGGACCGCATGGCGGACGGTGCTCGTGGCCACCCCTGTAGGGAAGTCCGGATCGCCTGCTTCCTGCTGGCGGGCCCAGGCTCTGATCGCCCAATCCAGTCCGCGGCCGTCGGTGAACAGCCCAGGGTCCTTCGCTGCACCAGGTGTGATCCGGCGGGACAGGAACAGCGACATAGAAGGCGTCCCCAGCTGGTCCAGGGTCGCCCGTGCCTGAGCGGACATGTCGAGGACCTGTTGCATGGCCTGGCCCGCACTGCCTTCACCGACGTTGACCAGGTTGTTGGTGTTGTGGCGCCGTCCCCGGCGGCGGGGCTTGTCGGTGGCAACGTGGTGGACTGCCGGCTCATCGGCGTTCTGGTCCGCGTTCGGCCAGTACGTGGGGATCTCCATCTTCTCCAGCACCGACATGTTCCACGCTTCGTGGCAGGCCAGCAGGATCGCGGCAGCCCCCATCTCGGTGGGCGTCGGGAACAGCCGGGATATCGCCCGGCCGAAGCCCTCCTTCACGATCACCTTCTTGACGCGGTCCGGCATCTGCCCACAAGGCAGGCGCGGGGCGTCGGCCGTGCGGGCCATGTGGTCCAGCAGCTCGCCCCACCGAGCGTCCTCGTCCTCCAAGTCCGCGGCACCGGCCCGCCACCGTTCCAGCAGCGTGACGTTGTCCGCGATCCGCAGACGGGCCGTCCTGACGGTCTTGGCCGCCGCGGACCGGATCGCCTTCAGCTCCGCTCGGGAGTACCCGGTCTTGATCGCCGGCTTCTTGCGCCGGATGCGGGCGGTGACTGCGGCCCTCGTCGCCTCCGGCAGCGCCCCGATCTCTCCGAGCAGGACACCGACGGTGGCCCGGTCGACGCCGCCCGTCAGCCGCCACTGCTTCCAGTGGGAAACGGTGAACTGGGCCATCGAGGCGATCGGGGGGTCGAGTTCCGCCGCCCAGGCTATGAACGTCTTCAGCCCTTTGGCCCGGGTGTGGTAGGTGTCCTCACTGCCCCAGTGCCGCAAGCCTCGGGCGGCGAAGGCGGCCACGAGCTCACGCTTCATCTGCTCGGGCCCGGGGGCGTCAGTGAAGTTGTAGACGCCCAGCGACAAGCCACCCTGGTTGACGGGCCGGACGATCAACCCGGAGGTATCGAGGGCCTGGGGCCGCCGGTAATCCGCTGGGGGCAGGACGGCCCCACGCTTACGGGCCGTCACGCCGCATCCAGGATCAGGCCGGTGCGGGCGGCAAGGTCAGCCAGCAGTTCCTCGTTGCTCGGGTTGTCCTCATCGTTCAGCAGCGACTCCAGTTGCAGTCCACGCAGCGGCTCAAGGTAGACCTCCCGCGTGGTCTCCTCCGAGGCGTGTCCCAGCAGGTCCTTCACCATCACCCATACATTTCCGTAGATGTCTTCGTAGTTCCGACGCTGAGCCGGGTCCAGGCCCAGCCGGCGGTCCAAAGCGCGGTTGAGTGCGAGCAGAACCCGAAGAGCCATCGAGTGCCGCAGCATGTGCGGTGTGGCCCATACGCCCAGGTCATGGGCCTGGCAGCGGTCGCTGGCACGCTCGAAGACCTTGCTCCAGCCCCGGTAGCGCATCGGCAGGCCGGACTCCGTCAGCCACACCATCGCCGGTTCCAGCCCGTCTTCCCCCCTGACGAACAGCAGCAGCCGCTGCCGGTCGGTCAGCGTGTCCAGATGGGCCCGCCCGCCCTGGCCGTTCGTCTCCGTCCAGCGAACCAGCCCCCGCCGGGACACTTCCTCGACGATCCGCCGGCCCTCGATCTGCTCGTAGAGCCCGCGGTGCTGAGCACGGCGGACTGCTTGGGCCCGGGTGGTGATCCGGTAGGTCTCCACGCCCTGCAAAGCCCCATGGCTGGCGTAAAAGAAGCGGCCAGCCCGTTTGGCGACCGCCTTCGCCACGTTCCCGGCGTAGTAGCGCCGGTCCCCGAGTGCGGGTAGTTCGGCCGTGAGCAACGTGCCCGACTCCCGGCGCCGAAGCCCCGTGGAATAGACAAGATCCGCGAAGGCGGTGTCCCGGCCATCGTTGCGACCCCGCCAGCTCTCGTCCTCAAGCCCGCTTGGCAGCAGGCCCCCAAGCCCCACATCACGCCACAGCCGGTAAGCGCGGGGCGTCAGCCACTTCACATTGGAAGCACGTACGTCCTTCGGCGCCAACTCGGCGACCTCGGCTATCGCGCCGTCCCGCGTCACGATCGAGCGGGTCCGGACGGGGCTGGCCCGCATGTACTGACGCTCGACAGCCAGGTCATAGAACAACCGCATCGCGGCCAGTTCACGACCCCATTTCGAGCCGCCAATCAGGCTCGGGTTCCCAGCCCCGCGCAGCCGCCAGTCCTCCCAGTCTTCAAGATCGTCAGGTGAGGCCTCATCCCAGCCCAGACCTCGTTGCCACAGGAACGTGAAGAACAGCCGCAGATCCGTCACGTACGACTCCTGCGTGCCCTGAGCCTTCACCGCGAAGCGCCCGCGCCGGAAGATCTCGGT
Source organism: Streptomyces sp. NPDC005533 (assembly GCF_042871845.1). Lineage (NCBI taxonomy): Bacteria > Bacillati > Actinomycetota > Actinomycetes > Kitasatosporales > Streptomycetaceae > Streptomyces > Streptomyces sp. NPDC005533. Next base: position 330,453 of record NZ_JBIAJH010000001.1, on the reverse strand, counting down.
CATCCGCGCATCCACCCGGCCCAGAGGCGAAAGCAAAATCGGCTGCCGGTCCCGGAACCCCAGCACGCGCTCACGCTCGCTCAGGTCCTCCCACCCGGCAAGAGCATCCGTTCCCGAACCGCTCGGTGTACCGCCGTCGCCCACCCAATACAGACGCCACTCATCCACAACACAGACCTCCACGCGCGCAACACGACCTTGGGCAACACGCCAACTGTAAACAGAACTCCGCCGCACCCGGGAACACGAACCGGCCTCCCGTCGCGGCGGCCCGCTCGAGGTCGCGCCGCGGATCGGCCAGCGCCGCCCGTCTGCGGTATCCGGCGAGCCGCTCCGGCCCCACTCCGGCCGGGGCCCGCGATCCCGCCTCGGGGCCGGTGAGCAGCTCCATCAGTCCGACCGCCCCGTGCTCGCGCAGCCAGCGCCCGCCGTGCTCGTCCCCGGGCTCCAGCACCCGGGTCAGCGCCGCCCGCGCCAGCAGTTCCCCTTCCCCGGCGCCGGTCATGCCGCTCCTCCCGTCACGGGGATCGCCCCGCGGGTGATCCCCGTCCGCAGCTCCAGCGCGACGGCCACGTCCAGCGCGTCGGGCCGGTCCCGCCCCCGCAGGTCGGCGACGGTCCAGGCGACCCGCAGGACCCGGTCCAGCCCCCGCGCGGTGAGCAGCCCCCGCTCCAGATCGCGCTCGGCCTGCGCCAGGGCCCCGGGGCCCGCCTGCCACCGGGTCCGCAGTTCCTGCCCGGGCACTTCGCAGTTGAGCCGCCAGGGGGTGTCGGCGAGCCGGGCCGCGGCGCGCTCCCGGGCCTCCCGCACCCGCCCGGCGACCACGGCGGTGGCTTCTCCGCGCCCGCCCTGCCCCAGCAGATCGGAGCGGGTCACCGGCTCCACCTCCACCCTCAGGTCCACCCGGTCGAGCAGCGGCCCGGACAGCCGCGCCTGGTAGCGCCGGATCACCGAGGGCGGGCATTCGCACCCGGCTCCCATGAGGGTGTGGCGCCCGCACGGGCAGGGGTTCGCGGCGAGCACCATCAGGAACCGGGCCGGCAACCGCACCACGCCGGCCGCGCGGGCGATGACCACGTGTCCCGATTCGAGGGGCTGACGCAGCGCGTCCAGGGCCCGGCTGTGGAACTCGGCGGCCTCGTCCAGGAAGAGCACCCCGCGGTGGGCCAGGGAGACCGCCCCGGGCCTGGGGACGCCGCTCCCGCCGCCCACCAGGGACTGCATGGTCGCCGAATGGTGCGGTGCGCAGTACGGCGGCCGGGCGACCAGCGGTTCGCCGGGCGGGAGGATTCCCGCGACCGAGTGCACGGCCGTGACCTCGACCGAGTCCTTGCGGGTGAGCGGCGGCAGGATCCAGGGCAGCCGCTCGGCCAGCATGGTCTTCCCCGCGCCGGGAGGTCCGCTGAGGAACAGGTGGTGACCTCCGGCGGCCGCCACCTCCAGGGCGCGGCGCGCCGTGTGCTGCCCCGCCACGTCGGCGAGGTCGGGGAAGTCCGCGGCGTCCCCCCGGCCGGCGCGGCCGGAAGCGAGACCGGTGCCCAGCCCCGCCCCGGGGACGAGCAGGCCGGCCAGTATCGGATCGGGGCGCCCCGGCGGTTCGGGCGGATCCTCCTCGGGGAGCACCCCGTCCGTCAGGACCGCGATCAGCCGGCGCAGGCTGCGCACGCCGAGCACGGAGACGTCCGGCACCAGGGCCGCCTCGGCGGCGCACTGCTGCGGCACCACCACCTGCCGGTATCCGGCCTCCGCGGCGGCGAGGACCGCCGGCAGGATCCCGCGGACGGGCCGCACCCGGCCGTCCAGTCCCAGCTCACCGATGAGGACCAGGTCGGCGATGGCGGCCGGGTCGACCACCTCGGCGGCCCCGAGCACCGCCGCGGCGACGGCCAAGTCGAATCCGGCGCCGGACTTCGGCACGGAGGCGGGGCTGAGCCCGACCGTGAGCTTCTTCTGCGGCCAGGCCGCGCCGGAGTTGACCACGGCCGCCCGAACCCGGTCCCGGCTCTCGACGAGGGTCTTGTCCGGCAGCCCCACCAGGGTGAAGGCCGCGACCCCGGGCTCCAGATCGGCCTGGACCTCGACCACCACCCCGTCGACGCCGATCAGGGCCACCGAGCAGGCTCGTGCGAAGCCCATCAGGCCACCCCCCTGACGTGTTCCACCAGGGCAGCGCCGCGCCGCGGCAGCAGGACTCCGACGAGGTCGATGCGCACGCCACCCGGGGGCGGTCCGCCGTGGTCGGCGAGCCACCGCCCGGCGAGCCCCCGTAAGCGCTCGGCCTTGGCGGGCCGCACGGCGGCCATGGGATGCTCGAAGTCACCCGCCCGGCGGGTCTTGACCTCGCACACGACGAGGGCGTCCCCGTCCCGCGCGACGATGTCGATCTCCCCGCCGCGGCACCGCCAGTTCCGCGCGATCACGGTCATCCCGGCCTCGGTCAGCCGCCGCGCCGCGAGGTCCTCGCCGTACCGCCCCAATGCCTGCTGTGCCACGCCCTTCGCGTTCATCCGGCACCACCTCCGGCACCGACGGTCCCGCGTCCCCGCCCACCGTGCGGATCTTGGTGGACAAGCCGGCCGTTGTGGACAACCTCCTCACCCTTCCGGGTGAGAAAGCTCAGCTGCCGGGCAGTTCGAGGTCGCTCTTGTTGAGCTCCTCGATGTTCACGTCCTTGAAGGTCAGCACCCGGACCTGCTTCACGAAGCGGGCCGGCCGGTACATGTCCCAGACCCACGCGTCGGCCATCGAGACCTCGAAGAAGACCTCGCCCTGGACCGAGTGCACCTGCATCTCGTAGTCATTGGTGAGGTAGAAACGGCGTTCGGTCTCGATCACATACTTGAACAGCCCGACGACGTCGCGGTACTCCCGATAGAGCTTCAGCTCCATCTCGGTCTCGTACTTTTCGAGGTCCTCGGCACTCATGGCATGTTCCCCTTCAGCCGTGCGTCCCCCCATTGTGCGCCAGGCCCCTGCGCCCCTAGACGATTTCCGGGGCCAGGACCACCGGCTCACCCGGAGGACCGTCGTCGAGCAGCGTACGGAGCAGCTCGGCGAGTCTGGTCGGGTACACCGTCTCATGGGCCGAGAGAAGTTCCTCGGAGGTCCACCACCTGGCTCCGGTGACGCTGCGCCGCTCCAGCTCGGTCAGCCCGCCCATCTCGGTCGCGGTCTGGCTGGTACGTGCCAGGAAGTACCACTCGTCCTGCTCCCAGCGGCGCCCGTCGAAGGGGAAGGAGCAGTAGCGGTGCCACAGCACCGGCCCCAGCTCGACCTCTGTGATCCCCGTCTCCTCCGCCAGCTCGCGCAGGGCGGCCTGCTCACGGCTCTCGTCGCCCTCCAGCCCGCCGCCCGGGGTGAACCACCAGTCGTCCGAGGGGTCCGCCGGCTCGAAGCCGTGCAGCAGCAGGATCCGGTCCTCCGGGTCCAGCAGGATCACCCGCGACACCTTCCGGTGGCCCGTTGCGGCCAGGTCAGCGGGCACCGGCCCGCTCCTGTCGCCGGGTGCGCCCCAGGAGCCGCGCCAGGGGACCGTACGCGGCCCCCAGCAGGACCAGGGCGGCGCCGGCCGCCACCGTCACCAGCTGGAGCCGCAGCGGCCCGGGCCGCGAGATGCCGCCGGGCAGGGCGGCGTACGTCTCCGGCCGCTCCAGCATCTTCGCGGAGGGCCAGGCCAGGGCGTCGACGCGGGCGCTGACGGCCGACCGGGCCACGGTCCCCTGCCCGGCCTCCTGCAGGTGGGCCCGGGAGTCCAGGGACGCGGCCCGCCGGTCGCCCAGCAGGAAGAGGTTCCCCTCGGGGACCGTCACCTCGAAGGGGGTCCCGGGCGCCGGGGCCTGCCCCGGCGGCATCGCGAGACCCGTGTCCGGCCGGCTGGTGTCGGCGTACGGCTCGTCCAGCGGGGTGCCGTTCACGGTGAGTTCGCCGCCCGCGCCGCAGCACTTCACGGTGTCGCCACCGATGCCGACGACCCGCTTGACCATGGGCGAATCGCTCCACATGGAATCAGTGAAGATGACCACGTCGCCGCGGCGCACCTCCTCGCCGTCGATGCGCTGCGCGAGGACCCGGTCCCCGGGCCGCACGGTCGGCATCATCGAGTCGGTCGGCACCGTGTAGGGCTGGTAGAGGAACGCCCCCCACACGAAACCGCCGAGGAACAGCGCAAAGCCGATGGCCACGGCGAGTCCCGACAGCACGTTGCCGAGACCGCCGCGGCCATCCTTGCCACTGCGTATCGCTTGTGTTCCGCCCATTGCAGCGCCCCCACACTCCGGGATCGTCGACCTGGGCGGCACCCTACCGGGCGGTACGACCGCCGGTCAGCTTCTGCCTGCGCCACATGACGAGCGGAACCGCTCCGACGAGGCCCAGCGCGGCCGGCCCGAGCCCGACCGGTGCCAGTCCGGAGGCCCCGAGACCCAGCGCGGTCGCGGCGGCCTGGTTGCCGATGCCCGGCTGGTCGAAGGTGGCCGGGACCGGCAGGGTGGACCAGCGGGTGAGCGGCCACGCGATCACGACGGCGCGCCCGACGACCTTGTCGACCGGAACGAAGCCCTGGGTGGAGTCCTGCATGTGGTAGCGGGAGTCCTGGGAGTTCTGCCGGTGGTCGCCCATCACCCAGATCTTGCCCTTGGGCACGGTGATCGGACCGAAGGGGGCGTCGTCACAAGGGGTGTTGCCGGGGAAGATGTACGGCTCGTCGAGCTCCTTGCCGTTGACGACGACCGGTCCCCCCTTCTTGCACTCGACCGTGTCGCCGCCGACGGCGATGGTCCGCTTGATCAGGTCCTTCTCCTCGGCGGACGGCATCAGGCCGATCCAGCTGAGGGCCTTCTGCACGATGTTCGGCTCCGGGGTCGGCTCCCCGGAGAGCCAGTTCGCGGGGTCGTGGAAGACCACGACCTCACCGCGCTCCGGCTCGGAACCGAACCACGGGGTCAGCTTGTCCACCAGCACCCGGTCACCGCGCTGCAGCGTGTCCTGCATCGAGTCGGACGGGATGGAGAACGCCTGCACCAGGAAGGTCTTGATCAGCAGGGCCAGCAGCAGGGCGATGCCGATGAGGAGCGGAAGTTCCTTCCAGAACGAGCGGTGCGCGCGCGCCGCGGTACCGTCCTCATCGGCGTCGCGCTCGACTGCATCGTCCGGCCGCTCCTCGCCCTCGTCGCGTCCGGATCGTGCGCCTACCGCCACATCCCCCACATCCACTCCTCACTCGCGATCGCCGCCCGCGCCGAAACAGACACGGGCCCTCCCCTCCCTTAACGAGCGGGAGTTCCCTAAGGCGCGGGAGACCGAAGACACACTATGCGAACGGCACGCCCCGACGGCGCTTACGCCGTCCGCGTCCTTCGCTGCGTGCCTGATCGGGCACCATGCGGAAGGTCGCGGGCTGTTCCAGTCGCTTCCAGTGCCCGAACGGCCAGGCGATCACCACGGCTTCGCCGACGACCCCCTTCTCGTCGATCGTGCCGTCGAAGGCCTCGTCGAGGTGGAAGCGCGAATCCGCCGAATTCGCCCGGTGGTCGCCCATGACGAAGAGCCGGCCGGGCGGCACCTCGACCTCGAAGGTGATCTCCGACGGGGCGTTGCCCGGGTTCACGTACGGCTCCTCGAGCGGGGAGCCGTTGACGGTGACCCGGCCCCGGCTGTCACAGCACTTGACGGTGTCACCGCCCACGCCGATGACGCGCTTGATGAGGTCCTGCTCGTCCGCCGAGGGCAGCAGGCCGATGAAGGTCAGGGTCTGCTTGATCTGTTTGACGCCGACCGGGTCCGGGGCCGGCCGGGCCGCCTCTCCCTTGAGCCAGCCGCCCGGGTCCTTGAACACGACGACGTCGCCGCGCTCGACCTTGGAGCCGAACCACGGGGTCAGCTTGTCGACGAGGACCCGGTCGCCGATCCGGATCGTCTGCTCCATCGAGCCCGAAGGGATGAAGAAGGCCTGCACGAGGAAGGTCTTGAGGAGCAGGGCTATGCACAGCGCCACCACGACCAGCAGCGGCAGTTCGCCGGCCCGGCGCGTGCGGCGCCGCCGGCGCACCTTGCGGGCCGTCCGGCGCCGTTCGGCCCGACCGCCCTCCACCACCGGTACGGGTGTCGGTTCCGGCTCCGGTTCGGGCTCCCGCTCCCGGCCGCCCCGCGGCCGTCCCCGGTTACCCATGACCGCCGCCGACCGCGCCCCAGCGCGAAACCGGCCAGCCGATCCAGTCGGCCCGTCCGATCACCATCTCCACCGGCACCATCCCCCCGCCCGGTTCCCCGAGGTGGTCCCGTGAGTCCCGGGACTGGGACCGATGATCTCCCATCACCCACAGGCTCCCCAGGGGTACGACGATCCGGAACGGCACCGTCGAGGGCGCGTCACCGGCATACAGGTACGGCTCGTCCAGCGGTACGCCGTTGACCTCGACCCGCCCGGCGGCGTCGCAGCACACCACGTCGTCACCGCCGACGCCCACGACCCGCTTCACGAAGTCGGTGTCGGACGGCTCCGCGAGCCCGAGCGCCGAGGCCGCGCCGTGCAGCAGCACGCCGACCGGATTGCCCTCCGGGCGTTCCCGTACGAAGGAGCCCGTGCCGTCGAAGACCACCACGTCCCCGCGGCCCGGCCGGTCGCCGAAACGGTACGCCAGCTTGTTGACCAGTACCCGGTCCCCGACCTGGAGCGTCGGCTCCATGGAGCGGCTCGGGATCAGGAAGGGCTGGACCACGAAGTTGCTGAAGAGCAGCAGGAAGACCGTGCAGATCACGCCGAGGAGTCCGGCCCGCCGCCAGGTCAGCGGGGACCGGGACGACGTCCGCCCCCGCGCGGGCGCCCCGTTGCGCCCACGCGCGGAGAACGCAAAACGCGGCCGCTCCTCCCCCTCGCCGGGGGAAGAGTGGCCGCGCTGCGTGTGAGGTGCTTCGGTGTCCATCGGGGGCGAGCCTATCCGGCCGCCCCCGAACACCGGAGGCGACCTTACTTGTCGCGCTTCTCCTTGATCTTCGCGGCCTTGCCGCGGAGCTCACGGAGGTAGTACAGCTTCGCACGGCGAACGTCACCGCGGGTGACGAGCTCGATCTTCTCGAAGATCGGGGAGTGGACCGGGAAGGTACGCTCCACGCCGACGCTGAAGGAGACCTTGCGGACGGTGAAGGTCTCGGAGACCCCGGCGCCCTGGCGACGGATGACGACGCCCTTGAACTGCTGGATACGGGAGCGGTTGCCCTCGATCACGCGGACGTGCACGTTGATCGTGTCACCCGGGCGGAAGGCCGGGACGTCCGAGCGGAGCGCGGCGGCGTTGACGCCATCGAGCAGGTGAGACATGTTCTTCGTCTGCTTTCTTCGCACGACGCCACAGGCCGCCGGGCGGGTTTCCGTAGAGAATTCGGGAGCTGTCCCACCCTGCGGGCGACGGTCCCCCTGTGGCAGGGGCGCTCGCGGGCGTACAGCAGCCGCCTATTCTTCCACGGCCTGCGGCCTGCGCCAAAATCGGCCGTCGGGGGACGGCGTCCAGCCCAGGATGGAGAGGATCTCCCGGTCCTTCTTGTCGAAGGCGGCGGCCTCGCAGCGCTCGATCAGGTCGGGGCGGTTCTGCGCGGTCCGGCGGAAGGCCTCGTCCCGGCGCCAGCGGGCGATCTTCCCGTGGTGGCCGCTGAGCAGCACCTCTGGGATGTCGCGGCCGCGCCACACCGGGGGCTTGGTGAAGACGGGCCCCTCCAGCAGGTTGGCCATCTCGCCCGGCGCGAAGGAGTCGTCGCGGTGGGATTCGGCGTTGCCGAGGACTCCGGGCAGCAGCCGGGCCACGGCCTCGGTGACGACCAGGACGGCGGCCTCGCCGCCCGCCAGGACGTAGTCGCCGATGGAGACCTCGTACACCGGCATGCGCGTGGCGTACTCGTCCATGACCCGGCGGTCGATGCCCTCGTACCGGGCCGGCGTGAAGATCAGCCAGGGCCGCTCGGAGAGCTCGACGGCCAGCTCCTGGGTGAAGGGCCGGCCGCTGGGCGTGGGGACGACCAGGACGGGCCCGTGCGCGCCCGCCTCGTAGCCGTCGGCCAGCGCCTGGTCCAGGGCCTCGCCCCACGGCTCGGTCTTCATGACCATGCCGGGACCGCCGCCGTACGGGGTGTCGTCGACCGTGTTGTGCCGGTCGTACGTCCAGTCCCGCAGGTCGTGGACGTGCACGTCGAGCTGGCCGCGGGCGCGGGCCTTGCCGACGAGGGAGACGTTCAGCGGCTCCAGGTACTCGGGGAAGATCGTGACGACGTCGAGTCGCATCAGGCGTCGTCCCCGGAGGCCTGCGCGTCCTCGTCACGGGACGAGGCGACGACCGCCTCGCGCTCGTCGATCAGCCCGGGCGGCGGGGTGATGACGCAGCGCTGCTCCTCCAGGTCGATCTCGGCGACGATCTCCTCGACGAAGGGGATCATCACCTCGGAGCCGTCCGGTCGCTCGACGATGAAGAGGTCCTGCGAGGGCAGGTGGGAGATCTCGGTGATCCGGCCGATCTCGGTGCCGTCCTCCAGTACCACGTCCAGGTCCATCAGCTGGTGGTCGTAGTACTCGTCCTCCTCCTCCGGCAGCTCCGCCGGGTCCACCTCGGCGATCAGCAGGATGTTGCGCAGTGCCTCGGCCCCGGTGCGGTCCTTGACGCCGGCGAAGCGGAGCAGCAGCCGGCCGCTGTGCACCCGGCCCGTCTCGATGGTCAGCGGTCCCGCGGTGACGGGGTCCGTCTTGAGCACCGCGCCGGGGCTGAGCCGCAGCTCCGGCTCGTCCGTGCGCACCTCGACGGTGACCTCACCCTTGATGCCGTGGGCGCGGCCGATCCGCGCGACTACCAGCTCCACTGTGGTCTCTCTCCTGTTCAGACGACGACGGGCCGGGGTGGGCACGAATGCCCTCCCCGGCCCGTGCCGGTGATTCAACTGCTCAGCGGACCTGGTCCACGTCGACGAGGTCGACGCGGATCCCACGGCCGCCGATGGCGCCCACGACGGTACGCAGAGCACGCGCGGTGCGGCCGTTGCGGCCGATCACCTTGCCGAGGTCGTCCGGGTGGACCCGGACCTCGAGCACCTGCCCGCGGCGCAGGTTGCGCGAGGCGACCTGCACTTCGTCGGGGTTGTCCACAATGCCCTTTACGAGGTGCTCAAGAGCCTCCTCGAGCATGATCAGGCCTCGGTCGACTCGGCGGCGGCCTCAGCCTCGTCCGCCTTCTTGTCGGCCTTCTTCGCCTTCTGCGTGATGGCCTCGCCCTTGCCCTCGCCGATGCCCTCGAGGGCCTTGGCGAACTCGTCGAAGGAGCGACGCTTGCTCTCCTTCGTCTCCGGCTGCAGGAGCGGCGCGGGGGCGGGGAGACCCTTGTGGGCCTGCCAGTCACCGGTCAGCTTCAGGATGGCGAGCACAGCCTCGGTGGGCTGGGCGCCGACGGACAGCCAGTACTGCGCACGCTCGGCGTTGACCTCGATGCGCGACGGGTTGTAGGTCGGGTGGTAGATACCGATCTCCTCGATCGCGCGACCATCCCGGCGGGTGCGGGCGTCGGCGACGACGATGCGGTAGTGCGGCTGGCGAATCTTGCCGAGGCGCTTGAGCTTGATCTTGACTGCCACTGGAGTGGTGTCTCCTGAACTTGACGTGGTTGGGCACATGAGATGCCACGTGGGGTTGCGGTACTCGGGTGCCCGATGGACGCGTCAGCCGGAGGAGAGAGGGGTCCTATGCGACTGTCGAGTACAGCTAGCCATTGTGCCATACGCCCGCGGCGCGCTCGGCCGGGCGGGACGGTCCGGCTCGCGCGGGCGGCCCGCTCCCCCACCGGTGCGGACATGCCGTGCCGCGGGGACGGCGGTGCGGGGCGCGGGGAGCGGCCCACCGGGGGTGCGGCGGTGCGGGCTGCCCGCGTGCGCGCCGTCGGCGGTCGCCCCGGTGGGGGCGAGGGCCCGGCGGCCCGTTCGCCGTGGGGCGGTGGCCCCGGTGGCGACGGTGACGGCGGTCAGGAGGCCGCCGCGATGGCGACTTCGGGGATGCGGAAGGGCTTCATGCACCCACCACACACGATCGGCGCCTGGGCCAGCACGGAGGGGACCACCCGCACGTTGCGCCCGCAGTCGCAGACCGCCTTCACGCGCACGCCGCCGCCGGAGGACCCGTGCCGGGCGGCCGGTCCGCGGAAGCTGCGTTTGGTGTCGGCGGCCGTGGCGGCGGTGTGCGCCTTGAGGGCGCGCTGCAGCCGTTCGATGGTGGGGCGATAGCGCCGCTTCGCCTCCGGATTGAGCGTGACGAGCGAGAAGCCGCTGCTGGCGTGCGGTTCCTCGGAGTGGTCCAGCCCCAGCTCCTCGGCGATCGCGAGGAATCTGCGGTTGTGGTAGCGGCCGGCGCGCGAGGTGTCTCGGACTCCGCGGGCGGCGGCGATGCCGTGGACTGCCTCGTGCAGCAGTCGCTCGAAGGAGAGCTCGGCGCCGCAGGCGGACGAGGACTCTCCGATCAGGGACTCGGGCGCGGCAAGGTCAGGCAGCTCGGGGTGGTGCCGCTGAATATCGGCCCACGCCTGCGCCAGCTCTGCGGCGAGAACAGGTGGTGTCGTGCTCACGTCGTGACAACGAGCCGGGGTGCCCCGGTGTTCCGATTCCGGGCCATTCCAAATTTTTTGCACGTACCAGTCAGTTCAGTCTCATGCGTCCGGAGGAGGACGGGTGCGCCGATCCCAGGAGGAGTCGGTACGTAACGAGGACCACCGACGCAGCCGCCCCGGCGCGCGGCACGAGCCGCACGCCGGGGCGCAGGAGCCTTCGGGGCCCGACTAGTACGAGCGCGCGACGATCGCGAGGGTACCGGGAGCGTCGTCCGCCTCGGGAACCGACCCGTCCGCGGCGATCAGGCAGCGCACGGAGACGGCCTGCTCGGCCAGCTTCGCCTCGCCCTCGGGACCTAGGTCCGCCCACGGGATCCGCGCCCAGCCACCGGCGACGGCGGCCTCGGCGGCCTCCTCGATGGTCGCGACGTCGCAGGTGCGGGACTCGCGGCGCTCGCGGGACTCGCGCAGCAGCTGCGCCTGGTCCTCGTCGAGCACCTTGGGCAGCAGGTCGGCGAGCGCGTCGATCTGCACCGGGGTCTTCCCGCCCGGGATCCGGCGGGCCAGCATCGCGGTGCCGGCCTCCAGGTCGCGGGGGCCGATCTCGATGCGCACCGGTACGCCCTTGAGCTCCCAGTCCACGGCGCGACGGCCGAAGGGGGTGTCCACGCGGTCGTCGACCTGGACGCGGAGACCGGCCGCCTTCAACTGGGCGCCGAGCTCGCGGACCTTGGCGACGGCCTCGTCGCCCTTGATCGCCATGACGACGACCTGGACGTGCGCGAGGCGCGGCGGCACCCGCAGGCCGTTGTCGTCGCCGTGCGACATGATCAGGCCGCCGACCATGCGGGTCGAGACGCCCCACGAGGTCTGCCAGACGAGCTCCTGCTTGCCTTCCTTCGACAGGTACTGGGTGTTGAAGGCCTTGGCGAAGTTGGTGCCGAGCTCGTGGCTCGTGCCCAGCTGCAGGGCCTTGCCGTCGCCCATCATGCCCTCGAGGGTGAGGGTGTTGATGGCGCCGGCGAAGCGCTCCTTGGCGGTCTTGCGGCCGAGCACGACGTCGATGCCGAGCACGTTCGTCATGAAGTCGCCGTAGACGTCCGTGTGGATGCGGGCGGCGTAGTCGCGGGCGTCCTCGTAGGTGGCGTGGGCGGTGTGGCCCTCCTGCCAGAGGAACTCGCTCGTACGGAGGAACACCCGCGGGCGCATCTCCCAGCGCACCACGTTGGCCCACTGGTTGATCAGCAGGGGCAGGTCGCGGTAGCTCTGGACCCACTTGGAGAAGTAGTCGTTGATGATCGTCTCGGACGTGGGCCGGACGACGACCGGCTCTTCCAGCTCCTTGCCGCCGCCGTGCGTGACGACCGCGAGCTCGGGGGCGAAGCCCTCGACGTGCTCGGCTTCCTTCGTCAGGTACGACTGGGGGATGAAGAGCGGGAAGTACGCGTTCTGGGCGCCCGCGTCCTTGATGCGCGCGTCCATCTCCTGCTGCATCCGCTCCCACAGGCCGTAGCCGTACGGTCGGATGACCATGGTGCCGCGGACCGGACCGTTGTCGGCCAGCTCGGCCTTGTTGATCAGATCCTGGTACCAGCGGGGGAAATCCTCCGCCTGCGGGGTGAGAACGGGTGCCTTTGCCATGCCGCGAATCGTACGGCGCCGGGCACGCGATGCGTGAATCGGGTGGCGCGCTCCTCTGGACGCGGGGGCGAATGGGGAGTTCCCTGGCAACGGGGGCATGGGGGCGACACGGAATCAGGAGCGCTCTTTCGATGACACCGACGCCGACGGCGACGCTCGTCGCCCGGGACTGGGCGGAGATCCAGGAACGGATGCTGGTACCGCTGTACGAAGCGGTCTACGACCGACTGGAGGTAGGGCCGGGTGACCGGCTGCTGGGCCTCGACTGCGGGGCGGGCCTGCCCCTGCTGCTCGCGGCCGGGCGGGGAGCCGTGGCCACGGGCGTGGAGGCGGATCCGGCCCGGCGGGCCCTGGCCCGTGAGCGGTTGCTGGAGGTGCTGGCGGCACCGCCGTCGGCGCCGCGCCCGTACGACGCCCTGCTGGCCTTCTCCCCGTCGCCGGCGGCGCTGGCCGCGGCCCTGCCCGCGGTGCGCCGCGGCGGGGCGGTGGTGCTGGCCGACTGGGGCCCGGCGGAGCGCTGCACGGTACCCGCGGTCCTGGGGGGCGGGCCCTCGCCCCGCGACCTGGACGCGCTGGTGGAGGGGGCCGGACTCACACCGGACGGATCGGGGCGGGTGTTCTGCCCGTTCGGGTACGCGGACGTGGACAGCGCGGTGCGCGGGCTGGTGTCGACCGGGCTCTACGCCGGCGCGGCCGATCCGGCGCTGGCGGAGAAGGAGCTGGCCGAGGCGCTTCACCCGTTCGAGCGGTCCGACGGCGCCGTGTGGCTGCCGAACATCTTCCGGTACGTGATCGCCCGCACGGGCTGATTCCCGCGCGGCCGTCCCGTCGGCCGGCCGGCCGTCCGTCCCGCCGTCCCGCCGTCCGTCAGTCGGTGTCGTGGGCCTTCGTCAGGCGGGTGATCCCGGCGGCGGCGTAGGCGGCCGCCTCGTCCAGGGTCTCGTTGGCGAGCAGGGCCTCGGCCAGGGCGTCGAGCTGCGGCCGGTGTTCGCGCAGCAGGCGGCAGGCGTCCATGTAGCACTCGTCGACGATCCGCCGCATCTCGTGGTCGACCGCGTCGAGGGTGGCGGGGGCGGCGGACAGGCCGTAGGGGCCGCCTCCGTCGGAGGGGATGGCGGTGAGCTTGCCGACGCGGTCGCTCATGCCCCAGCGGCCGACCATGCCGCGGACGATGTTGGTGACCTGTTCGAGGTCGTTCTCGGCGCCGGTGGTGATGACGTCGTAGACGACGTGTTCGGCGGCCATGCCGCCGAGCGCCCCGATGATGCGGCCGCGCAGGTACTCCTCGGTGTACGCGTACCTGTCGGCGTCCGGCGTGGAGAGGGTGACGCCGAGGGCGCGGCCGCGGGGCACGATCGTGATCTTGCGGACCGGGTCGGCGCCCGGCTGGAGCATGCCCAGGAGGGCGTGGCCGCTCTCGTGGTACGCGGTGCGCCGGCGTTCCTCCAGCGGCATCACCAGGGACCGCTCCGCGCCGAGCTGGACCTTCTCCAGGGCGTCGGAGAGGTCGGACTGGGTGACCTGGTCCTGCCGGCGCTTCACGGCGAGCAGCGCGGCCTCGTTGGCGAGGTTGGCCAGTTCGGCGCCGGTCATTCCGGGGGTGGTGCGGGCGACCTGCGCGAGGTCGACGCCGGGGCCGAGCGGGATGTCCCGGGTGTGGATGCGCAGGATGGCCTCGCGGCCGGCCCGGTCGGGCGGGGAGACGGCCACCGTGCGGTCGAAGCGGCCCGGCCGGGTCAGGGCGGGGTCGAGGACGTCGGCCCGGTTGGTGGCGGCGAGGACGACCACCCCCTCCGAGCCGGAGAAGCCGTCCATCTCGGTGAGGATCTGGTTCAGGGTCTGTTCGCGCTCGTCGTGGCCGCCCATGGCCGCGCCGCCGCCGCGCACCCGGCCAATGGTGTCGATCTCGTCGATGAAGATGATCGCGGGGGCCACTTTGCGCGCCTCGGTGAAGAGCTCGCGGACGCGGGAGGCGCCGACGCCGACGATCATCTCGATGAACTCGGAGGCGGAGGCGGAGAAGAACGGCACCCCGGCCTCGCCCGCGACCGCGCGCGCCAGCAGGGTCTTTCCGGTGCCGGGCGGGCCGGACAGGAGGACGCCGCCGGGCATCCGGGCGCCCAGTTTCCGGTAGGTCTGCGGGTTCTTGAGGAAGTCGACGACGTCGTTGAGCTCGCCCTCGACCTCGTCGATGCCGGCGACGTCCTCGAAGGTGGTGCGCTTGTCACCCGTCTCCAGTTCCACCGGTCTGGGCGGGGCCTTGCGCCCGAGGGCTCCCATGCCGCCCATCCCCGAGCCCATCCGGCGGGCGATGACCACCCACAGGAGGACCAGCAGGAGCATCGGGGCGAGGGAGAGCAGCAGGTTGGCGAGGAAGCTGCGCTGCACGACGACCGGGGAGGCCGTCACGGTCACGTTCTGCTTGGTGAGGTCGGCCCACAGGTCGTCGTCGGCGAAGGCCGGGCGCTGGGTGACGAATTTGGTGTAGTCGCCCTTGTCCCCGTCGGGCAGTGGCTGCTTGGCCTTCAGCTCGCCCTGGATCGCGTCGCCCTTGGAGTAGATCTTCGAGACGTTGCCGTCGGCCACCTGCTTGCTGAACTCGGTGTACGAGATCGTCGGCTCGTCCCCCTCGTTGAAGAAGGACAGCACCAGGTTGGTCACCAGGTAGACGATCAGGGCGGCGAGGATCAGTCCCCGCCAGCCGCCCGGCATCCTCTTCTTCGGCGGAGGGGTGGGCGGGGCGCCTTCCGAGCGCCAGGGCGTGTCGGCCCTGTCTCGGGGAGGTACGGGGGTGGGGCTGGGCACGGGGCGCCTCCTTCTGCCATCCTCCCGGCCGACGATAAGCGACAAATCGACCCGTTGCCCCGCAGAGCACAGAGGGCCCCGGCCGTGGGATCACGACCGGGGCCCTCCGCTGTCCGCCTGCGCGGGTACTACTTCATGAACTTCTTGAACTCGTCCGGAAGGTCGAAGTCCTGGCCCGGCTGGCCGCCGCCGGCGGGAAGGCCGAAGGGGCTGCCGCCGGCCGCGGGCTCGATCGCCTGCGGGCCCTGCTCGCGGCGGGCCGCTGCCGCGGCCTCCTCTTCCTTGCGCTTCATCGGGTTGCCGCTCTTGCGCTTGCCCTTGGCCTGCTTGACCTGCTTCTTCTGCCGGCCGGGGCCGCCGCCCATCCCGGGGATGCCCGGCATGCCCGGCATGCCGCCGCCCTGGGCCATGCGGGACATCATCTTGCGGGCGTCGAAGAACCGCTCGACGAGCGCCTTGACGGCGCTGACCTCGGTGCCGGAACCCTTGGCGATACGGGCACGGCGCGAGCCGTTGATGATCGTCGGGTCCTGGCGCTCGGCCGGGGTCATCGACTTGATGATCGCGGCGGTGCGGTCCACGTCGCGCTCGTCGATGTTGTTGATCTGTTCCTTGATCTGCCCCATGCCGGGCAGCATGCCGAGCAGCTTGGAGATGGAGCCCATCTTGCGGACCTGCTCCATCTGGGCCAGGAAGTCGTCGAGCGTGAACTCCTTGGGACCCTTGGCGAGCTTGGCCGCCATCTTCTCGGCCTCGGCCTGCGAGAAGGTCTTCTCGGCCTGCTCGATGAGGGTGAGCATGTCACCCATGTCGAGGATCCGGCCCGCCATGCGGTCGGGGTGGAAGGCGTCGAACTCGTCGAGCTTCTCGCCGTTCGAGGCGAACATGATCTGCTTGCCGGTGACGTGCGCGATGGAGAGCGCGGCACCACCGCGGGCGTCGCCGTCGAGCTTCGAGAGCACGACGCCGTCGAAGCCGACGCCGTCGCGGAAGGCCTCGGCGGTGTTGACCGCGTCCTGACCGATCATGGCGTCGACGACGAAGAGGATCTCGTCGGGGCTGACGGCGTCGCGGATGTCCGCGGCCTGCTGCATCAGCTCCTGGTCGATGCCGAGGCGGCCGGCGGTGTCGACGATGACGATGTCGTGCTGCTTGGTCCGCGCGTACTCGACGGAGTCCTTGGCGACCTGGACCGGGTCACCGACGCCGTTGCCCGGCTGGGGGCCGTAGAAGGCCACGCCGGCGCGGTCGGCGACGACGGAGAGCTGGTTGACGGCGTTGGGGCGCTGGAGGTCGCAGGCGACGAGGAGCGGGGTGTGGCCCTGCCCCTTGAGCCAGAGGCCGAGCTTTCCGGCGAGGGTGGTCTTACCGGCACCCTGGAGACCGGCCAGCATGATCACGGTGGGCGCGGTCTTGGCGAAGCGCAGCCGCCGGGTCTCGCCGCCGAGGATCGTGACGAGCTCGTCGTTGACGATCTTCAGGACCTGCTGGCCGGGGTTCAGCGCCTTGCTGACCTCCTCGCCGCGGGCCCTTTCCTTGACGTTCGCGATGAAGGAGCGGACGACCGGGAGGGCGACGTCGGCCTCGAGGAGGGCGATACGGATTTCCCGGGCCGCGGAGTCGATGTCAGCCTCGGACAGCCGGCCTTTGCCGCGCAGGCCCTTGAAGGTATTCGCCAAGCGGTCGGAGAGCGTATCGAACACGGTGGTCGCGATTCCTCGGGTCGGGGGCGTTGTGGTCGTCCCCCAGGGTATCCGGCCGTACCACGTGGTGGACCCGGCGGCCCGAACCGGGGCTCCGGCCCGCACCCCGCGGAGCCCCCGCCGGCGGCGCCGCACCCGTACGGGCCGGCGCCCGGCGGGGCTACGACAGGGCGGCCTGCACCGCCCCGGCCAGGGCGGCGGCCTCCGCGGGCGCCAGGGGTTTGCCCTCGGCGTCGGTCACGTACAGCGTGTCCACCGCGTTCGCGCCCAGCGTGGAGACGTGCGCGCTGCGGACCCGCACGCCCCTGGACTCCAGCGCCCGCCCGATCCGGTGCAGCAGGCCCACCGCGTCGGGAGCCCGCACCTCCAGGACCGTGGCCATCGAGGAGACGTCGGGGACGACCGCGACCCGGGGCGGCGGCGGGACCACCCCGCGCCGGCGCGGGTACGCCGCCTCGCGGTCCGCCAGCTTCGCCGGGACGTCCAGCGATCCGTCCAGCGCGCGGACGAGGTCGCTGCGCAGCCGTGCGGCCTCGGGCAGCGCGCCGTACTCCGCCGCCACCCGCCACCGCAGCACCAGGACCTCTCCCAGCCGGTCCGGGAGCTCCGTGGAGCGCAGGTCCGCCGCCCGTACGGTGAGCCGGTGCAGGGCCAGCACCCCGGCGACCGCCGGGAGGACCCCCGGCTGGTCGGGGACGGCCACGACCAGTTCCCCGCCGACCGCGTCCGCCTCCTCCTGCCGCACGTGGAGCGCGAGCACCGGCTCGCGGGTGCGCAGGGCCTCGACCGCCAGGCGTTCCTGTTCCGTGGTCGGGATCTGCGCCTCCCGGACCGCCGGGGCCGTGCCGCGCAGCACGGCGGCGACCCGCGTGACCAGGTCCGCCACCAGCGAGCCCCGCCATGCGCTCCACGCCGCGGGTCCGGTGGCCAGGGCGTCCGCCTCCGTCAGGGCGTGCAGTATCTCCAGCGTGCCCACCGACCCGACGGCCTCCGCGACCGAGGCGACGGTGGCCGGGTCGTCCAGGTCGCGCCGGGTCGCGGTGTCGATCAGCAGCAGGTGGTGCCGTACGAGCGTCCCCAGTACGGCGGCGTCCTGCGCGTCGAAGCCCACGCGGGCGGCGACGTCGCGGGCGATCGTCTCGCCGGCCACCGAGTGGTCGCCCGGCCAGCCCTTGCCGATGTCGTGCAGGAGGGCCGCCGTCAGCAGCAGGTCGGGGCGGCCGACGCGGCGGGTGAGGGCCGCGGCCCGCACCGCCGTCTCGATGAGGTGGCGGTCCACCGTCCAGGTGTGGACGGGGTTGCGCTGCGGGCGGCAGCGCACCCGCTCCCAGTCGGGGAGCAGCCGCGTGATCAGGCCTTCCGCCTCCAGGGCCTCCCACACGGCGACCATGGGCTCCCCCGCCCCGAGCAGGGTCACCAGCTGTTCCCGCGCCTCGGCCGGCCAGGGCACCGGGAGCGCTTTGGCCTGCGCCGCGAGCCTGCGTACGGCGTGCAGCGATACGGGGAGACCCGCCTGCGCGGCGGCCGCGGCGAACCGCAGGGTCAGGACGGGGTCGCGCTCGGGACGCGCCGCCAGGGCCAGGACGGCCTCGCCGTCGGACTCCACCACGCCCTCGGCCAGCGGTGCCCGGGCGGCGGCCGCGGCGGCCCGGGCGCCCAGCAGCCCGCGCAGCCGGGGCCGTGCGGCGCGGGCCCGCAGCACCCGCCCGACCTCCCGCCAGGTCACGTCGCCGGCGTACGCGACGACCCGCGCGGCCTCGTACACCTCGCGGAGCAGCGCGTCCGCGTCGAGCAGCCCGAGCTGCGCCGCGACCTGGTCCTGTTCCTGGAGCGAGAGCCGGTCGGTGGCCCGGCCGGTCACCAGGTGGAGGGCGTCGCGCGCGTCGAGGAGCCGCAGCCGGGCCTCGGCGAGGCCGTCGCGCGGGGCGTCGGCGAGCCAGGAGGCCGCGACGGCCCGCAGGGCGGTGACGTCGCGGAGCCCGCCGCGGGCCTCCTTGAGGTCGGGTTCGAGCAGGAAGCGGAGCTCGCCGGCGCGCTCGGCCCGCTCGCGGCACAGGGCGTGCAGTTGCGGGAGCCGTTTGGCGGCCTGGTTGCGCCAGTCGGCCAGGACGGACGTCCGCAGTCCGGCGAGGAGTCCGGCGTCGCCGGCGACGGTCCGGGCGTCGAGGAGGCCGAGCTGGACCTTGAGGTCCTCGGCAGCGGTCTTGCGGGCCTCGCCGGGGGTGCGTACCGAGTGGTCGAGGGCGAGGCCGAGGTCCCACACCGGGTACCAGAGGCGGTCGGCCAGCGCGCTCAGCGCCCGCGGTTCCGCCTTGCCGTCGTGGAGCAGCACCAGGTCGAGGTCGCTGCGCGGGGAGAGTTCGGCCCGTCCGTAGCCGCCGACGGCGACCAGGGTGGCGCCGCGGACGCCGGTCTCCCGTACGGCGGTCGTGAACAGGGCGTTCAGCCAGTCGTCGGTCAGTCCGGCCAGGGCGGAACGCCGCGAGG
This sequence comes from Streptomyces sp. NPDC005533, assembly GCF_042871845.1. Lineage (NCBI taxonomy): Bacteria > Bacillati > Actinomycetota > Actinomycetes > Kitasatosporales > Streptomycetaceae > Streptomyces > Streptomyces sp. NPDC005533. The sequence goes on along the minus strand of NZ_JBIAJH010000001.1, from coordinate 311,252 downwards.
GCCCGGACCGCGACTCCTCCTGGAGGAGTCGCAGCCGGGCCGCGGCGTATCCGCCGGGTCCCGGGTCGGCCGTGTGGTCCGTGGTCTTTTCCACGCTCGTCACCCGGGAGCTCCCGTCACCTAGAGCGCGTCAGCGCCGCGCTCGCCGGTGCGGACCCGTACGACGGAGTCCACGGGGACGCTCCACACCTTGCCGTCTCCGATCTTGCCGGTGGCCGCCGCGCTCACGATGACGCGGATCAGTTCCTCGGCGTCGGAGTCGTCGACCAGGACCTCGATGCGGATCTTGGGGACGAGGTCGACCTGGTACTCGGCACCGCGGTAGACCTCGGTGTGGCCGCGCTGGCGGCCGTAGCCGCTGGCCTCGGTGACCGTGAGGCCCTGCACTCCGAAGGTCTGGAGGGCTTCCTTGATCTCGTCCAGCTTGTGCGGCTTGACGATCGCGGTGATCAGCTTCATGCGTCAACCTTCTTGCTCGCGGCGGAGGGGGCGGGTGCGGCGGTGCCGCGCGAGGCCGCGCCGCCACCGGCTCCGCTGAAGTCGTAGGCGGTCTCGGCGTGTTCGACCTGGTCGATGCCGGCGACCTCGACGTCCTCGCTGACCCGCATTCCGATCGTCTTGTCGAGGAGGAAGGCGAGCAGCGCGGACGCCACCAGAGAGTAGGCGAGGACGGAGAAGACCCCGACGGCCTGCTTGCCGAGCTGTTCGAAGCCGCCGCCGTAGAAGAGGCCGGCCACGTCGGACTGGACCCCGCCGGTGGCGAAGAGGCCGACGAGGAGGGAGCCGACGACGCCGCCGACGAGGTGGACGCCGACCACGTCGAGGGAGTCGTCGTAGCCGAACCTGTACTTGAGGCCGACCGCCATGGCGCAGAGCACACCGGCGATGGCGCCGACCGCGATGGCCCCGAGCGGGCTGACCGCACCGCCGGAGGGGGTGATCGCGACGAGGCCGGCGACCGCGCCGGAGGCGGCGCCGAGGGTGGTGAAGGAGCCGTGGCGCAGCTTCTCGTAGCCGAGCCAGGCGAGCATGGCGGCGGCGGTGGCGACCTGGGTGTTCACGAACATGACCGCGCCGACGCCGTCGTCGTTGCCGAGCCAGGAGCCCGCGTTGAAGCCGAACCAGCCGAACCAGAGCAGACCGGCGCCGAGCATCACGAGGGGCAGGCTGTGCGGGCGCATCGGGTCCTTCTTGAAGCCGACGCGCTTGCCGATGACCAGGATCACGCCGAGGGCGGCGGCGCCGGCGTTGATGTGGACGGCCGTGCCGCCCGCGAAGTCGATGACGCCGAGCTCGAAGAGCCAGCCGCCCGCGCCCCAGACCCAGTGGGCCACGGGGAAGTAGACGACGGTGACCCACAGGACGGTGAACAGGGCCCAGGCGCTGAACTTCACCCGGTCGGCGAGGGCGCCGCTGATCAGGGCCGGGGTGATGACGGCGAACATCAGCTGGAAGACGGCGAAGACGTAGACCGGGATGGTGTAGCCGTCCCACAGCTCGGTGATCCCGATGCCGCTGAGGCCGACGTAGTCGGAGTTCCAGCCGATGAGGGAGCCTGAGTCGGTGCCGAAGGCGAGGCTGAAGCCGTAGAGGACCCAGAGGATCGTGACGATCCCCAGGCTGATGAAGCTCATCATCAGCATGTTGAGGCTGCTCTTGACGCGGACCATGCCTCCGTAGAAGAAGGCGAGTCCCGGGGTCATCAGCATGACCAGGGCGGAGCAGATGAGCATGAACCCGGTGTTCGCGGCAGACAGCGTCGGGGCGTCTGCCGCGAGGGTCGTGATGGCTGATGCCATCGGCGTCTCCTCGTCGTCGGTACGTTCGCGTGCGGGCGATCGTGAAAACCTGAGCGGCGGTATTGGGAACTGGCCGGTTATTGGCCATGAGATTCGCGCAGGCCGGTTTCCGGCGGCGCCGCTGGGTGTTTCGCGCCGATGACGAAGAGGTCGGGCGTGTTACGCGTCCATGAACTGTGCGGGTGGTGCGACCGGCCGCGGCGGTGACCCGGACGTCCTGGCTGGGGGAGCCTGATCGGGCTTCACGGGGTGACTGCCGCGGCCGGGGCCTGAGGGACGGCCGCCGGGGCCGTCAGACGGCCTCCGCGGCTTCGGGGAGCCGGGAGGCGAGATGGTCGGTGAGCCGGACCACCTCGGCTACGTCGCCGTACTCACGGGCGGCGCTGTCGACGGTCTTGCGCAGGCGCGTGTTCACTCGTTCGGACCGCACCTTTCCCGCCACGTCGAGGGCCCTGTCGACGAGGGCCGCGGCCTGCTCCGGCTCGCGCTGGAGCAGGTGGACGGTGGCCATGCCGATGAGGTTGAGGGCGTAGGAGCGCTGGTGCTCCTCGTCCTTCTCGAAGAGCTCGACGGCCCGCTCCATGACGGGCTCCGCGAGGGAGGCGTACATGGGGCTGCGCCCGGCCACGTAGGCCAGGTCCCGGTACGAGTGGGAGTTCTCGCCGTTCAGCTCGGCCTCGGAGAAGAAGCGGATCCAGTCGGGCTCGGGCTCGCCGCCGAAGGCCACGTCGGAGAAGGTGTCCTCGGCCATCCGCACGGCCCGCTTGCAGCGGCTGGGCTGGCCCATGTTGGCGTACGCGCGGGCCTCCATCGCATACAGCATGGCCTGGGTGCGCGGGCCGGCGCAGTCGCGGCTGCCGTACTGCGCGAGGTGGACGAGTTCGAGGGCGTCCTCGGGGCGGCCCAGGTGGATCATCTGGCGGCTCATGCCGGAGAGGATGTACGAGCCGAGCGGCTTGTCGCCGGACTCCTTGGCCGCGTGCAGGGCGAGCACGAAGTACTTCTGCGCGGTGGGGTGCAGCCCGATGTCGTAGCTCATCCAGCCGGCCAGTTCGGCCAGCTCGGCGGCGACCTTGAAGAGCCGCTTCATGACGGGCGCCGGGTGGTTCTCCTGGAGCAGGTCGGTGACCTCGTGGAGCTGGCCGACGACGGCCTTGCGGCGCAGCCCGCCCCCGCACTGGGCGTCCCACTGGCGGAACATCACGGTGGTGGCGTCGAGGAGGTCGAGTTCCGGTTCGGAGAGCCGGGGCGGGCGGTGGCCGCCGAGGGCCCCCGTCGGCCCCACCGTGCGCGGTCCCGGGTCGGCGGCCGGGACCGGTACGAGCCAGCGCTGCATGGGCTCGATCAGGGCGGGGCCGGCGGAGAGGGCGAGCGAGGTCCCGAGGAAGCCGCGGCGGGCCAGCATCAGGTCGCTGCGGGAGAACTCGCCGAGCAGTTCGACGGTCTGCGGGCCGGCCCAGGGCAGGTCGACCCCGGAGACGGAGGGGGTCTGGTGGGCGGTGCGCAGACCGAGCTGCTCGATGGCGACGACGGAGCCGAAGCGCTCGGAGAATAGCTCGGACAGGATGCGCGGGACGGGCTCGCGGGGCTGCTCGCCGTCCAGCCAGCGGCGCACCCGGGAGGTGTCCGTGCTGATGTGGTGGGCGCCCATCTGACGGGCCCGGCGGTTGACCTGCCGGGCGAGTTCGCCCTTGGACCAGCCGCTGCGGACGAACCACGAGGTCAGCTGGTCGTTGCGCGCAGCAGCGTCCTCGATCGTTCCGCTTGCGCCGTTGCCGCTCACTGGAACGCCCCCATCCGATCAGCCTCTTCCACACGAAACCCTGGCCGGGGCGCAGGGCGCCGCCACGGACCTTCACAGATCCCTCACACATTGCCTCCGGCATACCCACGGACGGGTCTGCCTTTGGGGTTCGTGTACCGAAAGTAATCCTACGATCACCCCTGCGGCGAGGTCGATTCCAGAAACGCCACCATTCGCCACCCCTTCGAATGAACTCGCCACCGGCCAGGCGCGATTCACTTGACACCGAGGTGAAACGGCTTGGTTGGACTGGAGTGCGCTCGGGGCGCGCGCGGCGAGGAGTGCGCCGGGCAGCCCTGCGGGCACCCCGCGGCGGACCGCGGTCTGCGGGTTCCGCCGACGTCGTCACCACCGGCGTCGTAACCACCGGCGCGTCCGACCCGTTGGAGGGGGCATGGGCATGGGCTTCACGATCGGCGGCGGCCGCGGCACCAGGGAGTTCCGTTCCGGCACCCGGCGCCGGGGCCGGACCTCGGAGTGCACGGCGGTGGCGGAGTACACCGGGCTGTGGGGCTGGGACGTGGTCCCCGGCGCCCGCGCCGCGGCACCCGCCCGCGACTGTTCCTGCGGCGACGCGGAGTGCGTCGCCCCCGGGGCGCATCCGCTCCCCTTCGCCCCCACGGTCAAGGCCGGGGCCACCCTGGACGAGGTCACCGAGGCCTGGGGGGACTACCCGGGCGCCGCGGTGCTGCTGCCCGTGGGCCGCGCCTTCGACGTCATCGAGGTCTGCGAGGAGGCCGGGCGGCGGGCGCTGGTGCGGCTGGAGCGGATGGGGCTGCCGCTCGGCCCGGTGATCGTGACCGCGGACGGGCGGGCGCAGTTCTTCGTGGCCCCGGGCGCGGCGGCCGAGCTGCCCCAGCTGCTGTACCGGATGGGCTGGGACGACGCCGACCTCGACCTGCGGGCCCTCGGCCCCGGGGCGTACGTGACCGCCCCGCCCTCGGACCGGGCCGGGCTCGGCCAGGTCGGCTGGCTGCGGCCGCCCGCCCTGGACTGCGCCGGGGGCCCGCCGCAGGCCCGGCTGCTGCTGGGCACCCTCGCCTACATCTGCCACCGCTCGCGCCGGTAGCCACGCCCACGCCCACCCCCCGCACGCGACGGTGCCCCCGCGTTCCGGACGGAACGCGGGGGCACCCGTAGTGCGCGGCGGCCGCGCTCAGTCGCCGATGAGGGCGTCGACGAACGCCTCCGGCTCGAAGGGGGCCAGGTCGTCCGGGCCCTCGCCGAGTCCGACGAGCTTGACCGGGACGCCCAGTTCGCGCTGGACGGCGATGACGATGCCGCCCTTGGCCGTGCCGTCGAGCTTGGTCAGCACGATGCCGGTGATGTCCACGACCTCGGCGAAGACGCGGGCCTGGGTCAGGCCGTTCTGCCCGGTGGTGGCGTCGAGGACCAGCAGGATCTCGTCCAGCGGGCCGTGCTTCTCGACGACGCGCTTGACCTTGCCGAGCTCGTCCATGAGGCCGGTCTTGGTGTGCAGGCGGCCGGCGGTGTCGATGAGCACCACGTCGGCGCCCTCGGCGATGCCCTCCTTGACCGCGTCGTAGGCGATCGAGGCCGGGTCGCCGCCCTCGGGGCCGCGTACGGTACGGGCGCCGACGCGGTCGCCCCAGGTCTGGAGCTGGTCGGCGGCGGCGGCGCGGAAGGTGTCGGCCGCGCCGAGCACCACGCTGCGGCCGTCGGCGACGAGCACCCGGGCGAGCTTGCCGGTGGTGGTGGTCTTGCCGGTGCCGTTGACGCCGACGACCATGATCACGCCGGGCGTGTCCTCGCCGCTCTCCGTCTTCACGACGCGGTCGAAGTCGGTGCCGACCAGGGTCAGCAGCTCCTCCTTGAGCAGGGCGCGCAGGTCCGCCGGGGTGCGGGTGCCGAGCACCTTGACCCGGTCGCGGAGCCGGTCGACGAGCTCCTGGGTGGGCACGACGCCGACGTCGGCGACGAGGAGGGTCTCCTCGATCTCCTCCCAGGTGTCCTCGTCGAGGTGCTCCCGCGAGAGCAGCGTGAGCAGCCCCTTGCCGAGGGAGTTCTGGGACCGGGCGAGGCGGGCGCGCAGCCGGACCAGGCGGCCGGCGGTGGGCTCGGGCACCTCGATCGCGGGCGCGGCCGGGACCTCGGGCTCGGCGGCCGGCGCCTCGACCGGGGCCTCGACCTCCGCGTGCGGGAGTCCGACCTCCTCGATCGTGCGGCGCGGCTCTTCCGCCGTCTCTACGGCGTCCTCCCCCACCTGCGGTTCGGCAGGCGGGGCAGTGATGGTCGGCGAGCTGGGCGGTGCCGGGGGCAGCTGCTTCTTCTTGCGGCTGCTGACCACGAGCCCGCTGATCGCGCCGACCGCGACCAGGGCGATGACTACAGCAAGGATGAGGATGTCCATAACCTCATCAGTATCGGCCACGGGCGGCCCGGAGCTCGGACCCCGGGCGTCACACCGGGACGTAAGGCTCCGTTTGTGCTCTTAGCGGCACATCCCCCATGATGGGCGACTTCCCCTCATCCCTCCCCCACGGAGCAGCCGCATGCCTGCCGAGCCCGCCGACGGCGCAACCGAAACCGCGATGGAGACCCGCGGGCTGGAGCCCGTCCCGGACGGCGAGCGCGGCGGCCGGGTCCGCGACCTCTTCCCCACCTGGGTCGCCGCCAACATCAGCGTGCTGCTGCTGACCATGGGCGCGGGTCTGGTGATCTTCAACAAGCTCAACATCTGGCAGGTGCTCGTCGTCGCGGTCGCCGCGCCGGTCGTCTCGTACGGGATGGTCGGCCTGATATCGATCGCCGGCAAGCGCGGCGGCGCTCCCGGCATGGCCCTCTCGCGGGCCGTGTTCGGGCAGCGCGGCAACCTCTTCCCCGGCTCCCTGATCTGGGTGGCGCGGTGGGGCTGGGAGACGATCAACGCGGTGAGCGGCGCCTACGCCGTGCTGACCGTGCTCGGCCTGCTCTTCGGGATCAAGAGCAACACCCCGCTCATCGTCGTCACCCTGGTGTTCTTCGTGGGCTGCACCTTCGTGGTCTCCGGCCTCGGCATCAAGGCGCTGCGCGTGTGCTCCACGTGGTCGACGTACCTCTTCGGCGCCTTCAGCGTGCTCGTCCTCGGCTACCTGCTCTTCACGACCGACTGGTCCGCCGTCCTCGGCAAGCCGGCCGGCTCCACCGCGATGATGATCGCGGGCATCGGCACCATCGCGGCCGGCGGCATCAGCTGGGTGCCCTCGGGTCCCGACTTCACCCGCTACCTGCCGCGCACCGCCTCCTCCAGGGGGCTGGTGGGCGCGACGATCGGCGGCGCCGGCGTCGTCGTCCTCCCGATGGTCCTCATGGGCGCGGTCATGGCCGTCGGCACTCCGGACCTGGCCACCGCCCAGGACCCGGTGTCCTTCATCGGCGAGCTGCTCCCGACCTGGATCGCGGTCCCGTACCTGCTCGTCGCGCTCGTCGGGATGCTGCTGATCAACTCGATGTCCATGTACTCGGCCGGCTTCACCGCGCAGACCCTCGGCATCAAGGTCCCGCGCGCGTGGGCGGTCAGCGTCAACGCGGCCATCAGCCTGGTCTTCGGCTTCCTGCTGATGGTGGTCGCGACGAGCTTCTTCGGCTCCTTCATCTCCTTCCTGACGCTGCTGGCCGTGGCCTTCTCGGCGTGGATCGGCGTCTTCGGCGTGGACATGCTGCGGCGCCGGACCTACGACGGGGCCGCGCTGCTGGACACCACGCGGACCAGCGCCTACTGGTACCGGGGCGGTTTCGCCTGGCAGGCCATGACCGCGTGGGCCCTGGCCCTGGTGGTCGGCCTGCTGTTCACCTCGGTGGACTGGCTCAGCGGGCCGCTCGCGACCACCTGGATCGGGCGCAACGGCCTGGGCTGGGTGGCCGGCATCGTGACCTCCGGCGTGCTGTACGCCGTCCTGCCGCGCACGGCTCCCGTGGCGCCCGGGCCCGACGCGGCCCCGGCGCAGGAGCCCGCGCTCGCCGGATCCCTGTCCAGCTGACGCCACGTCAGCTAACGTCCCCCTTCGCCCGCCCACCCACCTCCGGCGAAGGGGGACTCCTCCATGCCCATCACCGTGGCCCGGTTCAATCTCGTCGACCCGAACGGCACCCCCGAGTCCCTCTCCGCCCGCTACAAGGCGGCCCTGGAGATGGCCCGGTACGCGGACGACCGCGGGATCGACACCATCCAGACCGAGGAGCACCACGGCACGGACAACAACTGGCTGCCCTCCCCCTTCGCCTTCGCGGGCGCCGTCTTCGGCGCCACCCGCCGGATCGCCGTCACCGTCTCGGCGATCATCGGGCCGCTGTACGACCCGCTGAAGGTGGCCGAGGACATCGCCGTCCTGGACCTGCTGAGCGGTGGCCGCCTCGTGACGGTCGCGGGCATCGGCTACCGGCCCGAGGAGTACGAGCAGCACGGCGTGGAGTGGGGCCGGCGCGGCAGGCTCCAGGACGAGCTGCTGGAGACCCTGCTGAAGGCGTGGACCGGCGAGCCCTTCGAGTTCCGCGGCCGCACGGTGCGGGTCACCCCGACGCCGTTCACGCGGCCGCACCCGCTGCTGCTGGTCGGCGGCAGCTCCGAGGCGGCGGCCCGCCGCGCGGCCCGGCTGGGGCTGCCGTTCTTCCCCAGCGCGCACCTGCCGGAGCTGGAGGCGTACTACCACGCGAGGCTCGCGGAGTACGGCACGGAGGGCTTCTGCATGATGCCGGCGGCCGAGACCCCGCTGCTGCACATCGCGGAGGACCCGGACCGGGTCTGGGCGGAGCACGGCGAGCGCTTCCTGCACGAGGCCGGGATGTACGCCTCCTGGCAGTCCAAGGACATCCGCAGCGCCGTACGGTCGGCCGCGCGCTCGGTGGCGGAACTGCGCGCGGAGGGCGTGTACCGGGTCCTCACCCCCGACGAGGCCGTCGCGTACGCGCGGGGAGCGGGCGAGGCGGGGAACCTGGTCCTGCACCCGCTGTGCGGCGGGATGCCGCTGGACGAGGGCTGGCGCAGCCTGCACCTGCTGTGCGAACAGGTACTGCCCCGGCTCAGGGACTGAGCCGGGGCAGTATCGAGGAGAGGGGTGGTGGCGGGGATGGTTACCCCATCTCCTCCAGCGCCTTGCCCTTGGTCTCCGGCACCCACTTGAGGATGAACGGGATCGAGAGCAGGGCGAAGAACGTGTAGATCATGTACGCGCCGGACAGGTTCCAGTCCGAGAGCGTCGGGAACGTGACGGTGATGACCCAGTTGGCGATCCACTGGGCCGCGGCGGCGACACCGAGCGCCGCGGCCCGGATGCGGTTCGGGAACATCTCGCCGAGCAGCACCCAGACCACCACGCCCCAGGACAGGGCGAAGAAGAGCACGAAGGAGTGCGCCGCGATCAGCGCGACCGTGCCCTGGGTGTCGGGCATGGTGATGTCGTCGCCCGTGCCCTCCTTGAAGGAGAAGGCCCACGCGGCGAGGCCGAGGGAGATCGCCATGCCCGCGGAGCCGATCAGCGCCAGCGGCTTGCGGCCCAGCCGGTCGACCAGGACCATCGCGATCACCGTGCCGATGATGTTGATGATCGACGTGGTGAAGGAGTAGAAGAACGAGCTGGACGGATTGATGCCGACGGACTGCCACAGCGAGGAGCTGTAGTAGAAGATCACGTTGATGCCGACGAGCTGCTGGAAGACGGAGAGCCCGATGCCGATCCAGACGATGGGCAGGAAGCCGAAGCGTCCGCCGAGCAGGTCCTTGAAGGTGGACTTGTGCTCGGAGCGCATGGCCCGGTCGATCTCGGCGGCCCGCTCGTCGATGTCGATCTTCGATCCCTCGACCTCGCGCAGCACCTTCTTGGCCTGATCGGTGCGGCCGACGGAGATCAGGTAGCGGGGTGACTCCGGGATGACGAAGGACATCAGCCCGTAGACCACGGCGGGGACGACCATGATGCCGAGCATCCACTGCCAGGCCTCCAGGCCGGCGATCTCGCCGCGCTGGTCGCCGTCGGCGATGTTGAGGATGGCCCAGTTGACGAGCTGGGAGACGGCGATGCCGATGACGATGGCGGCCTGCTGGAAGGAGGCGAGACGGCCGCGGTAGGCGGCCGGGGAGACCTCGGCGATGTAGGCGGGGCCGATGACGGAGGCCATGCCGATGCCGAAGCCGCCGATGACGCGCCACATGGCCAGGTCCCACAGGGCGAACGGCAGGGCCGAACCGATGGCGCTCGCGGTGAAGAGGACCGCGGCGATCTGCATGCAGCGGATTCGGCCGATCCGGTCAGCGATGCGGCCGGCGGTGGCGGCGCCGAACGCGCAGCCGATCAGGGCGGCGGCGATCACCTGGGCGAGCGCCGCGGACCCGACGTCGAAGCGTTCGCGGATGGCGACGACCGCGCCGTTGATGACGGAGCTGTCGTAGCCGAAGAGGAAACCGCCCATCGCCGCGGCCGCGGCGATGAAGATGACGTGCCCGAGGTGGTCGGGGCGTGCCTCCCGGCCACTGCCGGACGCGGGTGCGTTCGCTGTGCTGGTCAAGGTGTGCTCCTGGGCCCGGCGCCGACGGCGGGCGGTGTGGGGGTGTACGTGTGTACGCGTGTTCCTCCAGTGGCGCACAGCAAACTGCTCACCACCACCTGAACGTCGGACACGGCAACCAGAGCTTATGGCTTCACTTTCTGAAGTCAATAGCCGAAGAAAAACCGTCAGGACTGAGTGAAGAGGGCCACAGCGTTCACTTCTCGAAGTAAGTGGGTCAGCGCAGTCGCTGGCTGATGACCTTGGAGACCCCGTCTCCCTGCATCGAGACGCCGTACAGGGCGTCCGCGACCTCCATGGTCCGCTTCTGATGCGTGATCACGATCAGCTGTGAGCTCTCCTGGAGCTCCTCCATGATCCGGATCAGCCGCTGCAGGTTGGTGTCGTCGAGCGCGGCCTCGACCTCGTCCATCACGTAGAACGGGCTGGGGCGCGCCTTGAAGATGGACACCAGCAGGGCCACGGCCGTCAGCGAGCGTTCGCCGCCGGAGAGCAGCGACAGCCGCTTGACCTTCTTGCCCGGCGGGCGGGCCTCGACGTCGACTCCGGTGGCCAGCATGTTGTCGGGGTCGGTCAGGACGAGCCGGCCCTCGCCGCCGGGGAACAGCCGCGAGAAGACCCCCTCGAACTCCCGGGCCGTGTCCCGGTAGGCCTCGGTGAACACCTGCTCGACGCGCTCGTCGACCTCCTTCACCACTTGAAGGAGGTCGGCTCGCGTCTTGCGGAGGTCCTCCAGCTGCTCGCTCAGGAACTGGTGGCGCTCCTCCAGCGCGGCGAACTCCTCCAGCGCGAGCGGGTTGACCTTGCCGAGCTGCTGGTAGGCGCGTTCGGCCGCCCTGAGCCGCTTCTCCTGCTGGGCGCGGACGAACGGGCCGGGCCGGTTGCGCGGGTGCTCCGGGTCCTCGGGCAGCTCCTCGCCCTCGGCGGGCGGGGACGGCGGCACCGGCTGGTCGGGGCCGTACTCGGCGAGGAGCCCGGCGGACTCCATGCCGAACTCCTCCAGCGCCCTGGCCTCCACCGCCTCGATGCGCAGCCGCTGCTCGGCGCCGAGCACCTCGCCGCGGTGGACGGAGTCGGTGAGCTTGTCGAGCTCCCCCTTCAGTTCCCGTCCGCGGTTGCGCGCCTCGCCGAGCTCCCGCTCGCGCAGGCCCTTCGCCCGTTCGGCCGCGACGCGCTCCTCGTCGGCCCGCAGCAGCGAGACCTCCACGTGCGCGAGGAGCTGCCGGGAGCCGTCGGCGACCGCCCGGGCCACTTCCGCCTCGTGCCGCAGCCGCGCCCGGCGCCGCTCGGCGCGGGCCCGGGCCTCGCGTTCCGCCCGGGCCGCGCGGTCCAGGGAGTCGGCCCGTCCGGCCAGCCCCTTGACCCGTTCCTCATGGGTCCGCAGCTGGAGCCGGGCCTCCATCTCGGTCTGCCGGGCGTTGGCCCCGTCGGCCGCGAGCCGCTCCCGGCGGGAGCTGTCCGGCTCCTCCTCCACCGGCAGTTCCTCGGCCGTCGCGAGCCTTTCCGCGCACTCCTCCACATCGGCGAGCGCCTGCTCCAGCGCGTCCTGGGCCTTGGCGGCCGCGGCGGCGCTGCGCTCGGCTTCGCCGGCGGCCCCCTTCGCCTGACCGGCGAGCCGCCCGAGCTGCTGCGCGACCCCGGCGCGGGCCTGCTCCGCGGCGCGGCGGCGCTCGGCGAGCTCCTCGACCAGGGCGGCCGCGTCCCGGCGCCGGGACTGGGCGGCCGCCTGGGCCCCGGCCAGGTCCGCGCAGCGCGCGTCCAGCGCGGTCAGCTCCGCCGCCGCCTCGTCGACGGCGGCCTGGACCTCGATCAGGCTGGGCGCCCCGGCGGAGCCGCCGTGCGCGAGGTGCGCGCCGAGCACGTCTCCGTCGAGGGTCACGGCCACCGCGTCGGGCCGCGCCGCGACGAGGGCCTCGGCGGCGTCGAGCGTGTCGACGACGACGTGGTCGCGGAGCACCCAGGCGGCCGCCCGCCGCGCCTCGTCGTCCCCGCCGACCAGCCGCTCCGCGGGAATCCCCTCGCCCGCCGGCCCCTCGCCGGGGCTCCGCCCCGCACCCCGCGCCTCAAACGCCGGCGAGGCTGGAGTGTGCGGCCCGCCGGACAGAGCCCCGTCCGGGGACGGGGCGGGGTGGGGGACTCCCCCGGCCGAAGCCTGCCCCGCCGGCGCCGGCTCCGCCGCCGCGGGCCGCTGTGCGCCCGCTGAGCCGCCCGGATCCTGGCCCGGTACGGCCGGCTCCGCCTGCGCGGGCCCGGCGCCGAGGGTCTGGCCCGGAACGCCAGGCGAACCCCCGAGACCGGCGGCCGGGCGCACGCCGGCCACGGGACCCGAAGGATCCCCGGCGCGGCCCAAGGCGGCCGACGGAACCGCAGCGTCGACGGCCGGGGCGGTCACGGCCGCCGGACACCCGCGGTCGACCGCCTGATCCGGCACGGCCGACGGAACCACAACATCAACAGGCTGACCCAAGGCAGCCGCCGGACCCGCAGCGTCGACGGCCCGGCCCGACACGACCGGCGGACACCCGCGGTCGACCGCCCGGTCCGGCACGGCCGACGGAACCACAACATCAACAGGCTGACCCAAGGCAGCCGCCGGACCCGCAGCGTCGACGGCCCGGCCCAAGGCAGCAGCCGGACCCGCACGGTCGACCGTCTGGTCCGGCACGGGCGACGGAACCACGGGGTCGACCGTCTGGTCCGGCACGGGCGACGGAACCGCGGGGTCGACGGCCTGGCCCGGCAGGGGCGGCGGGGCCGCGGGGTGGGCGGCGCCGGCGGGGAGCGCCGGGGATCCGGGCCGGAGGGGCGGGGTGATCAGGAGGGTGGCGCGGCCCGCGTCCGTGTCGCGGAGGTGGCGGATCGCCCCGGCCGCCGCACCCGGCGAGGACACCGCCAGCGCGTCCGCCGCCGAGCCCAGCGCAGCGGCCACGGCGGCTTCGTAGCCCGGCGTCACCGTCAGCCGCTCCGCCGCCGGCCCGAGCAGCCCGGCCAGCTTCTCGCGCGCCGCCAGCAGCGCCCCCGTACCGTCCTTGCGGCGCAGCCCCATCGCCAGCGCATCGCGCCGCGCCGACACCGCCGCCCGCGAGCGTTCCGCCCCCGACAGCGCGTCCCGCGCCGCGGACAGGTCGGCCTCGGCCGCCGCCAGCTCCGCCCGCGCGGCGTCGTGGTCCGCGTCCGCCGACGGCTCGTCGAGTCCGCCGACCTCTTCCGCCAGTGCCTCGTACTCCGCCTGCGCGGCGGCGGCCCGGGACTGGGCGCCGTCCCGGGCCGCGACGAGGCGGTCGATCTCCGCCTGCGCCGCCCCCGCGCGGGAGCGGGCCGCGCCGAGCCGTCCCGTCAGCCGGGCCAGCCCCTCGCGCCGGTCGGCGATGGCCCGCGCGGCGTCCCGCAGCCGCCGCTCCTCCTCGGCCAGTGCCCGCTCCAGCTCGGCCCGGTGCTCGGCCGTGTCCTCCAGCGCCCGCGCGGCCGCCTCCAGAGCCGCGGCCAGTTCCGCCTCCTGCTCGCGGATCCGAGCGGCCTCCCGCTCCAGGTCCTCCGGGTCGCGGCCCCTGCGCTCGTCCTCCACGGGGGCCGTCGCGCTCTTCACCCGCGCGTCCGCCAAGGACGCGGTGCCCCGGACCCGTTCGGCGAGCTGCGACAGCTCGTACCAGGTCTGCTGCGCCCGCTGCAGCCGCGGCGCGAGCTCCCGTACCGCCTCCTCCAGCTCGGCCTCGCGCCGCAGCGCGAGCGCCAGCTGGGCCTCGGCGGCCTCCTTGCGTTCCTTGAGCGCCGCCTCGTCCGCGATCTCCGCGTCCAGCGCCCGCCGCAGCATGACCAGGTCGTCGGCGAGCAGCCGCAGCCGCGCGTCGCGCAGGTCCGCCTGGATGACGGCGGCCCGCCGGGCGACCGCGGCCTGCCGTCCCAGGGGTTTGAGCTGCCGGCGCAGCTCGTCGTTGAGGTCCTGCACGCGCGCGAGGTTGGCCTGCATCGCGTCGAGCTTCCGCAGCGCCTTCTCCTTGCGCTTGCGGTGCTTCAGTACGCCCGCCGCCTCCTCGATGAAGGCGCGGCGGCCCATGGGGTCGGCGTGCAGGACGGAGTCCAGCTGGCCCTGGCCGACGATGACGTGCATCTCCCTGCCGATGCCGGAGTCGGAGAGCAGGTCCTGGATGTCGAGCAGGCGGCAGGTGTCGCCGTTGATCTGGTATTCGCTGCTGCCGCCGCGGAACATGATCCGGGTGATGGTGACTTCGGCGTAGTCGATGGGCAGCGCGCCGTCGGAGTTGTCGATCGTCAGGGACACCTCGGCGCGCCCGAGCGGCGGCCGGCCGGTGGTCCCGGCGAAGATGACGTCTTCCATCTTCCCGCCGCGCAGGGACTTGGCGCCCTGCTCCCCCATGACCCAGGACAGCGCGTCCACCACATTGGACTTGCCCGAGCCGTTCGGACCCACGACGCAGGTGATGCCGGGTTCGAAGCGCAGGGTGGTGGCGGAGGCGAAGGATTTGAAGCCGCGCAGGGTCAGGGACTTGAGGTGCACGCCGCCGGACTCTACCTTTCACGTTCGGTTTCACCCATGAAGGTGCAGGGCACCACTGACGCTAAAGGCATCACGCCCCCCACCTGGCCCCCTGGTCCGCGGCGCGGACGGGCACGGCGGCAGGGGTGGAGGGCCGAGGAAGCGGTCAAAGAAAGAAGGGACGCCGAAGCGTCCCTTGCAGATCTGACGGGGCTGGAGTCGAGCGACGAGTGAGCGCGGATCAGGTGAGCGCAGGCTCCGCCTGGGGTACGTCGATGTCGATGCGGTCCAGCAGCGAGTCTCCGTCGTGCTGAGCGGCGGCCGCGTTCAGCGCGTCATTTTCGGACTGAATCCGTACGAGCTCGGACTCAAGGTCCTGGACGCGCTGCTGAAGCCGTCGCATCTCGGCGAGGAGTCGCGGATCGGAACCGCCGACGTAACCGAGAAGCGCCTTTGCCATGATGGATGGTCCTCCACACTGAGTGACCGACCGAAGCGGTGTGGGTCGTGAGGGAATCGCACCCGCGGATGTCCGGCAGCGACTGACAGTCACTGCGCTTACTACTGCCAACACTGCCAAACAGCTCAGGTGCGCGGGGCTTCCAGCGTCTCACCAAAAAGTTTGACGGTCAACACGATCACACCCCGTATCGGTGGGCGTCCCGGCCCCGGCAGGGCACGTGGAGATCATCCTCATCTCCGAGCCTTCCACGGTTCGACCCCATCGGCAACGCGTCGGCGACGAATGCGCAGTTCCGACCGTGTGCGGACGATCAGAGGTGTGATCAGTGCATGATCAGCCGATCGGTCACCGCATTCCGAATCCGTCGTAGCCACCGCGCGGTGTGCCCCAGATCTCTGTCACTCCGTCCACCCGGCCGGGCGTGTCGGCGGAGCGCAGCCAGTCGAGCAGCCGGTGGCAATTCTCACGTTGACCTTCGGCGACCACCTGTACTCGCCCGTCGTCGAGGTTGAGCGCGAAGCCGACGACTCCGCCGATCTCCAAGGCGTTCTCCCTGGTGAACCAGCGGAAGCCCACTCCCTGCACACGGCCGCGCACCCAGGCGGTCAGACGGACATCTTCGTTCATGCGTGAACGCTAACCGGGCGATCACTTTCCGGACACATCGCCCCCTGGCCCCATGCCGTACAGTCGCGCAGCAATGAACTCACCCATTTGGGTGAGTAAGGGACGATCTTGATCCGGCAAGGAAGGCACGACAGCGATGGGACGCCACCGACTCAACGCCGCGCCGCGCAGCGGCGGCAACCGCGGCACCGTCCTGCGCACCAGCCTGCTGGCCGTCTCGGTGGCCGTGGCCCTCGGCACGGCGGCCGTCACCACCGGCGTGGTGCCGGTCGGCGCCTCCTTCCCCTATGTGGGCGTCAGCGGTACGGGTGCCGACGCCACCCCGGAAGCCAAGGCCAAGGCTTCGTCTCCTCCGGGCTCCGCGGCCGAGCAGCAGGGCGGCCTCGCCAGCCTGTCCGGCCGCGCCGGTACGGGCACCGCCTCCGCCGCCCCGTCCAAGAGCCCGTCGACCTCGCCTTCGCCGTCGGCCTCGCCGTCCCCCTCGGCCTCCCCCTCCGTCTCGGCCTCCCCGGCAGCCTCGCCGAGCGCCGCCGCGCCCGCCGCGCCCAGCGCCCCGCCTTCGGCCAAGCCCGCTCCCGCTACCAAGGCTCCGCAGAAGAAGCCGGTACCGGCGCCTTCGAAGCCGGCCCCGCAGCCCTCGAAGCCGGCCGTCCCCGCGACCCCGCCGGACCTGGACGGTCACTCCGCCGAGGAGGCCGCCGTGGTCGCCCTGGTGAACCAGGAGCGCGCGATGGCCGGGTGCGGTCCGGTGCGGGCCAATCCGCCGCTCGCGACGCTGGCCGGAGCCTTCAGCGAGGACATGGCCACCCGGGGCTTCTTCAGCCACGACGACCCCGACGGCAACAGCCCGTGGGACCGCGCCGCCAAGGCCGGCCTCTCCGGACTCGGCGGCGAGAACATCGCCCGCGGCCAGGGGGACGCCGAGGCCGTGATGAAGGCCTGGATGAACAGCCCGGACCACAAGGCGAACATCCTGAACTGCGAGTTCCGCACCCTGGGCGTCGGCGCCCACTTCGCCGCCGGCGGCCCCTGGTGGACCCAGGACTTCGGCTTCTAGCAGGCTCAGACGCCTACGGCGGCCAGGGCCGCGCGGCCCGCGACCACGATGCGGGTCTGCTCGGCGACGCGGCGGCCCAGGTGCTCGGCGGTCGCGATGTCGGCCTTGTGGACGGCGTCCGCGCCCTCGTCGGAGTTGCTCTGGGCGGCGGCGCCGGCGAAGACGCCGAGGCGGTTGAGGTCGTTCTCCGAGGCGGTGCTGCTGTTCCAGCCCGGCTTCAGGCCCAGGTTGACCCAGCTCATGCCGTGCTGGGCGGCGAGGATCTGGAAGAACTGCAGGGTGTGCAGCTTGTCGCCGCTCTTGGACGCGGAGTTCGTGAAGCCGGCGGCGACCTTGTCCTGCCAGGCGTCGCCGAACCAACGCTTCGAGGTGGCCTCCGCGAACACGTGGAAGGCGCCGGATGCGGTGCCCATGTAGGTCGGCGAGCCGAAGACGATCGCGTCGGACGCGTCGAGCAGCTCCCACTGCGCGTCGTCGATCTCGTCGACCTTGATCAGGTGGACGGTCGCGCCCGCGTCGGCGGCGCCGGTGCGCACCGCCTCGGCGATCACGGCGGTGTGGCCATAGCCCGAGTGGTAGGCGATCGAGACGACGGGGGTGTGCGCGATACCGGACAAGGTGCTCTCCCTCAGGAAACTCCCGCGGCCGCGCTGAGCGCGGTCCGGTGGGAGCAGGACTGTGACGACACCAAGAGAAGCACTAACTTTTGGAAAGCGCAACCCATTGGTTAGCGCTGTAGAGGAGTACGCTCTTCCTATGGAGACCCCTGTCCGAATCGAAGCCGCGGAGACCGAGCAACCGTTCGACGTCTTCGCGCGTGCCTGCCCGTCCCGCGAGACCCTCGAACACGTCACCGGCCGCTGGGGCAGCCTCACCGTGGGCGCCCTGCGCGAAGGCCCGTGCCGCTTCAACGAACTGCGCCGCCGGGTGGAGGGCGTCAGCGAGAAGATGCTCTCCCAGACCCTGCACGCACTGGAGCGCGACGGCATAGTCAACCGCGAGGCCCAGCCGACGAACCCGCCGCGCGTCGACTACGAGCTGACCCCGCTCGGCATGGAGGTCGCGGAGCGGCTGCTCTCGCTCATCCACTGCCTGGAGGGCAACATGCCCGCGGTGCTCTCCGCCCGCGAGGCCTACGACACCACGCGCGGCGGCTTCTGACAGCGCGGGCAGAAGTAGCTCGACCTGTTCATCCACGGCCGGCGCCGCATCGGGGTGCCGCAGCGCCGGCACGGCTCGTCCTCGCGCCCGTAGGCGTCGAGCGAACGGTCGAAGTAGCCCGACTCGCCGTTGACGTTGACGTACAGGCTGTCGAAGCTGGTGCCGCCGACCGCCAGGGCGGCGTTCATGACGTCCCGGACGTGGCCGAGGAGTTCGGCGCTCCGGGGGCGCGTGAGGTTGGCGGTGGGGCGCTCGTAGTGCAGCCTGGCGCGCCACAGCGCCTCGTCGGCGTAGATGTTGCCGACCCCGCTGATCAGGGACTGGTCCAGCAACGCCCGCTTGACGGTGGTCCGCTTGGCGCGCAGCGCGAGGTGGTACGCCCCCTCGTCGAAGAGCGGGTCCAGCGGGTCCCGGGCGATGTGCGCGATGACGTCCGGCAGCCCGTCGGCCGTGTTGTCGTGCAGCGAGAGCCCGCCGAAGGTCCGCTGGTCCACGAAGCGCAGCTCCGTGCCGGCGGCATCCGCGGCGGAGCCGCTGGGGGAATCGGTGAACCGCACGCGGATCCGCAGGTGCTTCTCGTCGGGGGCGTCCTGCGGCTGCACCAGCAGTTGCCCGCTCATCCCGAGGTGCCCGAGCACGGACAGGTCCCGCCCCTCCAGCGGCAGCCACAGGTACTTCCCGCGCCGCTGCGGCACTCCGACGGTCTCCCCGCGCAGCCGCTCCGCGAAGTCGGCCCCGCCGCCCGGGTGGCGGCGTACGGCCCGCGGGTGCAGGACCTCGACGGCCTCGATCGTCCGCCCGGCCACCCAGCGCTCGAGCCCCCGTCGCACGACTTCGACTTCGGGCAGCTCGGGCACGGTGCACCTCCGGGGACGCGGATCTGGACGCTCCCGGCGAGCGTACCGGCCCCCTGGAAACGGAATCGCCCGCCCCTGCGAGGCAGGGGCGGGCGGGTGCTTCCGGAAGGAAGGGTCAGGCGTCCGGCGCCGGATCGGCGGGCGTCGGCACCCCGCCGTCCTCGGCCACGGCCGGAGCCGGGACCTCGGCCGGAGCGGCGGCGGCCACGGCAGCCGCCGCGATCCGCTCGTCCGCCGCGGTGCGGATACCGCGCCAGGCGGACTCCGCGGCTTGCTGTTCCGCTTCCTTCTTGCTGCGGCCGGTGCCGGTGCCGTACGAGACACCACCGACGCGGGCGGCAGCAGTGAAGGTCTTCTCGTGGTCCGGACCGGTCTCGGTGACCAGGTATTCCGGTACGCCAAGACCTTCGGCCGCCGTGAGCTCCTGGAGACTGGTCTTCCAGTCCAGGCCGGCCCCGAGGTTCGAGGACTTCTCGATGAGCGGGTCGAAGAGCCGGTGAACCAGCTCCGAGGCCGCGTCGAGGCCCTGGTCGAGGTAGACCGCGCCGATCACCGCTTCAAGGGTGTCGGCGAGGATGGAGGCCTTGTCCCGGCCGCCCGTGCCCTCTTCGCCCCGGCCGAGCCGGATGAAGGAGCCGAGTTCGAGGCCGCGCCCGACCTCCGCCAGTGCGCGCGAGTTGACCACCGCGGCCCGAAGCTTGGCCAGCTGGCCTTCGGGAAGATCGGGGTGGGTCGTGTACAGCGTGTCCGTGACCACCAGGCCCAGCACGGAGTCCCCGAGGAACTCCAGGCGTTCGTTGGTGGGCAGACCGCCGTTCTCGTACGCGTACGAGCGGTGGGTCAGTGCACGCACCAGAAGGGCGGACTCGAGTTGATACCCGAGCCGCCCTTCCAGAAGCGTGTGGGACGAGGCCGCGTTGTTACTGTCTGCCTGCTTCTCAGCGTTGGACAGCTCAGACATTGCGCCTCTCACCAGCCGCTCAGACCTCGAGGACCTGGCGCTTGTTGTAGGTGCCGCAGCTCGGGCACGCAATGTGCTGGAGCTTCGGCTCCTGGCAACGCTCGCACGAAACCAGGGTGGGGACCGCAGCCTTCCACTGCGACCGGCGGTGGCGCGTGTTGCTGCGCGACATCTTCCGCTTCGGAACAGCCACGGCTACTTCTCCTGCTTCTCGGCGGCGCCCTGAACTCCGTCAGAGGCAGTGCCGCTCATGTTGTCCTTCTCGTCGTCCTGATCGGTCACGACGAGTCCTTGCAATGCCGCCCAACGGATGTCGACGGCGTCATGGTGGTGGTCCGGGTCGTCGTTCAGGCTGAGCCCGCAATCGGGGCACAGTCCGAGACAGTCCTCCCGGCACACCGGCTGCAGCGGCAGTGCGAGCACCACCACGTCGCGCAGCACGGGTTCGAGGTCGAACAAACCGTCCTCGAGGAAGAGCGTGTCCTCGTCGTCCTCGGCGTCGTCGGCCGGTTCCGCCTTGGAGCGGCTCCGGTCGTCGGCGTCAGGGTACGAGAACATCTCCTGGAAGTCCGCCTTGAGCTCGCGCTCGACGGACTCCAGACACCTTACGCACTCCCCCACGGCCGATGCACGGGCGGTGCCTGTGACAAGCACCCCTTCCATGACCGACTCCAGGCGGAGCTTGAGCTTCAGCGGGCTGCCTTCCGGCACCCAGATGACGCCGGCGAGACCGAGGTCCGCCGGTGCCGCGATCTCACGGGACAGCCGCTGCATGGCACCAGGACGCCGACCCAGCTCGTGCGTGTCGAACACGAGGGGGTTGCGGTGGTCGAGGCGGGTGTTCAGGGCCGTTCCTGCTTTCACAGATCGCTGAAGATCAAAGAATCTTGCATGTATGCCACACGTAAGGGCAGCACGGATCGCGGTGCATACGCGCGACCGAAGAGCCAGGATACCCGGCGCGGCGCCCAGTGCCCAATCCGGCCCTAGCGCCCCTGTTCGTACTGGCGCAGCTGGTCCAGGTTGATCATGCTCGTGTCGAACAGGCTGGTCTCGTCGAGCGAGGGCTGCTGCGCCTGCGGGGCCTGCTGGGCCTGCTGCTGGTACGCGGCGTAGGGGTCCGGCTGCTGCTGGTAGGCCGCGTAGGGGTCGGGCTGCTGCTGGTAGCCGCCGTACGGGTCCTGGTAGGAGTACGTGTCCTGCTGCTGGGCTGCGGGCTGCTGGTAGGAGTACGAGTCGTACACGGGCTCGGCCTGGGCCGGGATCGGCGCCTGCACGTGGGGCTGCTCCGGCTCCGCCAGGCCGGCCAGGAAGTCCGAGTCGCTCGCGGAGCGCGAGGCCTGGTCCCCCGCCGCGTCCTGGGCGGCCATGTGCACGCCCAGGTCGTCCGACGGGACCCGCCCCAGCAGCTTCTGGCGGCCGCGGCCCACCGCCTCCAGGGTCTTGGAGAGCACCGCCTCGAAGGTCGCCAGCTTGGTGTCCACGTACGCGTCCGCCTGCTGGCGCTGCGTCTCGGGATCGTGGCTGCGCTCGGGCGCCTCCGCGTCGGGATAGCCGTGCTCGTCCAGGCCCGGGCCGCGGCCCAGCAGCTTCTCCCGGCCGCGGTCCACCGAACCGATGGTCTTGGTCAGCACGACCTCGAAGTTGGCGAGCTTGCTGTCGACGTAGTCGTCGGCCTCGGCCCGGATCTCCTCGGCCTCGCGGCGGGCCTCGTCGAGGATCCGGTCCGCCTCGGCCTGGGAGCGCCGCGCGATCTCGGTGTCGGAGATCAGCGAGCCGCGCTGGTTGTGGGCGGCGTCGATGATCCGTTCCGCCTCCCGGCGGGCCTCCTCGACCATCTGCTCCCGGCCGCCGATGAGCTCCTGAGCCTGCGCGAGCGAGCCGGGGAGCGCCTGGCGCACCTCTTCGAGCTGGGCGAGCAGCTCGGCGCGGTTGATCACGCAGGAGGCCGACATGGGCATGGACCGGGCGCCGCCGACGGCCGCGACGATCTCGTCGAGCTTCTTCTGCACGTCCATGGGGGCTCGCACTCTCTCGGCCTCGGGCGGTTCCTGAGACGGACGGGACGACTGTAAGGCCACCGGGCGGGCGCCCGACACTGCCTGACGGATCGTCAGGTGGTCAGCGGTCGCGCAGCCGCTCCAGGAGGGCCGCGTGCACGTGCGCCGGCAGCAGGTGGGCGACGTCGCCGCCCCAGGTCGCGACCTCCTTGACCAGCGAGGAGGACAGGAAGCTGTAGGTGGGGATGGTCGGGACGAACAGCGTCTCGACGCCCGACAGGCCCATGTTCATCTGGGCCATCTGGAGCTCGTAGTCGAAGTCGCTGACCGCGCGCAGGCCCTTGACGATGGCCGGGATGTCGCGCTGCTTGCAGAAGTCGACGAGGAGGCCGTGGAAGGACTCGACCTGGATGTTGCCGTAGTCGGCGGTCGCCTCGCGGATCAGCTCGATCCGCTCCTCGACCGTGAACAGGCTCTGCTTCGACTTGTTGATCATCACGGCGACGTGCACGACGTCGTAGAGCCTGGAGGCGCGTCCGATGATGTCGAGGTGTCCGTTGTGGATGGGATCGAAGGACCCCGGACAGACGGCGCGGCGCAACTGAACTCCCTCGTTCATGAGTCTTCGCTGGTGAAGGCGGCGCGGCCGTACCACAGGGTGCCCTCGCCGTACTTGCGCGACCGGAGCGGCTCGAAGCCCTCGGGCCACGGGAAGGCACCGCTCCGGGTGCTGCGCTCCACGGTGACGAGCGCGTCGCCGGTGATCCAGCCATTGGACCGGAGTGTGAGGAGGATCTCCCGCAGGTCGGCGCTGTCCACGACGTACGGCGGGTCCAGGAAGACGATGTCGTACGGGTCCCCGGCGGCCTTGGCCGCCACGATCTGCTCGGCCTTGCCCGCACGGAACTCCGCACCGGGCAGGCCCAGCGTCCGGATGTTGTCCCGGATCGCCTTGGCGGCCTTGGCATCGGACTCGACGAGCAGGGTGTGGGCCGCGCCGCGGGAGAGCGATTCCAGGCCGACGGCGCCGGAGCCGGCGTACAGGTCGAGCACCCGCGCCCCCTCCACGCCGTGCAGCGACTCCCAGGTGGAGAAGAGGCCTTCGCGCATCCGGTCCGAGGTCGGGCGGGTGCCGGTGCCGGGGGGCACGGCCAGCCGTCGCCCGCCGGCGCTGCCGGCGATCACGCGGGTCATCTGGGGTCCTTCGGTACGGCGGTAGGGGGCGCCGCGGGGCTGCCGCGGCACTCCAACGATAGGTCGTGCGGCTCAGCCCTTCTCCAGGTACTGCTCGCGCTCGGTGTCGAGCAGCGCGTCCAGCGCGGTCCGCAGGCCCGGCAGCCGCTCCAGCGCGGGGTCTTCGGCGACGACGCGGGTGGCCTCCTCGCGGGCCTCGGCGATGACCTCCTCGTCCTCGATGACGGCGAGCATGCGCAGCGAGGAGCGCACGCCCGACTGGGCCTGTCCCAGCACGTCGCCCTCCCGGCGCTGCTCCAGGTCGATGCGGGAGAGCTCGAAGCCGTCGAGGGTGGCGGCGACGGCCGCCAGCCGGGCCCGTGCGGGGCTGGCCTCGTGCATCTCGCTGACCAGCAGGCACAGTCCGGGCGCGGAGCCGCGGCCGACGCGGCCGCGTAGCTGGTGGAGCTGGGAGACCCCGAACCGGTCCGCGTCCATGATCACCATGACGGTGGAGTTCGGGACGTTCACACCGACCTCGATGACCGTGGTCGCGACCAGCACCTTGACCTCGCCCGCGGCGAAGCGCCGCATGACGTCGTCCTTGTCGGCCGGGTCCATCCGGCCGTGCAGCACCTCCACGGACAGCCCGGCGAGCGGGCCCCGGGCGAGCTGCTCGGCGATCTCCAGCACGGCCAGCGGGGGCCGCTTGTCCCCGTCCTCCTCGGCCGCCTTCTTCTTCTTGGGCTCGTCCTCGCCGTCGCCGATGCGCGGGCACACCACATACGCCTGGTGGCCCTTCTCCACCTCCTCGCGGACCCGTTCCCAGGCCCGGGCGAGGAAGTGCGGCTTGTCCTTCGCGGGCACCACGTGGGTGGCGATCGGCGAGCGCCCGGCCGGCAGCTGGTCGAGGACGGAGGTCTCCAGGTCGCCGAAGACGGTCATGGCGACCGTGCGCGGGATCGGGGTCGCGGTCATCACCAGCAGGTGCGGGGGCTGCTTCCCCTTGGACCTGAGGGCGTCGCGCTGCTCGACGCCGAAGCGGTGCTGTTCGTCGACGACCACCAGCCCGAGGTCGTGGAACTGCACCTTGTCCTCGATCAGCGCGTGCGTGCCGATCACGACCCCCGCCTCGCCGGTGACCAGGTCCAGCAGGGCCTGCCGGCGCGCGGGCATCCCCATCGACCCGGTGAGGAGCACCACCTTGGTGCCCTGGTCGGAGCCGCCGAGCATGCCCCCTTCGGCGAGCTCGCCCATCATCTCGACGATGGACCGGTGGTGCTGCTGCGCGAGCACCTCGGTGGGCGCGAGCATGGCCGCCTGCCCGCCGCTGTCGACGACGGCGAGCATGGCCCGCAGCGCGACCATCGTGTTGTGCGTCACGGTGAAGTGGTCGGTCACGTAGGCGTGGCTCGGATGCTCGACCCTGATGCACTGGACCGGCTTGGGGCCCACGTACCGCACAGCCCGGATGCCGCGCCGGAAGGCGTCGGGCTCCGGCCCCGGCCGCACGCGTGCCGCCTTGCGCGGCAGCCGGAAGGGCTCGAACTCCCGGGGCAGCGCGACGGAGACGTGGAACGCCGCCTCCTCGGGCAGCACACGTGCCCGTCCGCCGAGGGAGCGCACGAGCCAGGCCACGTCCTGCGCCAGCCGGAGGGAAGCGGAGCGGAAGGAGGTGCTCGTTCCGTTCGGGTCCGGCGTCCCACCCGTGTCCATGAGCCCTTGTAGGACCGCCCAGCGGTCCTTGACGGGTGCGTTCTTGCAGACGTCGGGGACGAACCTGTCATCGCCGGCAGAGCCGGGCACGTGGGCCCTCTCGCCGTGCGGGGCGAGCGCCGCATCGACCGCGGCCTGGATCTCGTCGTCCGCGGCGGACGCTCCCAGGTCGTGCCGGAAGGAGCCGTCACCGATGAGCACGCCCGTCAGGTAGGGATCGAGCGGGGGCCGGTCACCGTTCCCGAGGTCCACGGGGGCGGCCACCGGCAGGTACCACTTGGCCGATCCGTCGGCCTGGTGGAGATCCGACCTGATCTCCCGTGTGGTCAGTACCTCGGGCTCCCGGCCGCGGTCCCATCCGCTGCTCGTCCCGACGATCCACAGGTGTTCGTCGTCGCACTCGACCTCGCTGCCGTCCGAGAGCACCACCCGCCAGACGTCGCGTTCCCCTTGGGGGAAGACACCCCCCACGAGGGCGGTCTCGCCGGACGGCACCACCACCTCGTCCCCCACCCGGATGTCTCCCATGGGCCGGAAACCCGTGGGCGTCAGCACCAGTGAGTCGAGGGGCTGGGCCTTGCCCGAGCCGACCTCGCCCTGGAGGAGGCGGTGCATGGGGTGGCTGGTGGCCAGGTCGTCGAAGATCTCCTTCGAGACGGTGCGCTGGCCGTCGGTGAGGGTGAAGGGGAGCTTGGCGTCGAAGGAGTCGAGGAGGCCGCCGGGTGCGGGGCGGCGGGGGACGGCCGGGAGCTGGGCGTCGGCGTGGCGGCGGCGGGCGAGGGCGACCTGGAGGACGAAGGCCTCGTCCCACTTCAGGCGCCGGCGGGCGTCCTCGATGTCGGCCTTGGTGGCGGGCCGGTGGATCTTCAGCAGGGCCTCGGTGAGCGGGACCAGCCCGCGGCCCTCGCGCAGGACGGGCGGCAGCGGGTCCACGGCCTCGCGGGCGCCGGGCAGCACCGCGTCCACGCATTTGGCGATCTTCCAGGACTCCATCTTCGCGCAGGCCGGGTAGATCGGGATGAGCTGACTCGCGAAGGCGGTGGCGGCGTCCCTGTCGGATGCGTCCGCGCCGAGCGGCTCGTACGCGGGGTGGGCGAGCTGGAGCTTGTGGTTGAACTTGGAGACCTTGCCGGCGAACATCGCGCGGCTGCCGGGCTGCAGGTCCTTGTGCGGCTTGTGGACGCCGGCGCCGAAGAAGACCAGCTGGAGGCGGCCGCTGCCGTCGGTGATGGTCACCTCCAGGCGCTTGCCGCGGCCTCCGTTGAAGGTGAGGATGCGGGCGTCGGCGACCTGGGCGACGACGGTCACGTGCTCGTCGATCTGGTCGGCGAGCTCGGCCAGCGAGGTCAGCTCACCGCGCTCGGCGTACCGCCGCGGGTAGTGGTGGAGCAGGTCCAGGGCCGTGTGCAGGCCGAGCTGCTCGGCCAGCACCTTGGCGGTGGCGGGTCCGAGCGTCTTCTTGAGGTCTTCGTCGAGCGCGGGCACGTCCTCCATTGCACACCATGGCGCTGACAAGCCCGCTATTCCACCCCGATGAGGAGCGGCGCCGAGTACCGGCCGCCCCGGTAGGTCACGGTGTCCACGGCCAGGTGGCCGTGCTGGACGTACGCCTCCAGGCGCTCGGCGAGCGCGTCCGCCACCTCGGGTCCGAGGACCAGGGTGACGAGTTCGCCGCCGGAGCCGAGCATGCGTTCCAGGACCGCCTCGGCGGTCTCGGCCAGGTCCGAGCCGATCACGGCGACGTCCCCGTCGATGAGGCCGAGCACGTCGCCGGCCTGGCAGATGCCGGCGGAGGTGAAGGACTGCCGTTCGGCGACGGCCAGTTCCCCGTACCGGGTGGCGCCGGCCGCCGCCGTCATGGCGACCACGTCCTCGTCGAAGCTGCCGTCCGGGTCGTGCACGGCGAGGGCGGCGAGCCCCTGGACCGCGGAGCGGGTGGGGATCACGGCCACCCGCACCCCTTCGGCGCGGGCCTGTTCGGCCGCGGCGGCCGCGGCGGCCCGCAGCTCGGCGCCGCCCGGCAGCAGGACCACCTCGCGGGCATGGGCGCGACGGATGGCGTCGAGCAGTTCGGGGACGGCGGGGACCTCGCCGGAGCGCACGAGCACGGCGGTGGCTCCCGCCTCCCCGCACAGCCCGGCCAGTCCCTCGCCGGGGACCACGGCGACCACGGCCCGCTGGGCGCGCTCGCCGCGGCCCCGGCGCCGCTCGTCCCCGAAGTGCGTGATCCGTATCCGGTACGGCCTTCCGGCGACGACTCCGGCCTCCACGGCCGCGCCGGGGTCGTCGACGTGCACGTGGACGTTCCACAGCCCGTCGCCGCCGACCACGACCAGGGAGTCGCCGAGCCCGTCGAGGCGTTCGCGCAGTTCGTCGACCGCCGCCTCGGAGGCCTCCAGCAGGTAGATCACCTCGTACGCGGGCCCCTCCTCCTCCTGGGCGCAGGGGTCCGCGGGCTGCGGCACGGGCACCGCCCGGCCGCGTACGGGTTCCGAGGCCGGTTCCTGCCCGGACAGCGCCTGCCACAGCGCCCCGAGTACGGCGACCAGCCCGCAGCCCCCGGCGTCGACCACCCCGGCCCGGCCGAGTGCGGCGAGCTGCCCGGGGGTCTCGGCCAGGGCGGCGCGGGCCCCGTCGTAGGCGGCGCGGGCCACGTCGGCCGCGGTCCCGGCGGCGGCTCCGGCGGCCTCGCCGGCCCGCGCGGCGGCGCCGGCGACGGTGAGCATGGTGCCCTCCACCGGGTGCGAGACGGCGGCGTACGCCTCCTCGGCGGCCCGGGTCAGGGCCTGCGCCAGCAGCGCGCCGGAGCCGGCCGCCGCGGCCCCGGTCCCCGCGGGCCCGGCCGGCCCCGGCTCGTCGCCGAGTACGTCGGCCACTCCGCGCAGCAGCTGGGCCAGGATCGTCCCGGAGTTCCCCCGGGCCCCGACGAGCGCGCCGTGCGCCCAGGCCCGTACGGCGTGGGCCAGGGAGGCGGGCGCTGTGCCCTCGGTCACCTTCGTGAAGGCGTCGTCCAGCGCGCGGTCGGCTGATTCGGCGGTGAGGTAGAGGTTGGTCCCGGTGTCCGCGTCGGCGACCGGGTAGACGTTGATCGCGTCGATGTCCTCGCGGGCCCGGCCCAGTGCGGCCAGGGCCAGCGAGCTCCAGGTGCGCACCGCCTGGGCGTCGAGCTCGTCAGGGGCCTGCGGCTGCGGCTGGTGCGGCACCGGGCGTTCCTCCTCGTGCGGGCCAGGGTTCACCGCAGGGTAGCCAAGGTCTGCGCGGACGTCCGGACCGCGGGGCGGGGGCGGCGGCGGTCGTGGTAGTTTTCTTGGACCGACGCAGTCGTTGTATGCTGCTCCGGTTGCCCGATGAGAGTCGGGCCATTCCCCGGCAAACCACTTCAGTTCTCTGATTCCGGTGCGCCGGTTTCACTGTAATTGCATCTGAAGTCTTGGAGTGACCTGTGGCTGCCAACTGCGACGTTTGCGCCAAGGGGCCGAGCTTCGGCAACAACATCTCCCACTCGCACCGCCGCACCTCGCGTCGCTGGAACCCGAACATCCAGCGCGTCCGTGCCGTGGTCAATGGGACGCCGAAGCGCCTCAACGCCTGCACCTCGTGCATCAAGGCCGGCAAGGTCTCGCGCTGACGCCTCCCGTCGTAGCGCAGCCCTTTCCGGTTGCCAAAAAGGCCGGTTCACCTCTGGTGAACCGGCCTTTTGCCTTGTCCGGCGGGGCTCAGCGCCACCGCCAGGCGTGATCCACCGGGCCGATGCCCCCGCCGAGCGCGAAGCCGGCGGCGATGGCGCCCGTGACGTACTCCTTGGCGGCCGTGACCGCCTCCGGGACGGCCAGGCCCTTCGCCAGGCCCGCCGCGATCGCGCTGGCGAGGGTGCAGCCCGTGCCGTGGGTGTGCCGGTTGTCGTGGCGGGGGGCGCGCAGCCACCGCTCCTCGGTGCCGTCGGTGAGCAGGTCCACCGCCTCGTCGCCGTGCGCCGCGAGGTGTCCGCCCTTGATCAGCGCCCACCGCGGTCCGAAGCCGAGGATCGCGTCGGCGGCCCGCCGCATGTCCTCCTCGGTCTCCACCCGCACGCCCGTGAGCTGCGCCACCTCGTCCAGGTTGGGCGTGGCGACGGTGGCCCGCGGCAGCAGCTGCGTGCGTACGGCGTCCAGCGCGGAGGCGGCGAGCAGCGCGTCCCCGTGCTTGGAGACGCCCACGGGATCCACGACGGTCGGGGCGCGGGTGTCGGCGAGCAGCGCCGCCACCGTCTCCACCAGCCGGGCCGAGGACAGCATCCCGGTCTTGACGGCCTGGACGCCGATGTCGTCCACGACGGCCCGGTACTGGGCCGTGACGGCCTCGGCGGGCAGCTCCCAGGCTCCCCGCACGCCGAGCGAGTTCTGTGCCGTCACGGCCGTCACGACGCTCATGCCGTGCACGCCGAGGGCGAGCATCGTCTTGAGGTCGGCCTGGATGCCCGCGCCGCCGCCGGAGTCGGATCCGGCGACGGTCAGGCACAGGGGCGGGGCCGTGCTCACGGCGCGCCGTCCTGGCCGGCCGGGTCGGCCCCGAAGTGGTCCCAGCCGCCGGTGTTGGTCCAGGGCGCGCCGTCCACGGTCACCTGGGGCAGCGCGGAGCGGTTCAGCACCTCGCCGATGACCTTCCAGCGGGCGGGGAGTTTCACGTCGGGCGGGAAGGTCGCCACGATCGCGTGGTCCTCTCCCCCGGTGAGCACCCACTGGAGCGGGTCCACGCCGACGGCCTGCCCGATGTCGTGCATCTGGGTCGGGATGTCGACGGCCCCCGAGTGCAGGTCGATCCGTACCTTGCTGGCCTCGGCGATGTGCCCGAGGTCGGCGATCAGGCCGTCGCTGACGTCGGTCATGGCGGTGGCGCCGAGCCCGGCGGCCGCGGGGCCCGCGTGGTACGGCGGTTCGGGGCGCCGGTGCGCCTCCACGAACGCCCGCGGGGAGCGGAAGCCGCGCGAGAGCACGGCGAAGCCGGCGGCGGACCAGCCCAGCCAGCCGGTGACGGCGACGACGTCGCCGGGCTGGGCGCCGGAGCGCAGCACGGGCTCGTGGTTGCGCAGGTCGCCGAGGGCGGTGATGGCGACGGTGATGACGTCGCCGCGGACCACGTCCCCGCCGACGACGGCCGCACCGGCGACCTGGCACTCGTCGCGGATGCCGTCCATCAGCTCGGTGGGCCAGGTGACCGGGAGTTCGGCGGGGACGACCAGGCCGAGCAGGAGCGCGGTCGGCACCGCGCCCATGGCGGCGATGTCGGCGAGGTTCTGCGCGGCGGCCTTGCGGCCGACGTCGTAGGCCGTGGACCAGTCGCGCCGGAAGTGCCGGCCTTCGAGGAGGATGTCGGTGCTCGCCACGACCCTCCGGTCGGGGGCCGACACCACCGCGGCGTCGTCGCCCGGCCCGAGCCGGACCGCCGGGGTGGTGGTGAGCCGTGAGGTGAGCTCCCTGATCAGCCCGAACTCCCCCAGCTCGCCCACAGTGCCCTTCATCGCTGTGCCCCTTCTTGGCCAGTCCGCTTGCGGTCGCGAGCCGTCACAGCTCTGGGTACCGTCAACAGATACGTCAACTTCTGCTCTCCGTACGCCTCGCCGTGCGTGGCGCCGGGCCCGCGGGTCTCCCCGCGGCGCACGGCGACGCGGTACCGTGGCGTCCCTTCTTCCCCCGGCCCTGTCGAGCGTGTGGGGCCCACCCGAAGGTTAGGGGAAATGATCCTCGTGGCCGCCCTGGAGGTTCCGTGGTACAGGCGTACATCCTTATCCAGACCGAGGTGGGCAAGGCGTCGTTCGTCGCCGAGTCCATCGGCCAGATCCCGGGGGTGATCCAGGCCGAGGACGTGACCGGCCCGTACGACGTGATCGTGCGCGCCCAGGCCGACACCGTGGACGAGCTCGGCCGCATGGTCGTGGCCAAGGTCCAGCAGGTGGAGGGGATCACCCGCACCTTGACCTGCCCGGTGGTCCATCTGTAGCCCCCGTCTACTCTTGGCCGGTGATGAGCACTCACCGCCGGCCCCTCCGTGTCCTGGCCCTGCCCGCCGCGCTGGCCCTGCTGGGCCTCGCGGTGTGCTCACCGGGCGGTTCCGAGGCCCGGGTGGATCCGCCGCCCGCGCCTCCCGCCGCCATCGGGGAGCTCTGTGCGGCACTGCACGAGGAGCTTCCGGAGACGGTGGCCGGTCTGGAGCGGACCCGGACCGATCCGGAGTCCGCTCTGACGGCCGCGTGGGGCGGCTCGGCGATCGTACTGCGGTGCGGTGTCCCCAAGCCCCCCGAGATGCTGGACGAGAAGCAGGAGGGCGTCCACGTCAACGACGTCGCCTGGCTGATCGACAAGCAGTCCGACGGGGGGTTCCGTTTCGTCTCCGGAATGCGGAAGGCGTACACGGAGGTCCTGGTCGACAAGGAGCATGCCACGGACGCGGGGATGCTGGTCGGGCTGTCCGCGGCGATCTCCAAGACGGTGCCCCTGGGCTTCTCCTCGTACTGATCTCCGCCGGCCCCGTTCCGCAGGCCGCTCCCCCTCACGGCGACCGCCCGCCGGGCATCCCGGCGGGCGGTCGTCGTGTCTTCGCGTGCCTGTCTAGCGCAGCCCGGTGGAGCGGCTCAGGGCGGCCTGGATCAGGCGGTCCACCAGCTCCGGGTAGGCGACGCCCGTCTTCTGCCACATCAGCGGGTACATGGAGATCGGCGTGAAGCCCGGCATCGTGTTGATCTCGTTGATCACGAAGGTGCCGTCCTCGGTGAGGAAGAAGTCGGCGCGCACGAGGCCCTCGCAGGACGCGGCCTCGAAGGCCTCGATCGCGAGCCGCTGCACCTCGGCGGTCTGCTCCGGGGTGAGCGGGGCGGGCACGATCCCGGAGGCGGAGTCGATGTACTTCGCCTCGAAGTCGTAGAAGTCGTGGCTGGAGACCGGCGGGATCTCGGCGGGCACGCTGGCGCGCGGACCGTCCTCGAACTCCAGCACCCCGCACTCGATCTCGCGGCCGCGCAGCAGCGCCTCCACGATGATCTTCGGGTCGTGGCGCCGGGCCTCCTTGACGGCGGCGTCCAGGCCGGACGCGTCGTCGACCTTGGTGATGCCGATGGAGGAGCCGGCCCGGGCGGGCTTGATGAACAGGGGCCAGCCGTGCTCGGCGGCGAAGTCCAGGATCTTCGCCGTGGCGGCGTCCCGGTCGGCTTCCCACTCGCGCGGGCGGACGGTCACGTACGGGCCGACGCGCAGCCCGAAGGAGGTGAACACCCGCTTCATGTAGTCCTTGTCCTGGCCGACGGCCGAGGCGAGGACGCCCGAGCCGACGTACGGGATGCCGGACAGCTCCAGGAGGCCCTGGAGGGTGCCGTCCTCGCCGTACGGGCCGTGCAGGACGGGGAAGACGACGTCGACCTCGCCGAGGGCCTTCGGGACGGCGCCCGGCTCGGTGTAGACGACCTGGCGGCTCGCGGGGTCGACCGAGAGCACGACGGCGCCGTCCTCGGAGTCGGCGAGCTCCTCGACGCTCGGGAGCCGGCGGTCGGCGATGGCCATCCGCTCGGGCTCGTCGGCGGTCAGCGCCCATCGGCCGTCCGTGGTGATGCCGATGGGCAGCACCTCGTACTTGGACCGGTCGATGGAGCGCAGCACGGCGCCCGCCGTGACGACCGAGATGGCGTGTTCCGAGCTGCGGCCGCCGAACACGACGGCCACGCGGGGCTTGCGGCCCTGCTGCTCAGGGCTCTGGGGGAGGTTCTCGCTGCTCATATCGCCACGAGAGTACCCGCTCATGCGTCCGGAATGGAGTCAGCGACGTTCCGGTTTGGCGCTGCGGCCCATCAGTTCCTTCAGGGCGACCAGGGTCGGCTTGCCGTGGTGGACGATGTCCACGACCGTGTCGGTGATGGGCATGTCGACGCCGTGGCGGCGGGCCAGATCGGCCACCGACTGGCAGGACTTGACGCCCTCGGCGGTCTGCCGGGTGACCGCGATGGTCTCCTCCAGGGTCATCCCGCGGCCGAGGTTGGTGCCGAAGGTGTGGTTCCGGGAGAGCGGCGAGGAGCAGGTGGCGACCAGGTCGCCGAGGCCGGCGAGGCCGGAGAAGGTGAGCGGGTCGGCGCCCATCGCGACGCCCAGCCGGGTGGCTTCGGCGAGTCCGCGGGTGATGAGCGAACCCTTGGTGTTGTCGCCCAGGCCCATGCCGTCCGCGATGCCGACGGCGAGGCCGATGACGTTCTTGACGGCGCCGCCGAGCTCGCAGCCGGTGACGTCGGTGCTCGTGTAAGGGCGGAAGTACGGGGTGTGGCAGGCGGCCTGGAGGCGCTGCGCCACGCTCTCGTCCACGCAGGCGACGACGGAGGCGGCGGGCTGGCGGGCGGCGATCTCGGCGGCCAGGTTGGGGCCGGTGACGACGGCGATGCGCTCGGCGGGGACCTTGGCCACCTCCTCGATGACCTCGCTCATCCGCTTGGCGGTGCCGAGTTCGATGCCCTTCATGAGGGAGACGAGCACCGTGTCGGGGGCCAGCAGGGGCGTCCAGACGGCGAGGTTGTCGCGCAGGGTCTGGGAGGGGACGGCGAGGACGGTGAAGTCGGCGCCGGCCGCGGCCTCGGCGGGGTCGGTGGTGGCCCGCAGGTTCGCGGGGAGTTCGACGTCGGGGAAGTAGTCCGGGTTGGTCCGGCCGGTGTTGATGGCGTCGACCACCTCCTGCCGGCGGCCCCACAGGGTCACCTCGCATCCGGCGTCGGCGAGCACGATGGCGAAGGCCGTGCCCCAGGAGCCTGTTCCGAAGACGGTCGCCTTCACGGGACGTGTCACTTCTTGCCCTCCCCTGCGGCCTTGCGCCGCTGTTCCGCCCTGGCGTTGCGATGGTCGTACGGCTGCTCGGGCGCGGTCTCTCCGCGCACCTCCTCCAGCAGCGCGGTGATGGCGGCCATGATGACCTCGGTGACCTCCTTGAGCACGTCCGGGGTGGGGTCGCGGTCGTAGAAGGCGGAGAGCTCCACCGGCGGTCCGGCGAGCACCTGGAGGGTCTTGCGCGGGAAGAGGCGGACCTTGTTCTCCTTGGCGTACGGCGGCATCGCGAGGTTCGCGCCCCACTGGGCCACCGGAATGACGGGCGCCCTGGTGATGAGTGCGACTCGGGCGGCGCCGGTCTTGCCGGCCATCGGCCACATGTCGGGGTCGCGGGTGAGGGTGCCTTCCGGGTAAAAGGCCACGCATTCGCCGCGCTCGATCGCGTCCACCGCGGCCCGGAATGCGTCCAGGGCGTTGGTGCTCTCCCGGTAGACGGGGATCTGGCCGGAGCCGCGCAGGATCGACCCGACAATGGGGACCTTGAAGAGGGCGGCCTTCGCGAGCAATCGGGGCACTCGGCCGGTGTTGTACTGGAAGTGCGCGTAGGAGAGCGGGTCCAGATACGAGTTGTGATTGACGGCGGTGATAAAGCCGCCCTCGGCCGGAATGTGCTCCATTCCCCGCCAGTCCCGCTTGAAGAGCACTACCAGCGGCGGTTTTGCGATGACCGCCGCCAGGCGGTACCAGAAGCCGATTCTGCGGCGGGACACTCGGACACCTTTCCTCTGGACCGGTGGGCGGGGGTACCTCCCAGCGTCGGCTGGGGAGTCTGGGCACCTCGCCGGCGGGACAAGTGTCGCCCCGGGGCCGGTCTCTGTCGAGAACACCGTACGCCCCGCTCACACCACCGGGCTGCCGGGTCGCCCGGGCGGAGGCGACAATGGGCCGACACATGACCCGGCCGTGACCTGACCATGGTCCGGGGTTGGGCGGGAGCGCATCGCGGGGAAGGGGTCCGTCACGAACGCCGTCTGGAGTCTGGTGGTCCCGCTGAAGCCCCTGGCGGTGGCGAAGAGCCGTCTCGCGGCGGCCGTGGGCGCCTCCCGGCCGGGGCTCGCGCTGGCCTTCGCGCAGGACACCGTCGCAGGGGCCCTGGCCTGCGCGGCGGTCGCGGATGTGGTGGTCGTCACGGACGACGCGGCGGCCGGTGCGGAACTGTCCCGGCTGGGCGCGCGGATCGTGGCGGACGTCCCGGCGGCCGGGCTCAACGCGGCGCTGGCCCACGGGGCGCGGGCGGTGCGGTCGGGGCGGCCCGGTGCCGCGGTGGCTGCGATGAACGCGGACCTGCCGGCGCTGCGGCCCCCCGAATTGCTACGCGTGCTCGAAAACGCCTCGGTATTTCCGCGGGCATTTCTGGCGGATGCGGCCGGAATCGGGACGACCTTGCTTTCCGCTGCGCCGGACGTGGAATTGACCCCCTCCTTCGGCGGGCCGTCACGGGCCCGGCATTCGGCCTCGGGGGCGGTGGAAATCGCTCTGGCGGACGTTGACAGCGTGCGCCGGGACGTGGACACGGCGGCGGATCTGCGGACGGCGCTCGCCCTCGGTGTGGGGCGCCACACGGCCCGATACAGTGCCGGTATGCAGGCGACCGCGTACACGTACGACTCCCAGACCCGCAGCGGCAGCGTGCTGCTGGACGACGGCACCCCGGTGCCCTTCGAGGCCCCGGCCTTCGACGCGGGCGGCCTGCGTCTGCTGCGACCCGGGCAGCGGGTGCGGATCGAGACGGACGGAGAGGGCGCGGGCCTGCGGATCACCCTGGTGACGCTGCAGACCTTCTGATCGCCCGACTTCGCGACCGTCCGGCCGCCAGCCCGTCTGACCTGCGACGGAACGCACCGCGGGCCGGCTTCCCCAGCGGGGGGAAGCCGGCCCGGCGTGTGTGACCCGTACCCCTACTTCTTGCGGGCCGTGGTCTTCTTCGCGGTGGCCTTGCGCGTCGCCGTCTTCTTGGCGGGCGCCTTCGTCGCGGCGGTGACCTTCTTGGCCGCCGGGGCGGTCTTCTTCGCGGTGGCGGTGGTCTTCTTCGCCGTGGCCGTGGTCTTCTTCGCGGTCGGGGTCGACTTCTTCGCGGCGGCCGTGGCCTTCTTCGTCGTGGCCGTGCTCTTCACCGCCGCCTTCTTGGCGGTCGCGGTGGTCTTCTTGGCCGTCACCTTCTTTGCGACCGCGGTCTTCGCCGCGGCCTTCTTGGCCGTGGTGGCCTTCTTCGCGGCGGCCTTCTTGACCGTCGCGGAGGCACCACCGGTGAGGCTGCCCTTGGGCGCCTTCTTCACCGACACCTCGCCGCCCTTGGGCAGCTTCTTGGTGCCGCTGACCAGGTCCTTGAAGCCCTGGCCGGCGCGGAATCGGGGCACGGAGGTCTTCTTGACCCGGACGCGCTCACCCGTCTGCGGGTTGCGGGCGTAACGGGCCGGGCGGTCGACCTTCTCGAACGAGCCGAAGCCCGTGACCGAGACCCGGTCGCCCGCGACGGTAGCGCGGACGATCGCGTCCAGTACCGCGTCGACAGCATCCGCGGCCTGCTGGCGGCCGCCCAGCTTGTCGGCAATCGCTTCTACGAGCTGCGCCTTGTTCACGTCTTCCCCTTCGGAGACTTCGCCAGAACGAATGTGTTCAAGCTTATTTCGCACGTTAGGCGGATATATACCGCAAATCAAACACGAAACGGGCTAATCACCCTAGTGCCGCAACGCCGGAGGCCGTTACGGAGTTCCTTCGCATCAGTCGCCTTCAGGGAATCGACCCTCGTCGAGGTCCTTCATCAACCTGTCCAGGCGCCTTGCCGCATCGGCGAGATCGTGCTTCGCCGCGGCCGTGACGACCAACAGCTTCCGGGACAGCGCCATCCTTACGCCCTCCGGGACTTGCAGTGAGCGCACCCGTGTGTGTGCTTCTTTCAACCGGTCCGCGACGAGTTCGTAGAGCTCGAGTTGACTGTCGCGTTCCATGCACAGATTGTGCCATCTGGGGCGAGTTGTCGCCTCACGGGGCCTCAACAAACGGCTGTGCCCCCCGCCGGAAGGCGGGGGGCACAGTGTTGTCGATGTGATCACCCGAGGGTGAATAAGCGCTGATCAGGCAGGAATCAGGCGCGAATCGTGCGCGGCTTGAAGGCCGGGCGGACGCTTTCGTACGTGGCGATGTCCGCTTCGTTCTGAAGGGTGAGCGAGATGTCGTCCAGGCCCTCCAGCAGACGCCAGCGGGCGTTGTCGTCGAGCTCGAACTCCGCGACGACGCCCTGCGCTCGCACCTGGCGGTCGACCAGGTCGACCGTGATCTCGGCGGTGGGGTCGGCCTCGGTCAGCTCCCACAGCCGCTCGACGGTCTCCTGCGGGAGCACGACCGTCAGCAGGCCGTTCTTCAGCGAGTTCCCACGGAAGATGTCGGCGAAGCGGGAGGAGATGACCGTCTTGAAGCCGAAGTTCTGCAGGGCCCAGACGGCGTGCTCGCGCGAGGAACCGGTACCGAAGTCGGGGCCGGCGACCAGCACGGTCGCGCCGGCTCGCTCCGGCCGGTTCGTGATGAACTCCGGGTCCTTGCGCCAGGCCTCGAAGAGCCCGTCCTCGAACCCGTCGCGGGTGATCTTCTTCAGCCAGTGGGCCGGGATGATCTGGTCGGTGTCGACGTTGCTGCGGCGCAGCGGGACGGCCCGGCCGGTGTGGGTGGTGAAGGCTTCCATGGTTCAGACTCCGGCGGTCGCGTCGGCGGCGGACAGATCGGCGGGCGAGGCCAGATGGCCCAGCACCGCGGTGGCGGCGGCCACCTGCGGGGAGACCAGGTGGGTGCGCCCGCCCTTGCCCTGCCGGCCCTCGAAGTTGCGGTTGGAGGTGGACGCGGAGCGCTCACCGGGCGCCAGTTGGTCGGGGTTCATGCCCAGACACATCGAACAGCCCGCGTGCCGCCATTCGGCGCCGGCCTCCTTGAAGACCTTGTCCAGGCCCTCTTCCACCGCCTGCAGGGCGACGCGGACCGAGCCCGGGACGACCAGCATCCGTACGCCGTCGGCGACTTTGCGGCCCTCGACGATCCCGGCGACGGCGCGCAGGTCCTCGATGCGGCCGTTGGTGCAGGAACCTACGAAGACGGTGTCGACCTTGATGTCGCGCAGCGGCTGCCCGGCGGTCAACCCCATGTACTCCAGGGCCTTTTCGGCGGCCAGGCGCTCCGAAGCGTCCTCGTACGAAGCCGGGTCGGGGACGTTGGCCGACAGCGGCGCGCCCTGGCCCGGGTTGGTGCCCCAGGTGACGAACGGCGACAGCGCGGCGCCGTCGATGACGACCTCCGCGTCGAAGACCGCGTCGTCGTCCGTGCGCAGGGTCTTCCAGTACGCGACCGCCGCGTCCCAGTCCTCGCCCACGGGGGCGTGGTCGCGGCCCTGCAGGTAGTCGAAGGTGGTCTGGTCGGGGGCGATCATGCCCGCCCGGGCACCGGCCTCGATCGACATGTTGCAGATGGTCATGCGGGCTTCCATCGAGAGCTGCTCGATGGCCTCGCCGCGGTACTCCAGGATGTAGCCCTGGCCGCCGCCGGTGCCGATCTTGGCGATGATCGCCAGGATCAGGTCCTTGGCGGTGACCCCCTCGGCCAGCGCGCCGGTGACGGTGATCGCCATCGTCTTCGGGCGGGCCAGCGGCAGCGTCTGCGTCGCCAGCACGTGCTCGACCTGGCTCGTGCCGATGCCGAAGGCCAGCGCGCCGAAGGCGCCGTGCGTGGAGGTGTGCGAGTCACCGCAGACCACGGTGGTGCCGGGCTGGGTCAGTCCCAGCTGCGGTCCCACCACGTGGACGACTCCCTGCTCGACGTCGCCCAGCGAGTGCAGGCGGACGCCGAACTCGGCGCAGTTCTTGCGCAGCGTCTCCAGCTGGGCCCGGGAGACCGGGTCCGCGATCGGCTTGTCGATGTCGAGGGTGGGGGTGTTGTGGTCCTCGGTCGCGATGGTGAGGTCGAGGCGTCGGACCTTGCGGCCGGCCTGACGCAGGCCCTCGAAGGCCTGCGGGCTGGTCACCTCGTGCAGCAGGTGCAGATCAATGAAGAGGAGGTCGGGCTCGCCTTCGGCGCGCCGGACGACATGGTCGTCCCAGACCTTCTCCGCGAGTGTCCTACCCATCGCTTTCCCTCCGGCCGGCCGGTTGTGCCGGCGCTTCATAGAGATCTTGTGCGCCTGTCGCCCGTACCCCACGTCCCGGACGACGGCTCGGACCCAGTGGTTCGTGGACCCGCACATACAGACTCGCTGGTTCTTGGAAAAATTGAACTTGCGTTTCACAGTGTGAGACGCGAATATCGTTTCATGGACAACTCTAGCGGCGTCGGCGTTCTCGACAAGGCAGCTCTGGTACTGAGCGCACTGGAGTCCGGTCCGGCCACCCTCGCCGGGCTGGTCGCGGCGACAGGGCTCGCACGACCCACGGCACATCGCCTTGCCGTGGCACTGGAACACCACCGGATGGTGGCGAGGGACATGCAGGGCCGGTTCATCCTCGGCCCGCGGCTGGCGGAGCTCGCCGCCGCGGCCGGCGAGGACCGCCTGCTGGCCACGGCGGGACCGGTACTCACCCACCTCCGTGACGTGACGGGCGAGAGCGCGCAGCTCTACCGCCGTCAGGGAGACATGCGCATCTGCGTGGCGGCCGCGGAGCGGCTGTCGGGCCTTCGGGACACCGTCCCGGTGGGCTCCACGCTCCCGATGAAGGCCGGCTCGGCCGCGCAGATCCTGATGGCCTGGGAGGAGCCCGAGCGGCTCCACCGCGGGCTGCAGGGCGCGCGCTTCACGGCGACGGCGCTCTCGGGCGTACGGCGTCGCGGCTGGGCGCAGTCGATCGGTGAGCGGGAGCCCGGCGTGGCCTCCGTGTCGGCGCCCGTGCGCGGGCCGTCGAACCGCGTGGTGGCCTCCGTGTCGGTCTCCGGGCCGATCGAGCGGCTGACCCGCCACCCCGGCCGGATGCACGCCCAGGCCGTCATCGACGCGGCCGCTCGCCTCACGGAGGCCCTGCGCCGCTCCGGCTGACCCCTTTCACCGCCCCGAAGGGGCCTCCCCCATCCGTCCCCCCGGGCCCGGGGCGCGTACGACGCCGCACACGTCCGAACACGCGCCTCCGGGCCCGCACTTATGTCCGCGCCCGCGCCCGCTCCCCGTACGCGCGCCCGCGTCGGCGCACAGCGAAGAGGCCCTCCGCGATGAACGCGGAGGGCCTCTTCGATGCGTACCCCCGACCGGATTCGAACCGGCGCTACCGCCTTGAGAGGGCGGCGTGCTAGGCCGCTACACAACGGGGGCTAGCTGGTGCTGCTGTTACTGCGCTGGGCTACCAGGACTCGAACCTAGAATAAGGGAACCAGAAACCCTCGTGTTGCCAATTACACTATAGCCCAAAGTGGTCTAGACCAGACCAACAGTACCCCCGACCGGATTCGAACCGGCGCTACCGCCTTGAGAGGGCGGCGTGCTAGGCCGCTACACAACGGGGGCCCTAGCGATCCTGCATCAAGACGTCCGGGTGCGACCCTGGAGATCTCGCGGGAAGGATCTGTACCCCCGACCGGATTCGAACCGGCGCTACCGCCTTGAGAGGGCGGCGTGCTAGGCCGCTACACAACGGGGGCAAAGCACTGCGTTACTACTGCACTGCGCTGGGGTACCAGGACTCGAACCTAGAATAAGGGAACCAGAAACCCTCGTGTTGCCAATTACACTATACCCCACCAAAAGTCAACCCCTTGGCGGGGTTTTCCTTCGGGTGGCGCCTCCGTCCGGCCTTTCGGCCCGCTCCGGCGGCGCAGAAAGAACATTACCGGATGCCTGACCGTGCTCCAAAACGGGTATCCCCTGCCAGCAGCTCCGGGAGCTGGTCAAGCCCCTGGATGCGGTGCGCGCCGTCCGGGCCGGGCCCGCGACCGCCGTCGCGGTCGATCCAGACCGCCAGCAGCCCGGCGTCACGGGCCCCGCGCGCGTCGATCTCGGGCTGGTCCCCCACGTACGCCACCTCCCCCGGCGGCAGCCCCAGCGCCCGGCACGCGGCGAGGAAGGCCGCCGCCTCGGGCTTGCTGAACCCGAGCTCGACCGCGCAGACCAGCACTTCGAAGCGGTCGCGCAGCCCGAGGTGGCGCAGTTTGGGGTCCTGGTTGGCGCTGGAGGAGTTGGAGAGCACCCCGTGCCGGTAGCCGGCCGCGAGGACGTCCAGCGCGGGCACCACGTCGGGGAAGACGGTCCAGGCGGCCCGGTAGTGCTCGACGTAGCGGTCGAACCAGGCGTCGGCCTCGTCCTCGGTCATCCCGGGCCGCTCCAGGAACTCCCGCACCCGGTCCCGCCGCTGCCCCTGGAAGGTTCCCTCGCCGGCGGCGAAGCGCGCCCAGTGCCTGTCGGTGATCTCCCGCCACAGCGCCAGGGCCTGCGCGGGGGTGCCGTACCGGTCCGCGAGTTCCTCGGTCTCCAGCTGCCGCGCGAGCCCGGCGGCATCGGCCCCCGTGTAGTCGAAGAGGGTGTCGTCGATGTCCCACAGCACGGCGCGGATCGGCATGGGGCCGAGCCTACGCCCGCGCCGGCGCCCCCGGGCCCCGTTCCGCGGGGAACGCCGGGCCGGGCAACGCCGCAGGGGGCGGCGGCCGGAAGTCCGGCCGCCGCCCCCTGCGGGACGTACGGGAGTGCTACGCGGCGAGCTTGGCCAGCGCGGCGTCGATGCGGGCCAGGGAGCGGTCCTTGCCCAGGATCTCCAGGGACTCGAAGAGCGGCAGGCCGACCGTGCGGCCGGTGACGGCCACGCGGACCGGGGCCTGGGCCTTGCCGAGCTTGAGGCCGTGGGCCTCGCCGGCGGTCAGGACGGCCTGCTTGAGGGACTCGGGGTCCGACCAGTCGGCGTTCGCGAGGTTCTCGCGCGCCGTCGTCAGGAGGGCCGCCGGATCGCCCTTCATCGCCTTGTCCCACGAGGCCTGGTCCTCGACCGGCTCCTTGCGGAACAGGAAGTCGACGTTGGCCGTGATGTCCGACAGGACGGTGACGCGGGTCTGGGCGTACGGGGCGATGCGCTCCCAGGCCGCCGGGTCGAAGTCCTCGGGCTCCCAGTTGGCGTGCGGGGCCCGCAGCCACGGGGCGCAGGCGTCCGCGAAGTCCTTCGGGTCGAGCAGGCGGATGTGGTCGGCGTTGATCGACTCGGCCTTCTTCAGGTCGAAGCGCGCCGGGTTGGCGTTCACGCCGTCGATGTCGAACTTCTCGACCATCTCCTCGATCGAGAAGACGTCCTGGTCCTTGGAGAAGGACCAGCCGAGGAGCGAGAGGTAGTTCAGCAGGCCCTCGGGGAGGAAGCCGCGCTCGCGGTACAGGTTGAGCGAGGCCTCGGGGTCGCGCTTGGAGAGCTTCTTGTTGCCCTCGCCCATCACGTACGGCAGGTGGCCGAACGCGGGGGTGGACTTGGCGACGCCCAGCTCGGTCAGCGCCTTGTAGAGCGCGATCTGGCGGGGGGTCGAGGAGAGGAGGTCCTCGCCGCGCAGGACGTGCGTGATCTCCATGAGCGCGTCGTCGACCGGGTTGACCAGCGTGTAGAGCGGGGCGCCGTTGGCCCGGACGATGCCGAAGTCCGGCACGTTCTCCGGGGTGAAGGTCAGCTCGCCGCGGACGAGGTCGGTGAAGGTGATCGGCTCGTCGGGCATCCGGAAGCGGACGATCGCCGGGCGGTGCTCGCCCTGGTACGCCTCGACCTGCACGGCGGTGAGCTCGCGGCAGTGGCCGTCGTAACCGGAGGGCTTGCCGGCCGCGCGGGCGGCCGCGCGGCGCGCGTCCAGCTCCTCGGTGGTGCAGTAGCAGTGGTACGCGTAGCCGCCGTCGAGCAGCTTCTTCGCGACGTCCTTGTAGATGTCCATGCGCTCGGACTGGCGGTACGGGGCGTGCGGGCCGCCGACCTCGGGGCCCTCGTCCCAGGTGAAGCCGAGCCAGCGCAGCGAGTCGAGCAGCTGGTCGTACGACTCCTCGGAGTCGCGGGCCGCGTCGGTGTCCTCGATGCGGAAGACGAACGTACCGCCGTGGTGGCGGGCGAACGCCCAGTTGAACAGGGCGGTGCGGACCAGGCCCACGTGGGGGTTGCCGGTCGGGGAGGGACAGAAACGTACGCGGACAGGTCCGTTAACCACGCTTGATCACCTTGTTGGTGAGAGTGCCGATGCCTTCGATGGTGACGGCGACCTCGTCGCCGACGTTCAGGGGGCCGACTCCGGCCGGGGTCCCCGTGAGGATGACGTCGCCCGGGAGCAGCGTCATGGCCTCGGTGATGTGGACGACGAGGTCTTCGATGGAGCGGACCATGTCGCTGGTGCGGCCGAGCTGGCGCTGTTCGCCGTTCACGGTGCACTGGATGGTCAGGTCGCCCGGGTCCAGGTCGGTCTCGATCCAGGGGCCGAGGGGGCAGGCGCTGTCGAAGCCCTTGGCCCGGGCCCACTGCTTCTCCCGCTGCTGGACGTCGCGCGCGGTGACGTCGTTGGCGCAGGTGTAGCCGAGGATGACGTCCTTGACGCGCTCCCTGGGGACCTCCCGGCACATGCGGCCGATGACCACGGCGAGCTCCGCCTCGTGGTGGACGTCCTGGGAGAAGGAGGGGTACGTGATCGGATCACCGGGGCCGACCACCGAGGTGGAGGGCTTGAAGAAGGTGATCGGCGCGTCCGGGACCTCGTTCCCGAGCTCTGCCGCGTGCTCCGCGTAGTTGCGGCCGATGGCCACGACCTTGTTCGGGAGCACGGGCGGCAGCAGCCGGACCTTGCTCAGCGGCACCTTCGTGCCCGAGAGCTCGAAGTCCGCGAACGGGATGCCCTTGATGATGTCGAGCACGAGCGTCGCTTCGTCGCCGGGGGCGGTGCTGCCCTCGACCGCGCCGAACGCGACATTTCCGTCGATCGAGAACCTGGCGATGCGCACGTGTTGCGTCTGCCCCTCTGTATGTCCGCGGCTGGAGTCTGCGGACCCCAGGCTAACGCGGCGGGCAGGAACGCTCGGCGTTCCGCGGCTGCGCGGCTACTGCGCGGCGGCGACCGGCGCGTCCATGAGGACGGTGCGGCGCGGGTTGGCCGTCTGCGCGGGCAGCTCGACGGAGTGTTCCGGGGTGGCCGGCGCCGCCTGCAGCTCCTCGGCGTCCGTGAGGTGCGCGAGGGTGGTGCGGCGGGGGTTGGCTATGTTGCGGAACATCATCGTCGTCTTCATGGGAGTTCGGGGTCCTCGGTTCGATCTGTGAGTGTCGGCTGTCGATGCACCAACCCTGGCGCCAACCCTTTAAGGGGCAAGGCTAAACATCTGAATCCCCCGCGGAACCAGGAAGTAATGGCCACGGCTGTGTGAGTTTGCTCACCCGTGACCAGTCATTTCGGGCATAATGGACAGTCAACTTCACCTGCCGAAACGGACATTGCGCCACTGAATGCGCCATTCCGCTCCTGATCATCGCGACTGGGACACCTTGCCAGCCATGTTGTTTGGATGGCGTAAGTCCGGTTTCTACCGAATGCGGTCGCACATGTAGTAGCCCGCCCATCACGTGCCGTGACCGACTCTCCGAGCCGACACACGCACCTTGTTGGAGATCCGCCACTGTGCTGGAATTCGCGGGACCGCCGCGGGAATCAGCCGGCGCGCAGGTGGCGCGACTCAGCGCCGAGCGCGGTGGCAAGGAGAGGGAGACGCGCCGGTCACCGACGACCACCATGGGGCCGCACGTGCCCCACGACTCGACACCGTCCCACCGGTCGCCCGGCGGGACGCCTGGTCCAGAGGTTGCGACGCTAGTGCAGGGACGATTCAAGAGGGATGGCAGCGCTGCGGCGGAGCAGGAGCCGCGCGGCGGGACCGACCGTGGCTCCTCGCCCCAGCACGCCCAGAACCGCGGGCCGGCTGTCGAAGGCGCAGGCCCCGACTCCTCCGCCGCGGTGAAGGCGAAGGGCCGTGGGAAGTCCGCGAAGGCCGGCAAGGCCAAGGCCGGGC
This sequence comes from Streptomyces sp. NPDC005533, assembly GCF_042871845.1. Classification (NCBI taxonomy): domain Bacteria; kingdom Bacillati; phylum Actinomycetota; class Actinomycetes; order Kitasatosporales; family Streptomycetaceae; genus Streptomyces; species Streptomyces sp. NPDC005533. The sequence goes on along the minus strand of NZ_JBIAJH010000001.1, from coordinate 266,847 downwards.
CGACCGAGCAGGACGTGGCGATACCGAAGGCCCCCAGTGGGCCCGGCTCTCGCCTCGCCATGCAGAACTGGCGCATCAGCACGCGACTCGTGTCGCTGCTGACCCTGCCGGTCGTCGCCGCCACCACGCTCGGTGGCTTCCGCATCAACGACTCGCTCAACGACATCGCGCAGCTGGAACACATGCAGCTGCTGACCACGATGACCCGGCAGGCCACCAACCTGGCCGCCATGCTCCAGGAGGAGCGCGACCTCTCCGCGGGTCCGCTCACGCTCTCCAAGGGCAAGAGCACCAGCTCGGTCGACGGTGTCCGCCAGCAGACCGACACCGCCGCGAAGGCCTTCGCCGCCGCGACCGACAAGGTCGACAGCACGGGCGAGAAGGACGACACCCTCAAGTCGATCCGCAACAACGTGCTGCAGATCGGCCGTCAGATCGCGAACATCCAGACCGTCCGCGACAAGGCGTACGTCAACGGCGCCCAGCAGACCGTCAGCGAGTACAACGCGATGATCGTCTCGCTGCTCTCGCTCTCCCAGGACATGGCGCAGGCCACCTCCAACCCGGAGATGATCAAGCGTACGCGTGCCCTGGCGGCCTTCTCCGCCGCCAAGGAGTACGCCTCCATCCAGCGCGCGATCATCGCCGCCTCGCTCCCCGACACCTCGGAGAAGCAGGGCGAGCTGAAGGAGAACGACCGGCTCTACGCCCTCTCCGCCCAGAAGGGCGAGACGCAGGCGAAGACCACCTTCGAGCTCGTCTACCAGGGCCGCACCGAGGAGCTCCTCGCCGGCCTCGGCGACAGCAACTCGGAGATCTCCACCGCCGACCACTACGCGCGCCGCGTGCTGGCCAGCCAGGACGCCTTCCTCCGCGAGAAGAACCGGTCCTGGCTCGACTGGTACGACGCCGACGGCACCAAGCTCCAGGCCATGAAGGTCATCGAGCTGACCCTGCTCGAGGAGATGGAGCAGAAGGCCCGCGAGCTGAAGAACGAGGCCCAGCAGGACGCCATCATCAACGGTGCCCTGATCCTGCTCGTCCTCGGTGTCTCCCTCGTCGGCGCCTTCGTCATGGCCCGCTCGATGATCCGCTCGCTGCGCCGCCTGCAGGACACCGCGACGCGGGTCGCGCAGGACCGGCTGCCCGAGCTCGTCAAGCAGCTGTCCGAGTCGGACCCGCAGGACGTGGACACGTCCGTGGAGTCGGTCGGTGTGCACACCCGCGACGAGATCGGCCAGGTGGCCGCGGCATTCGACGACGTGCACCGCGAGGCCGTCCGCCTCGCCGCCGAGCAGGCCCTCCTGCGAGGCAACGTCAACGCGATGTTCACCAACCTCTCGCGCCGCTCGCAGGGCCTCATCCAGCGTCAGCTGTCGCTCATCTCCGAACTGGAGTCGCGCGAGGCCGACCCGGACCAGCTCTCCTCGCTCTTCAAGCTCGACCACCTCGCGACCCGCATGCGCCGTAACGGCGAAAACCTCCTCGTCCTCGCGGGCGAGGAGCCGGGCCGCCGGTGGACGCGCCCCGTCCCGCTCGTCGACGTGCTCCGTGCCGCCGCCTCCGAGGTGGAGCAGTACGAGCGCGTCGAGCTGGCCTCGGTGCCCGGCACCGACGTCGCCGGCCGCGTCGTCAACGACCTCGTGCACGTGCTCGCCGAGCTGCTGGAGAACGCCACGTCGTTCTCCTCCCCGCAGACCAAGGTCAAGGTCACCGGTCACGCGCTGCCCGACGGCCGCGTGCTGGTCGAGATCCACGACACCGGTATCGGCCTCTCCCCCGAGGACCTCGCCGCGATCAACGAGCGGCTCGCGTCGCCGCCGACCGTGGACGTCTCCGTCTCCCGCCGCATGGGCCTGTTCGTGGTCGGCCGCCTGTCCCTGCGACACGGCATCCGCATCCAGCTGCGCCCCTCCGACTCGGGCGGTACGACGGCCCTCGTCATGCTGCCGGTGGACGTCGCCCAGGGCGGCAAGAAGCCCGGTCCGATGCCGGGCCAGGGCGGTCAGGGCGGCCCCGGTGGCGCCCAGGGTGCCCCCGGCGGTCAGGCTTCCGTGCCCGGCGCGGCCGCACGGCCGTCCGTGGGCTCGGGCCCGCAGCGCGGTCAGGTCGGCGCCGGCGGCCAGCGCGCCGCCCTCCCGGGCCGCGACGGCTCCGGTCAGGGCCCGCAGGGCGGTCGGCCTCCGCAGCAGGGCGGCCCCGGTGCTCCCGGTGCCCGTCCGCAGCAGGGTCCGACCACCGCGGGCCAGGGCCAGGGTGCCTTCGGCGCCGGTGGCCCGCTGCCGGCCCGCGGCCCGGTCGCCAGTGCCGGATTCGGCGGTGGCCCGCAGGCCCGTCCGACCCAGTCGCCCTCCGCGGCCGGCCCCTCCGGGTTCCCGCAGGGCAACGGCTTCGAGCGTCCGCAGCAGCAGCCCCAGCAGCAGGCCCAGCCCCAGCAGCAGCAGCAGCAGCCGGCCCCGGGCCCCCAGGGCGCCCGCCCGCAGCTGCCGCCGCGCGGCGGCGCCCCGCGTCCGGAGCTTGCCGGCCCGCAGACCACCAGCTGGGGCGCCGACCAGGCGCGCGGCCACGACGAGCTGTCGGGCCCCGGCTCGACGGCGGAGTTCGCGCGCCCGGACTTCAACGCCCCGATGCCGCAGGCCGACGGCCTGTCCGGCACGACCGGACAGTTCGAGCGTCCGGACGTGCGGGGCGCCGTGGACCCCTCCGCCACCGGACAGTTCGAGCGTCCGGGCTACCAGCCCCAGCGGCCCGGCGGCCCCGGTGTCGGCGGGTTCGCCCGTCAGCCCCAGGCCCCGCAGCAGCCCCAGCCGCAGCACGGGCAGCCGCAGCCTCCGCAGCCCGGCGGCGGGTACGCACCCGTACCGCCCGCGCGCCCGGAGACCCCGCGACTGCCGCAGGCTCACCGGCCGGAGGCGCTGCCGCCGGCCCAGAGCTCCGGCGACGGCCGCAGCCCGATCTTCGACACGCTCGAGTCGAACTGGTTCCGCGAGGAGGGGCAGCAGCCCCCCGCGCAGGGACCGGGTGCGGCGATGCCCCAGCAGGCCGGCCGGCCGCAGCAGTCCGCTCCGTCGGCCCCCGCGCCGCAGCAGCCGCTGCCGCAGCGCGGCCAGGAGTCCGCGGCCGAGCCCGCCGCGGCGGCGACCGGCAGCATGCCGACCGTCAGCTGGAAGTCCTCGCCGAACGACGAGCTGATGCGCCAGGCCGAGCGCGTGCGTCAGCCCGCGGCCGGCGGTATCACGACCTCGGGGCTGCCCCGCCGGGTCCCGCGGGCGAACCTCGTGGCCGGCACCGCGCAGCAGCAGGCCGAGGCACAGGCGGGTCCGCAGGTCTCGCGGGCACCGGACGACGTCCGCGGCCGTCTGACCAACCTCCGACGCGGTATCCAGCAGGGCCGTCAGGCCGGCAACAACGGACCGGCGACCGGCAGTTACCACATCGACCCCACTTACCAGCAGGAGCGATAGTTGAGTTCGATGAGCCAGGCGGCACAGAACCTGAACTGGTTGATCACCAACTTCGTGGACAACACCCCAGGGGTGTCCCACACGGTGGTGGTCTCCGCCGACGGACTCCTTCTGGCGATGTCCGAAGGATTCCCCCGCGACCGCGCCGATCAGCTGGCGGCCGTGGCCTCCGGACTGACGTCGCTGACCGCCGGTGCCTCCCGCATCTTCGAGGGCGGCGCCGTCAACCAGACCGTGGTCGAGATGGACCGGGGATTCCTCTTCCTCATGTCCGTCTCCGACGGATCCTCGCTGGCCGTACTGGCGCACCCCGAGTGCGACATCGGCCTCGTGGGCTACGAGATGGCTCTTCTGGTGGATCGCGCGGGCAGTGTCCTCACCCCGGACCTGCGCGCCGAACTTCAGGGAAGCCTGCTCGGCTGACTTCCCCCCTCCCGGCCGGACGGTACTTCCGGCCGGGAGACCGGGGCCCCGCCCCCGGAATCCAGTACCCCCGCCAGGCCGTCATACAGTCCCCCCACCGGCCGCCCCGTCAGACGGCACGCTGACCACTGCTGTCCAGCCCGGAGGATCCATGACCCCGCCCCCCGCCTACCCCGATGCGTACGGAGATTCGTACTCGGAAGGCGATCAGCCGCTGGTGCGTCCGTACGCGATGACCGGCGGCCGGACCCGGCCCCGCTACCAGCTCGCCATCGAGGCACTGGTCAGCACCACTGCCGATCCGATGCACCTGTCCGGCCTGCTCCCGGAGCACCAGCGCATCTGCACCCTGTGCCGCGAGGTCAAGTCGGTCGCGGAGGTCTCCGCGCTGCTGTCGATGCCGCTCGGTGTCGCCCGGATCCTCGTCGCCGACCTGGCGGAGGCCGGAATGGTGGCCATCCACCAGCCGGGCAATGGAGAGGCCGGCGGCACGCCGGATGTAACGCTGCTCGAAAGGGTGCTCAGTGGCCTTCGGAACATCTAGCGGAGCGGCTCCTGCTCGCTCCACCACCTCCGCGAAGATCGTGGTGGCGGGTGGCTTCGGCGTGGGCAAGACCACGTTCGTCGGAGCCGTGTCCGAGATCAACCCGCTGCGCACCGAAGCCGTCATGACCTCCGCGAGCGCGGGGATCGACGACCTCACGCACACCGGTGACAAGACGACCACCACGGTCGCCATGGACTTCGGCCGCATCACCCTGGACCAGGACCTGATCCTGTACCTCTTCGGTACGCCGGGCCAGGACCGCTTCTGGTTCATGTGGGACGACCTCGTCCGCGGCGCCATCGGTGCGATCGTGCTCGTGGACACGCGCCGCCTGGCCGACTGCTTCCCCGCGGTGGACTACTTCGAGAACAGCGGCCTTCCGTTCGTCGTGGCCCTCAACGGCTTCGAGGGACACCAGCCGTATACCCCGGAGGAAGTCCGCGAAGCGCTGCAGATCGGCCCCGGCGCCCCCATCATCACGACGGACGCCCGCCACCGGGCGGACGCCAAGAGCGCGCTCATCACGCTCGTCGAGCACGCCCTCATGGCGCGTCTCAAGTAACACCACGCAGACAGCCCGGCTCAAGCGGCATCACTCAAGTCCCACGGGTTCTTCACAACGTGAGAGGGCGGGCTGTGTCATAGGACACGGCCCGCCCTCTCGGTTCATAACGTTTCGACAGACAATTGCCGCCAGTTGGCCACGGGGTGCGTTCGGTTGGTACCGCTACGCGCACAACTCCCCCTATTTTTGCCGCAGGACGCTCTTTATGTCCGATTTATGTGGGGCATAAAGATCTTGGAATAGCTGATTCCAACTGTTTGGAACACGGCCGTCAACCGTGCTGGAATTCAACGAACTAGCTAGTAGCACCGCCGGAAGGTTGTTGGTCGAGTGAGGCGAAGCAACGCAAGCCCCGCGGTTGAACCCGCGCGCGGCAACTTCACCCCGCCGCCGCGAGCGGCCGCGTCGCCCGTCGACGTGCCCGTGGAGCCACCCGCGCGCCCGGGGAGCACCAGCAAGTTCTCGCCCCGCAACTGGCGCGTGCCGACCCGCCTGAACGCCATCCTCCTCGTGCCGGCCCTCGTGGGCCTGGTCATGGGCGGCTTCCAGGTGAAGGGCTCCGTCGACCAGTGGAACGAGGCCAAGGACGCCGAGCAGATAGCCCGGGTCGTCCAGGCCGCCTCGGAGTACAGCCAGGCACTGCTCAACGAGCGTGACCTGACGGCCGAGCCCCTCCTGAACGGCCAGACCAACTCCGAGCAGGTCACCAAGGCCTACGCGGTCACGACCGGGGCCAAGGAGAAGTTCGACAAGGCCGTCCAGGACATGCCGAAGAACCAGGGCCTGGAGCGGCGCCTGGACCTCTTCCGCGCGGAGGAGCCCAAGCTCAAGGAAGTCCGGGAGAAGGCCTACCAGGCCGCCTTCGAGACCCCCAAGAAGAACCTCCCCTCCGCCGGCGGCCCCATCCCGACCGAAGAGGGCTACGTCGGCGTCGAGCACTACCTCATGCAGTTCGCCAACGAGCTCGGTCTCGGCACCGGCAACGTGACCTCGTACGGCCGCATGGTCTACGCGGTCCAGCTGGCCAAGGCGGCGAACTCGCTGCAGCGCTCCGTCGGCACCCACCTCCTCGTCCGTCCCAGCACGGACGAGAACGTGCGCAAGGCCCAGCTCGTCGCCTTCTCCTCCTACGCCTACCTCGAGGAAATCGCCATCGGCGAGTACGTCGCGGCCGGCACCGAGGAGGACGTGAACCGCCTCAAGGAGGTCATGGGCAAGAAGTCGGACGAGGGCAAGGCCAAGCTCGCCGAGGCCAAGCACCAGGCCGAGCAGGCCGGCACCCGCTTCGTGCCGCCGCCCGCCCCCAACGGCAACCCGCTGCTCGGCATGACCGAGGCGATCGCCAGCGGCGACAACAAGAAGAAGCTCGCCGAGAACGGCACGAACCCGGTCTTCTGGCAGGCCGCCGCCACCGCCAAGTTCGACGGCTACGACGAGATCGAGAGGGAACTCCTCGACAAGGCCGTCAAGGACGCCGTCGCGGTCTCCGACGAGGCCCGCACCGACGCCATCGTCAACGGCGCCATCGTGGTCGTGGCCCTGCTCGCCGCGTTCATCATGGCCGGCCTCATGGCCCGCCAGATGGGCCGCGCGATGCGCCGCCTGCGCAGCTCGGCCTTCGACATCGCCGAGCAGCGCCTGCCGATGCTCGTCGACCAGCTCTCGCGCACCGATCCGGGCAAGGTCGACACACGGGTCCACCCGATCCCGATCGACTCCCAGGACGAGATCGGCGAGGTCGCCCGCGCCTTCGACCAGGTCCACCGGGAAGCCGTACGGCTCGCCGCCGAGCAGGCCCTCCTGCGGGGCAACGTCAACGCGATCTTCACGAACCTCTCCATGCGCAACCAGTCGCTGATCGAGGGCCAGCTGACCCTCATCACCGACCTGGAGAACAACGAGGCCGACCCGGACCAGCTGGAGAACCTCTTCCGCCTGGACCACCTGGCCACCCGTATGCGCCGCAACGGCGAGAACCTCCTCATCCTCGCGGGTGAGGAGCCGGGCCGCCGCTGGGACCAGCCGGTGCCCCTCGTCGACGTCCTGCGCGCCGCCTCCTCCGAGGTGGAGCAGTACGAGCGCATCGAGCTCTCCGGCGTCTCCGAGGCCGAGATCCACGGCCAGGCCGTGACCGACCTCGTGCACCTGCTCGCCGAGCTCCTGGAGAACGCCACCACGTTCTCCTCGCCGCAGACCAAGGTCCGCGTGAACGCGACCCGTCTGCCCGACGGCCGCGTGATGGTCGAGATCCACGACAAGGGCATCGGCCTCACCGCCGAGGACTTCGCGGACATCAACCACAAGCTGGCCAACCCGCCGACCGTGGACGCCGCGATCTCGCAGCGCATGGGTCTGTTCGTGGTCGGCCGGCTGGCGGACCGCCACAGCATCCGCGTCCAGCTGCGCCCCTCGGGCGAGGCGGCCGGCACCACTTCGCTGGTCATGCTCCCCGAAGCCATCACTCACGGTGGCGGTGGCGAGGGCATACCGGACGACGACTTCACGGTCTCCCAGATCATCCCGGAGCAGAAGACCCAGCAGGCCGCCCCGCTGCGCACCGCCGCCGAGCTCGGCTTCGACGACTCGCGGTACGACCAGCAGGGCGCCGACGGCCTCACCGCCGACCCGGTCGGCCGGTCCCTGGGACAGCAGGAGCGCCGGGCCGCGCTGGCGGCCCAGGTGGGCTTCCCGCAGGACCAGCAGCAGTACGCCGACCAGGGCGCCCAGGAGTATCCGGAACCGCAGCCGGAACACGGGTACCAGGAGTACCAGGGCTTCGAGCAGCAGTCCGGGCAGGCCTACGACCCCTCCTACGAGGCGCAGCAGGCCCAGCAGGGCTACGAGGCGTACCCGCAGCAGGACTACGGTTATACGGAAGACGGTTACCCGGACCAGCAGCCGGCCGCTCAGGGCTACGACAACGGCTACGAATCCCGGGCGGAGCAGGCCGAGTGGCCCGATCAGAACACGTATCCGGCTGCCTACCAGCAGGATTACGGGACCGAATCGGAATCCCGGGCCGTCCCCGAAGCCGCTCCGGAACGCGTAGGCTTCGACCGTCCGGGCGCCGCTGCCGACACCGGTCACGTGATGACCGGAGCGGGCCTGCCGCGCCGCGGCAGCCAGCAGCAGTGGCAGCCGGCACAGAAGGAAGCGGAGTCCTCCGGATCCCTCTTCGAACAGCGGTCGCCGCGTCAGCAGCCCGCCGTTCCGGAGCAGGAGAAGGAAGGCGGCACCGACTGGCGCTCGGGTAACGACGAGCGCTGGCAGCAGGCCGCCAAACTCCGTGAGCCGAAGGCGGGCGGGGTCACCCCGTCCGGTCTCCCTCGGCGCGTGCCCAAGGCCAACCTGGTCGAGGGCGCGGCGGAGACGACCCCGCAGGGCGGCCCCCAGGTCTCCCGCGCTCCGGAGGACGTCCGCGGCAGGTTGAGCAACCTGCGGCGCGGTGTCCAGCAGGGACGCAGCGCGGGTTCTGAGCAGTCAAGTAACAGCTATGACCAGGAGCGTTAGTGTGAGCCCGATGAGCCAGGCGGCACAGAACCTGAACTGGTTGATCACCAACTTCGTGGACAACACCCCAGGGGTGTCCCACACGGTGGTGGTCTCCGCCGACGGCCTTCTTCTGGCGATGTCCGACGGGTTTCCGCGCGACCGCGCCGATCAGCTGGCGGCCGTGGCCTCCGGTCTGACGTCGCTGACCGCCGGGGCCTCCCGCATCTTCGAGGGTGGCGCCGTCAACCAGACCGTGGTCGAGATGGACCGGGGGTTCCTTTTCCTCATGTCCGTCTCGGACGGATCGTCCCTCGCGGTGCTCGCGCACCCCGAGTGCGACATCGGCCTCGTGGGCTACGAGATGGCCCTTCTGGTGGATCGCGCGGGCAGTGTCCTCACCCCGGACTTGCGCGCCGAGCTGCAGGGAAGTCTTCTCAACTAGCAGACAGGCAGTGCGTTTCGCGCCATCGCACCATAGGGTGCGGTGGCGCGGTTCCACAGGGAGTACTGCGTACTTGGAGTCGGAGGAGGAAACGTGACAACACCCGGAGGACATCCTTATGGCGGCGCGCAGCAGCCGCAGGGTGGGCACGACCAGAACCGCTTCAACTTTCCCTCCGCTCCCAGCCGGCAGGTGCCGGAGCAGAACCCGTACCAGCAGCAGCCGTACGGCCAGCCCCAGCAGCCCCAGCACCAGATGCCTCCGCAGCAGCCTCCGCGCGCCGCTCGGCAGCCGGCGCCGAAGGCCCACAACCCGCTGGTGCGTCCGTACGCGATGACCGGCGGCCGTACTCGGCCGCGCTACCAGCTCGCCATCGAGGCGCTGGTCAGTACCACGGCCGATCCCGCGCGTCTGCAAGGGCAGTTGCCCGAGCACCAGCGCATCTGCCGTCTGTGCCAGGAGATCAAATCCGTCGCGGAGATCTCGGCACTCCTCTCCATTCCTCTTGGTGTCGCCCGCATCCTCGTCGCCGACCTGGCGGAGGCGGGCCTTGTCGCCATTCACCAGCCCGGCGGCGACGAGTCTGCCGGTGGCCAGCCTGATGTGACACTGCTCGAAAGGGTGCTCAGTGGACTTCGCAAGCTCTAACGGCGGAGCGGCTCCTGCTCGCTCCACCACCTCCGCGAAGATCGTGGTGGCGGGCGGCTTCGGCGTGGGCAAGACCACGTTCGTCGGAGCCGTGTCCGAGATCAACCCGCTGCGCACCGAAGCCGTCATGACGAGCGCCTCCGCCGGCATCGACGACCTCACCCACACCGGTGACAAGACGACCACCACGGTCGCCATGGACTTCGGCCGCATCACCCTGGACCAGGACCTGATCCTGTACCTCTTCGGTACGCCGGGCCAGGACCGCTTCTGGTTCATGTGGGACGACCTCGTCCGCGGCGCCATCGGTGCCGTCGTCCTCGTGGACACGCGCCGCCTGGCCGACTGCTTCCCCGCGGTCGACTACTTCGAGAACAGCGGCCTGCCGTTCGTCATCGCCCTCAACGGCTTCGACGGGCACCAGCCCTACACGCCGGAGGAAGTCCGCGAGGCCCTGCAGATCGGCCCGGACGCCCCCATCATCACCACGGACGCCCGCCACCGCGCGGACGCCAAGAGCGCGCTCATCACGCTCGTCGAGCACGCCCTCATGGCGCGCCTGCGGTAGCGGTCGCGGTCCGCAGCATCCGAAAGGCCCCCGTGTCGTGGACGCGGGGGCCTTCGGCGTGTCCGGGCGGGGGCCGTCGTGGGACGGCCGGCCCCCGGCACTCCTTCCGGGTACGCGCGAGGCCCCGCACCCGGAAGGGGTGCGGGGCCTCGCGCCGGGCTCGGGACTCAGCCCTGCCAGCTGTGCGGGGCGCGGAAACCCGGGGTGCGCTCCAGACGGCGCCAGCCGGCCTGGCGGGGCGTGCGGACCGCGGTCTCCGCGGGGGCGGCGGCGGCGCGGGCGAGCAGGATCGCGGTGATCGCGGCCAGCTCCTCCGGAGCGGCGTTGCCCTTCTCGACGCGCAGCAGGGTGTCAGTGGCGGTGGTCATGGGGTGGCAGGTCTCCTTCGCGGTTACTGCGGCGGGTTGCCGTGCTTGCGCGACGGCAGATCGGCGTGCTTGTTGCGGAGCATCGCGAGGGCGCTCACGAGGACCTCGCGGGTCTCGGCGGGGTCGATGACGTCGTCGACGAGGCCGCGCTCGGCCGCGTAGTACGGGTGCATCAGTTCGGCCTTGTACTCCTTGACCATGCGGACGCGCATGGCCTCGGGGTCCTCGGCGTCCGCGATCTGCTTGCGGAAGATGACGTTGGCGGCGCCTTCGGCGCCCATCACGGCGATCTCGTTGGTGGGCCAGGCGTAGGTGAGGTCGGCGCCGATGGACTGGGAGTCCATGACGATGTACGCGCCGCCGTAGGCCTTGCGCAGGATCAGCGAGATCCGCGGGACGGTGGCGTTGCAGTACGCGTACAGCAGCTTGGCGCCGTGGCGGATGATGCCGCCGTGCTCCTGGTCGACGCCCGGCAGGAAGCCGGGGACGTCCAGCAGGGTGACGATCGGGATGTTGAAGGCGTCGCACATCTGGACGAAGCGGGCGGCCTTCTCGGAGGCCTCGATGTCCAGGACGCCGGCGAGGTGACCGGGCTGGTTGGCGACGATGCCGACGACCTGGCCGTTCATCCGGGCCAGGGCGCAGATGATGTTGCGGGCCCAGCGCTCGTGGATCTCCAGGACGTCGCCCTCGTCGACGATCTCCTCGATGACCTTGAGCATGTCGTACGGGCGGTTGCCGTCGGCGGGCACCAGGTCCAGCAGGACCTCGCTGCGGCGGTCCGCGGGGTCGCTCGTCTCGTGGACGGGCGGGTTCTCGCGGTTGTTGGAGGGCAGCATCGAGATGAGGTAGCGGACCTCGGAGATGCAGGTCTCCTCGTCGTCGTACGCGAAGTGCGCGACGCCCGAGGTCTCGGCGTGCACGTCGGCGCCGCCGAGGCCGTTCTGGGTGATCTCCTCGCCGGTCACCGCGCGGACGACGTCCGGGCCGGTGATGAACATCTGCGAGGTGTCCCGGACCATGAAGACGAAGTCCGTGAGGGCCGGGGAGTACGCGGCGCCGCCGGCGCACGGGCCGAGCATGACCGAGATCTGCGGGATGACGCCCGACGCCTTGGTGTTGCGCTGGAAGATGCCGCCGTAGCCGGCGAGGGCGGAGACGCCCTCCTGGATACGGGCGCCGGCGCCGTCGTTCAGGGAGACCAGCGGGGCGCCGGCCGCGATGGCCATGTCCATGATCTTGTGGATCTTCGTGGCGTGGGCCTCGCCCAGGGCGCCGCCGAAGATGCGGAAGTCGTGCGCGTAGACGAAGACCGTGCGGCCCTCGACCGTGCCCCAGCCGGTGATGACACCGTCGGTGTAGGGCTTCTTGGACTCCAGGCCGAACCCGCTCGCCCGGTGGCGGCGGAGCTGCTCGACCTCCTTGAAGGAACCTTCGTCGAGGAGCAGCGCGATGCGCTCGCGGGCGGTCAGCTTGCCCTTCGCGTGCTGGGTCTCGGTCGCGCGGTCACTGGGGCCGCGCCGCGCCTGCTCGCGCAGGGAGTGCAGCTCGGCCACGCGCCCACGGGCGTCCGTCGGCTCGCTCGGGGTCTGGTCCACAACGGTCATGTACCGACCTTACGAAGATCGCGATGAAAAACCTCCGTTCATTCCGCACAGTCTCGGGAGTCTTCCGCTGTGTGGCCCGCACAGTACGACCAGAGGATGTAGGGACTCCGCCAGACGGGACCCCCGTCCGTTGTAGGACTTTCACAAAATGACCTGACACCTCGACCAGATGTTGAAATTTGAACAGAATAGGTCTAGCGTCGTGGTCGTGAGGTCGTTGAACATTCAACAGACTCTCCGGACCGAGCAGAACCCCCCGACACCACCGAGGAGCAGGCCATGGGTCTCTTCAACCGCCGCAGCCAGACCGCCGACCACCAGAGCGCCGGCGCCGCCGCGACCACGCTCGACGTCGACCCGGCACTCGCCGCCCTCACCGGCGACTACGTCATCGACGCCGCCCACAGCAGCATCGGCTTCACCGTCCGCCACGCCATGGTCACCAACGTCCGCGGCTCCTTCGCCGAGCACGAGGGCACCCTGCACCTGGACGGCGCGGACCCGGCCCGCTCCACGGCCACCATCGACGTCAAGATCCCCTCGGTGAGCACCGGCATCGCCGACCGCGACGCCCACCTGCTGGGCAGCGACTTCTTCGACGCCGAGCTCTTCCCGCTGATGACCTTCCGCTCCACCGAGGCGCGCGCGCTCGGCGGGGACGCGTACCGCATCACCGGCGACCTGACCATCAAGGACGTCACCCGTCCGCTCTCCATCGACCTGGAGTTCACGGGTTCCGCCAAGGACGTCTACGGCAACGAGCGCGTCGGCTTCGAGGGCTCCGCCCAGATCCTGCGCTCCGACTGGGGCCTCACCTGGAACGCCGCGCTGGAGGCCGGCGGTGTCATGGTCAGCGACAAGGTGAAGCTGACCTTCGACATCTCGGCCATCAAGCAGGGCTGACCGGCGGGACCCGGCGAACCCCCGGGGGCGGCTAGAAGCCGCCCCCGCCGTCGAAACCGCCGCCCCCGTCGAAGCCGCCCCCGCCGCCGAAGTCCCCTCCGCCGAAGTCGGACGGGTTGAAGTCGGCCCCGGAGACGTCCCCGCCGTCGAAGCCGCCGCCCGTGCCGCCGCCGAGGTCCGAGGCGTAGGCCGGGCTGGACATCATCGAACCGAGCAGCGTGCCCACCAGCAGGCCGGGCAGGATGCCGCCGCCGAAGTAGCCGCCGGCCCAGGGACCGTACGCCGGGCCGGCGTCGTAGTACGGCCGCGGCCCGTGCTCGGTGTCGACCGTGCGGACCGCCGGGTCCAGGCCGTCGCGCAGCCGCACGGCGTCCGCCGTACAGACGGGTACGGTACGGACCGCCCCGCCGGCCGGAGCCCAGGTGGCGTCCTCGGTGCTCGGCCCGTGGCGCGGGTCGAAGAAACAGGGCGAGCGGCGCTCGGGCACCGGCTCCCCCTGCCGGCGCGCGTCCAGGCAGGCCAGCGCGTACCGGCCGTCCTCCAGGGCCTGGGTCACGCCCTTGACCTCTTCGGGATACTGCACCGATCCCATGATCTGCTTGGCTTTGTCGTACGAGTCGAGCGCCTGCTCGTAGTCCTTGCGCATGGCGTCGTCGGCGCCGGGCTCGGCGGGATGGAAGTCGAGCCGTTCGAGCTCCTCGCCGAAGGCCGTGATGTCCTCGTCGACGACCACGCTGAGGCGCTCCAAGGCCTCGCGCCGGGCCTCTTCCCTCTTCTTCCGGTTGCGGCGGACCAGCGCGTACGCCCCGCCGCCGCCGATCACGGCCACCGCACCGAGGGCGATCAGCCCGCCGACGGGAGCGCCGGCCTCGCCGCCGGTGGTGCCCCAGGAGGCCGGGGCGCTGCCCTTGGCCTGGCTCAGGGCCTGGTCGACGAAGTTGTCGAGCTGGGTCGCCGCGTCGGGCGACCCCACCTTCACCGCGTCGGTCAGGTTGCGCACGGCGTTGGCCGGCATGACCGACTGGTCGGCGCGGGCACTGAAGCCGTCGCCGAGCCGGATCGCGTAGAGCCCGGTGATGCCGGTCTCGGCCCGGACGGCGCCGAACACCTTGTCGGCGGGGAACTCGCTCGTCGCGGGCAGCACGGCGACGAACACCGGCTTCCCGGCGTCCTTGATCTTCTTCGCGAGCGCGTCGGCCTGGGCCTGCGACAGCTGCGCCCGCGCCCCCGGGTCCACGTAGACGGGCCCTTCCTTGAGGGCCTCCCCCACGGCGGCGACCCCGGTGGCCGCCGACGCCTGCGGGGCGGCCGCGAGCGCGGTCCCCGACAGGCCCAGCAGCAGACCGGCCAGAACTGATCCAAGTCGTACGGATAGAAGCCTGGTCCTCATACGGACGACGCTACCCGAACCCGGACTTTCCTGTGTGAGCAGGACATAAGCCTGGCGCGGGCCCTACTCGGCCGGTTCGACCCCGGCGTGCAGCAGGCCGTACGTGAACGCGTCCTCCAGGGCCTGCCAGGAGGCGGCGATCACGTTCGGGGCGACGCCGACCGTGGACCACTCGCGGACGCCGTCCGTCGTGGCGACCAGCACGCGGGTCGTGGACTCCGTGCCGTGCGTGCCCTCCAGGATGCGGACCTTGTAGTCGACCAGCTCGAACTTGGCCAGCTGCGGGTAGAACCGCTCCAGCGCCACCCGCAGGGCCCGGTCCAGCGCGTTGACGGGGCCGTTGCCCTCGGCCGTCGCGACGATCCGCTCGCCCTTCGCCCACAGCTTGACGGTGGCCTCGTTGGCGTGGGTGCCGTCCGGACGGTCCTCGACGATCGCCCGCCAGGACTCGATGCGGAAGTACTTGCGGGCCCGGCCCTCGGCCTCGGCGCGCAGCAGCAGCTCGAAGGAGGCGTCGGCGGCCTCGTACGTGTAGCCCTTGAGCTCACGCTCCTTGACCCGCTCCACGACGCGGGAGATCAGCGCGCGGTCCCCGCCCAGCTCGACGCCGAGCTCCTTGCCCTTGAGCTCGATGGAGGCGCGGCCGGCCATGTCGGAGACCAGCATCCGCATGGTGTTGCCGACCCGCTCGGGGTCGATGTGCTGGTAGAGGTCCGGGTCGACCTTGATGGCCGAGGCGTGCAGGCCCGCCTTGTGCGCGAAGGCGGAGACGCCGACGTACGGCTGGTGCGTGGAGGGGGTGAGGTTCACGACCTCGGCGATGGCGTGCGAGATCCGGGTCATCTCGGCGAGCGCGCCCTCGGGGAGCACCTTGCGCCCGTACTTGATCTCCAGGGCGGCGACGACGGGGAAGAGGTTCGCGTTGCCGACGCGCTCGCCGTAGCCGTTGGCGGTGCACTGGACGTGCGTGGCGCCCGCGTCCACGGCGGCCAGGGTGTTCGCGACGGCGCAGCCGGTGTCGTCCTGGGCGTGGATGCCCAGGCGGGCGCCGGTGTCGGCGAGGACGGTGGCGACGGTGGCGGTCACCTGGGCGGGCAGCATGCCGCCGTTGGTGTCGCAGAGGATGACCACGTCGGCGCCGGCCTCGTGGGCGGTGCGGACGACGGCCTTCGCGTACTCGGCGTTGGCCCGGTAGCCGTCGAAGAAGTGCTCGCAGTCGACGAAGACGCGGCGGCCCTGGTCGACCAGGTGGGAGACGGTGTCCCGGACCATCTCCAGGTTCTCGTCCAGGGTGGTGCGCAGGGCGAGTTCGACGTGGCGGTCGTGGGACTTGGCGACGAGCGTGATCACGGGGGCGCCGGACTCCAGCAGGGCCCGCACCTGCGGGTCCGTGGCGGCCGTGCCGCCCGCGCGGCGGGTGGCGCCGAAGGCGACCAGCTGGGCGTTCCTGAAGTCGATCTCGGCGCGTGCGCGGGCGAAGAACTCGGTGTCACGGGGGTTGGCGCCGGGCCAGCCGCCCTCGATGAAGCCCACTCCGAAGTCGTCCAGGTGCCGGGCGATCGTCAGCTTGTCGGCGACCGTGAGGTTGATGCCCTCGCGCTGCGCGCCGTCGCGCAGGGTGGTGTCGAAGACGTGGAAGCTGTCGTCCAGGCCCCCTGAGCGCACAGTTGCCGCCTCTGGTGTCGTCGTCATGCTGATCTGACTCCTGTCGGATGAGTGGTTCCGGATATGCCCGGCATCCACTGCCCCCATCATCGCGCGCGGTCCGGTCCCGGCAGGGATGGTCCGGGAAACGAAAAAACCCCTCGCGGGTAGCGAGAGGTCTGCGCGCGGGTCCGAGGCACGGTGGCCGCTTCCGCGAAGTTCTTCCGCGGTTCAGCGGCCACTGGGGACCGGCGCGCTGCTGGCGATAATCATGAGCTGAGCAGGCACGCTGGCAGTGTGCCACACCGCTCGCCGCGGATGGACAGGGATCTCAGCATGCGGGCACCGGGTCGGCGCGGCGCGGAAACCGGGCGGTCTAGGCCGGGTTTTTCGTCGGGGTGAGTGCCTCGGTGAGGAACTCGCGGACGTGGTCGAGGATCTCCTGCCGGTCCACCGTCGGCAGACCCACGGCCAGCTGGATGCTGAATCCGTCGAGCAGGGCGCGGACGCGGGTCGCCACGCGGTCGGCGTCCACCGGGCGGAACTCCCCGCGCGAGATGCCCTCGGCGAGCAGTGCCACCAGGTCGCGGTGCCAGGCCCCCTCGATGGCCGCCTGCCGCTCGCGCTCCTGGGGGCCGGCGTTCTGGGAGCGGTTCCAGACCTCCAGCCACAGCGTCCAGTGCGGGTCGCGGGCCTGGGTGGGCACGTACAGGTCGACGTACGCGCGCAGGCGCTCGGCGACCGGGCCGCGCCGCGAGAGCAGGGCCCGCCGCTCGTCGCCCAGTGCCGCCTCGCTCCACTCCAGGGTCTGCAGCAGGAGCTCGTCCTTGCTGCGGAAGTAGTAGAGGAGGTGGCCGCTGCTCATGCCGACCTCACGGCCGAGACCGGCCATGGTCAGGCCTTCGAGGCCGCGCTCGGCGATCGTGGCCATGGCGGCGACGAGTACGTCCTCGCGCGGGGGCGCGTTCTTGCGCGCCGCCCGTACCGGTACTCCACCCGCCACCATGGGCCCACTCCTCGTCCGTTTCCCGAAGGTCAGACCTTCGGCTGCTGCTGGGTGATGCAGTGGATACCGCCACCCCCGGCGAAAATCGTACGTGCGTCAACGAGTGTCACGGTCCGCTCGGGGAACAGTCCGCGGAAGATCTCCGCCGCCTCCTCGTCGCGCGGGTCGTCGAAGGAGCACAGCACCACGCCGCCGTTGCACAGGTAGTGGTTGATGTACGAGTAGTCCACCCACTCCCCGTCCTCCTCCAGCACGGTCGGCGCGGGGATCTCCACGACCTCCAGCTGCCGGCCGCGGGCGTCGGTGGAGGCGCGCAGGATGGCGGCGATGGTCTTGCAGCGCTCGTGGTCCGGGTGGGCCGGGTCGGGCTGGGTGTGGACCATGACGACGCCGGGGCGGGCGAAGGCGGCGACGATGTCGACGTGGCCCTGGGTACCGTAGGTGCCGTAGTCGCCGGCCAGGCCGTAGGGCAGCCAGATCGCCTTGGTGGTGCCGAGGTGGGCGTGGATCTCGGCCTCGACCTGCTGGCGGGTCCAGCCGGGGTTGCGGCCCTCCCCCAGCTGCACGGTGTCGGTGAGGAGCACGGTGCCCTCGCCGTCGACGTGGATGGCTCCGCCCTCGTTGACGAGCGCGGTGCTGTACGTACGGGTGCCGGCCACGTCCGAGACGTGCCGGGCGATCTTCGAGTCGTGGTCCCAGCGGGCCCACTCCTGGGCGCCCCAGCCGTTGAAGGTCCAGTCGACGGCCGCGATCTCGCCGGCGTCGTTGGTGACGAAGGTCGGGCCGATGTCGCGCATCCAGGCGTCGTCGAGCTCCTGCTCGACGAGCTGTACGTCGTCGCCGACGATCGCGCGGGCGCTCTCGGCGTCGCCGGGCGAGACGACCAGGGTCACGGGCTCGTACGCGCGGACCGCGCGGGCGACGGCGCCCCAGGCCTCGCGGGCCTCGGCCAGCTCCTGCGCGTTGGTGAAGGTCGGGTTGGGGCTGGGCCAGGCCATCCAGGTGCGCTCGTGGGGCGTCCATTCGGCGGGCATCCGGAAGCCGTCGTTCACGGGCTTGGCGGGCTGTGCAGTCATGGCAGGGGTCCTAACGGGCTTACGGGCTGTGCTCTTACAGGAAGTACAGGCGGTTGAGGGAGACCGACTCGGCGGCTTCGGAGCGCAGCGGTTCCCCGTCGAGGGAGACGAGCCCGCTGCGCGCGTCCACATCGACCGCGCCCACCCGGGAGTTGAGGAGGAGGTCCTTGGGGCCGATGCCGCGGGTGCCGCGGACGGCCACGCGGCGCCGGCGGGTCGGCATCTCGTCGGAGCCGAGCGCGGCGGCCGCCGCGGAGACGAAGGCGACGGAGATGTCGGCCGCGGTGGCCCCGTACGAACCGAACTGCGGGCCGAGGACGAGCGGTTCGCAGGTGTCGGTGGCGGCGTTGGGGTCGCCGGTGACTCCGTAGGCCGGGAAGCCCGACTTGAGGACGAGTTGGGGTTTGGCGCCGAAGAACTGGGGGCGCCAGAGCACGATGTCGGCGAGCTTGCCGACCTCGATGGAGCCGATCTCGTGGGCCAGGCCGTGGGCGAGGGCCGGGTTGATCGTCAGCTTGGCCATGTAGCGCAGCACGCGGGCGTTGTCGTCGCCCTCGCCGTCGCCTTCGAGCGGGCCGAGCTCGCCCTTCATCTTCGCGGCCATGGCGAAGGTGCGGCGGATGGTCTCGCCGGCCCGGCCCATGCCCTGGGCGTCGGAGGAGGTGATGCCGATCGCGCCCAGGTCGTGCAGCACGTCCTCGGCGCCCATGGTGCCCGCGCGGATCCGGTCACGGGCCATGGCGGCGTCGCCCGGCAGGTCCGGCTTGAGGTCGTGGACGGAGACGATCATCCCGTAGTGCTCGGCGACCGCGTCGCGGCCGAAGGGCAGCGTCGGGTTGGTGGAGGAGCCGATGACGTTCGGCACGCCCGCCATCTTCAGCACGTTGGGGACGTGTCCGCCGCCGCAGCCCTCGATGTGGAAGGCGTGGATGGTCCGGCCGTCCAGGACGCGCAGGGTGTCCTCGACGGAGAGGCACTCGTTGAGACCGTCGCTGTGCAGGGCGACCTGCACGTCGTGTTCCTCGGCCACCCGCAGCGCGGTGTCCAGGGCGCGGGTGTGCGCGCCCATGTCCTCGTGGACCTTGAAACCGGAGGCACCGCCCTCGGCCAGCGCCTCGACGAGGGGGGCCGCGTCCGAGGACGAGCCACGGGCGAGGAAGCCGATGTTGACGGGCCACGCGTCGAAGGCGTTGAAGGCGTGCTTCAGCGCCCACGGGGAGTTGACGCCGACGCCCCAGACCGGGCCGAACTCCTGGCCGATGATCGTGGTGACGCCCGCGGCGAGGGAGGCCTCCATGATGCGCGGGGAGAGCAGGTGCACGTGGGTGTCCACGGCGCCCGCGGTGGCGATCAGGCCCTCGCCGGAGACGATGCTCGTGCCGGTGCCGACCACGACGTCGACGCCGTCGAGGGTGTCGGGGTTGCCGGCCCGGCCGATCGCATGGATCCGGCCCTCGCGGATGCCGATCGACACCTTCCGGATGCCCAGAACGGCGTCGATGACGAGCACGTTGCTGATCACCACGTCACAGGTCTCGCGGACCGCGGCCGCCTTCAGGTGCAGCCCGTCCCGGGCCGTCTTCCCGAAACCCGCCAGGAACTCGTCACCCGCCTTCTGCGCGTCCGACTCCACCCGGACGGTCAGCCCGGAGTCGCCCAGGCGCACCCGGTCCCCGGCACGGGGGCCGAAGACGGAGGCGTACTCGTGGGGGTCGATGTGCCGGCTGCCGGGCGCGCAGTGCGCGCTGTGATCGCTGTGGGGGGTCTGCCTGCTCACGTCTGCGCTCCGTCCGCTCGGTCGGTGCCGTCGGCCTGTCCGGCCCGTCCGGCCTGGGGGGTGGGGGAACCCGGGGCGGGGTCCTCGGCGGAGGCTCCCAGGTAGCCGCACGCTGCGGCCCGGGCCAGGGCGAGCGCCTTGGCGCCGGGGGCGTCGAGGGGGCCGTCGACCAGGCCCGCGAAGCCGATCGCGATGCGGTCGCCGCCGATGGGGACCAGGCCCACCTCGCCCTCGCCGTGCGGGTCGAACCGTACGGACGAGCCCGCCGGCACGCACAAACGCATGCCGTACGCCGCGGCGCGGTCGAAGTCGAGCCGCGGGTTGGCCTCGAAGAAGTGGAAGTGCGAGGTGACGCTCACCGGTACGGGGGCGGTGTTGCGCACGCGCAGGTGCACCACCGGCTCCGGTTGGGGGACGCCCGGGCCGGGGACGACCGCGCCGGGGGCGTCGTCGCCGAGCGGCTGCGCGTCCCGGATCGGCGACGAGACCACCGCGAGGCGGGATCCGTCGTCGAAGACGGCCTCCACGTGCACCTCGGTGACCACGTCGGCGACGCCCGGCAGGACATCGGCGGCGCCGAGCACGCTACGGGCCTCCTCGATGGCCTCCGCGAGCCGCTTGCCGTCGCGCGCGGCCTCGCAGACCGTGTCCGCGATCAGCGCGGTGGCCTCCGGGACGTTGAGCTTCAGGCCGCGGGCCCGCCGGGCCCTGGCCAGTTCCGCTGCGCTGCGGAGCAGCAGTCGGTCACGCTCCGTAGGGGTCAGCCGCACGCCGATCCACCACCTCTTGAGTCGATGGGTTAGAGCATCACTCTAACTCTTCATTTCGTTGCAGGGAATCATTGACCTGGGACATGGGCTTGAGTCACATTGAGTGTCGCTCAAACAAATGCGAACCACCCCCCGCCCTGCCAAGGGAGTCCCCCCATGCCCATCGAACAGCGCGGAGTCGACACCATCCCGGAGGAGGAGCGGACGAGCGGTCCCCGTGACCTGATCTCGATCCTCCTCGGCTCCAACCTCTGCCTCGGTGTGATCGTCTTCGGCTGGCTGCCCCCGTCCTTCGGACTGGGCCTGTGGCCCTCGGTCACCGCCATCGTGACCGGCACGCTCGTCGGTATCGCCTTCACCGCGCCGCTGGCGCTCGTCTCCCTGCGCACCGCGACCAACCTCTCCACGTCGAGCGGCGCACAGTTCGGCGTCCGCGGCCGGCTCGTCGGCTCGGTCGTGGGCCTGCTGCTCTCGCTCGGCTACACCGCCCTCACCCTGTGGATCGGCGGCGACGTGATGGTGGGCGCCCTCTCGCGGCTCACCGGACTTCCCGACACCGGCGTCTCGCGCGCGGCGATGTACGGGGTGCTCGCCGCGTGTACCGTCGTCGGGGCCGTCTTCGGCTACCGGCTGCTGCTGCGCATGAGCAAGGTCCTCTCCATCGGCATGGTGGTCCTGCTGGCCGTCGGCTTCCTCGCCTACGCCCCGGACTTCACCGCCGCCGCCCCGCCGGAGACCTCGTACCTGCTCGGCTCCTTCTGGCCGACGTGGCTGCTGGCCGCCGTCGCCGCCGGCCTCAGCGGGCCCGTCGCCTTCATCACCCTGCTCGGCGACTACACCCGCTACATCTCCCCGCGCCGGCACGGCTCCCGCAAGGTGCTCTGGGCCACCGCCTTCGGCCTGCTGATCGGCCTGCTGATACCGCAGCTGTTCGGTACGTACACCGCGCTGGCCGCCCGGGCGGGGCTGGAGTACGCCGGGCCGCTCGTGGCCGGCGCACCCTTCTGGTACCTGGTCCCGCTGCTGGTCGCGGCGGCGGCCGGCTCGGTGGGCAACGCCGGGCTGATGCTCTACTCCATGGGCCTGGACCTCGACGCGATCGTCCCCAAGGCCACCCGCACCACCGCCACCCTGGTCGCCGCGGCCGTCGCCACCGCCTTCGTCTTCTTCGGCTCCTTCGAGTGGGACGTGCAGTCCGCGATGACCTCGTTCGTGTTGCTGCTGACCGCGATCGGCACCCCGTGGGCCGTCATCACCCTCATCGGGTACGTGCGCTGCCGCGGGGTGTACGACCCCGACGCCCTGCAGGTGTTCAACCGGCGGGCCCGCGGCGGCGTCTACTGGTACAGCGGCGGCTGGAACCTGCGCGCCACCGCCTCCTGGGCGGCCGGCGCGGCGGTCGGGCTGGCCGCGGTGTCGACTCCGGTGTACGAGGGCCCGCTGCTGGCCCTCACCGGCGGAGTGGACTGCAGTTTCATCCTGTCGGGGCTGGTCGGCGGCGCGGTGTACACCGCGCTGACGCTCCGCCCGCAGCCGGCTCCGGCCGCCGATCCGGCCGCCGACGCGGCCGGGCAGGTGGCGGTCGCGGTCGACTGAGGCGCTGCCCGCGCCCCCCTTTCCCGGTCCCCCCGGTACGGCCGAAGGCCCCCGCGCATCGCGCGGGGGCCTTCGGTCCGTCCGGGACGGCCTAGCCGAGCGGGTGCATCCAGCCGTGGGTGTCGGCGCTGTGGCCGGTCTGGAGCTCCAGGAGCGCCTTGCGCAGCCGCATGGTGACCTCGCCGGGTTCGCCGTCGCCCTGGGTCCACTGGGCGCGCTCGGACTTGACGGAGCCGACCGGGGTGATGACGGCGGCGGTGCCGCAGGCGAAGACCTCGGTGAGGGTGCCGTTCGCGTTGTCGCGCTGCCAGTCCTCGGTGGTCAGGCGGCCCTCCTCGGCGGTGTAGCCGAGGTCGCGGGCGATGGTGAGGAGGGAGTCGCGGGTGATGCCCGGAAGGAGCGAGCCGGTGAGCTCCGGGGTGACGATGCGGTCCCCGTACACGAAGTACAGGTTCATGCCGCCCATCTCCTCGATCCAGCGGTGCTCGACGGCGTCGAGCCAGACCACCTGGTCGCAGCCGTGCGAGGCCGCCTGGGCCTGCGCGACCAGCGAGGCCGCGTAGTTCCCGCCGGTCTTGGCCGCGCCGGTGCCGCCCTTGACCGCGCGGACGTAGTCCTCGGACAGCCACACGGAGACGGGCTTGACGCCACCGGGGAAGTACGCGCCGGCCGGCGAGGCGATGACGATGAAGAGGAACTCGTTCGCCGGGCGGACGCCGAGGCCGACCTCGGAGGCGAACATGAAGGGCCGCAGGTACAGCGAGGCCTCACCGGAGTCCGGCACCCAGGCGCGGTCCTGCTTGATGAGGGCGTCGCAGGCCTCGATGAAGAGCTCGACCGGCAGCTCCGGCATGGCCATGCGGCGGGCGGAGGCCTGGAAGCGGGCGGCGTTGGCCTCGGGGCGGAAGGTGGCCACCGTGCCGTCGGGCTGGCGGTAGGCCTTGAGTCCCTCGAAGATCGTCTGCGCGTAGTGCAGGGTCATGTTCGCGGGGTCGATCGAGAGCGGCGCGTACGGGACCAGCTCGGCATCGTGCCAGCCGCGACCCTCGGTCCACTTGATCGTCACCATGTGGTCGGTGAAGTGGCGGCCGAAGCCGGGGCTGGCCAGGATCGCCTCGCGCTCCGCGTCGGACAGCGGGTTCGAGGAGGGCTTGAGCTCGATCGTGGGCGTCGTCATGAGTGCTTGTCCTTCACCGGTTGTGTATGGCGGACCGCGCTCACGGCGTACTAGGACGTCCGAGCTTCCCCGCATTCCGCGGCCTCGCGTTCGATTATCGCGCGTGAGGGACCTGCGGAGAAGCGGGGACTGCGGCCCAGGGGAGATGGTGGCACCCGGGGCCGCACAGGAAAAGCCGCCAGGTCCCATTGTGACCCGGCGGCTTCCTTCGTGAGGTGGGGCTGCCGGGTCAGCCGGCTACTCGAGCGGCGAGCGCGTCGCCGATCGCGTCGGTGGACCGGAAGGTGCCGTCGCGCTCCGCCAGGTCGGCGGAGACCGCGTCCTCGATGCGGGTGGCCTGGGCCTCGTAGCCGAGGTGACGCAGCAGGAGGGCGACGGACAGGATCGTCGCGGTCGGGTCGGCCTTGCCGGTGCCGGCGATGTCCGGGGCCGAGCCGTGGACGGGCTCGAACATGGACGGGAAGGCGCCGGTCGGGTTGATGTTCCCGGAGGCGGCGAGGCCGATTCCGCCGGTCACGGCGGCGGCCAGGTCGGTGAGGATGTCACCGAAGAGGTTGTCCGTGACGATGACGTCGAAGCGGTCGGGCTGGGTGACGAAGAAGATCGTCGCGGCGTCGACGTGCAGGTAGTCGGTGGTGACCTCGGGGTACTCCTGGCCGACCTTGTCGAAGATGTTCTTCCACAGGTGGCCGGCGTAGACGAGGACGTTGTTCTTGTGGACCAGCGTCAGCTTCTTGCGGGGGCGGGAGTTCGCCCGCTCGTACGCGTCGCGGACCACGCGCTCCACACCGTACGCCGTGTTGAGGCTGACCTCGGTGGCCACCTCGGCGGGGGTGCCGGTGCGCAGGCTGCCGCCGTTGCCGGTGTACGGACCCTCGGTGCCCTCGCGGACCACGACGAAGTCGATGTCCGGACGGCCGGCGAGCGGGGTGGCCGTGTTGGGGAACAGCTTCGACGGGCGCAGGTTGATGAAGTGGTCGAACGCGAAGCGCAGCTTCAGCAGCAGACCGCGCTCCAGCACGCCGGACGGGACCGAGGGGTCGCCGATGGCGCCGAGGAGGATCGCGTCGTGGTGCTTGAGGGCTTCGAGCTCCGCGTCCGGGAGGGTCTCACCGGTGCGGTGCCAGCGCTGCGCGCCGAGATCGTATTGCTTGGTCTCCAGCTTCACGTCCTGGGGCAGGACCGCGGTAAGGACCTTGAGTCCCTGAGCCACGACTTCCTGGCCGATGCCGTCACCGGGGATCACTGCGAGATTGATGCTGGTCGACATGGCGAAACCGTACTCCCTGTCCCAGCCCTCAGACATATTGCGTCCATCATGTGGACGCAATATGTCCGCCCGGGTGGCTCAGTGGCCGGTGGAGCCGCCGTTGTCACGGCGGTCGAGGGCGCGCTGGAGGGCGGCTGCGGCGTTCTTGCGGTCGGCGGCCGAGGCGGAGGTGTGGCGGACGCGACGGGCGGTGGTGGTTGCGGTCATGGTGATCGACTCCTTGAGATCACGGCGTGGCGGGGCCACGGATGAGGGGTTCCTTCAAGGCGCCGGAAGAGGCGGGGAGCAGTGCGCCGCAGGGGTTGCCTGCCAGGGGCGCGCGCTCTCGACCGCCATTCGCCGGATCGGCGAGACGTTCGGCTCCTACAAAGCTAGGCCAGGTCCCGCTGTATGTCTCGGCAATTACTCGGACTTCCTACTATCTGAGACGCGCAACGCCTCGGAAGGCCTCTCCGCAGGGCTCCGATTCAGGCCGCCTCAGAGCGAAGTTCCCTGATCAGAGCATGTGCAGCGAGAGTCGAGGCGGATTCCGGCGTGGTGACGTATCCCACGCGCCTCACGGGCCCCCGAAGGGCCCAGTCCGGTGATGTCCACGGCGCCTCCGCCCATCAGCCCCCGGGGGTACCCGCGAGCTGCGCGGCCACGCGGGCGTCCCGCTGGAGGCGCACCCGGGCGTCCTCGGCGGCGCCGGTACGACGGGAACCGCTCGGAGGGGGTATTGGTTCGCAATCACACCAATTTGCAGGAGGAGAGGGAGGACTTCCTGGTCCCCCACCTCCCGAGCGGCCGGATCGGTACGGACACCACCGTTTTGCAGGGAATCGAGCACACGGTGGAGGCCTTCCTCGGCATGCCGGGAGGCGATAATCCGGGCAAAATGCCGCTCCGTCTCGCCGACTGATTCCCGCCAACCGGATGTTCACCGACTTCTTACCGCACGGATGTAGACCTTTGGACCAACCCCCGTCACTCTTGCCGTCAATGTGCCAGCGGGGCACCTGAGTTGGAGGCGAGGGGCCAGTGACACCGATCAGCCGCAGAGGTTTCGTGGGAATCGGCGCCGGGCTGATGGCGGGGGCCGCCCTGCCCGCCGCCCTGCCGACGACAGCGGCCGTGGCCGCCGCGACCGGCACCATCACCGACGTGAAGCACGTGGTGATCCTCATGCAGGAGAACCGCAGCTTCGACCACTACTTCGGCAGGCTGAAGGGCGTCCGCGGGTTCGGCGACCGCGCCGCCGGCAACATCCCGGGCGGCTGGGGCACCTTCAACCAGCCCAACTGGGGCGGCCGCCAGTACCCGTGGAAGCTCAGCTCCACCCCGCCGGCCGGCGGCGTCGACGGCGAGACCCTGGCCCAGTGCAACGGCGACCTCCCGCACAGCTGGACCTCGCAGCACGCGGCCTGGAACAAGGGCCGGATGGACAACTGGGTCACCGGCGTGGGCAACACCCGCACCCTCGGGTACCTGGACCGGGGGGACATCCCCTTCCACTACGGCCTCGCCGACAACTACACGATCTGCGACGCCTACTTCTGCTCCACCCTCAGCGCGACCGGCCCGAACCGCACCTTCCTGTGGAGCGGCAAGGTCGACGCCTCCAGCAAGGACGGCGGCGACGAGTCCGGGCTGACCTGGGAGACGTACGCGGAGGCCCTCCAGCGGGCCGGCATGAGCTGGAAGGTCTACCAGAACGCCCAGGACAACTACGGGGACAACGGGCTCGCCTACTTCAAGAAGTTCACGGACGCGGCGCCGGGCAACCCCCTGTGGGACCGGGGCATGGCCTCGGTCCCCAAGGTCACCGGCTCCACCCCGGACGACATCGCGGCCGCCATCCGCGCCGACGTCGTCGCGGGCACCCTCCCCCAGGTGTCCTGGGTCGTGGCCAACGAAGCCTTCTCGGAGCACCCGTACGCCCCGCCCGGCGACGGCGCGCACTTCGTCGACCTGGTCTACCGCGCCCTGGCCGCGAACCCGGAGGTCTTCGACTCCACCGTCCTCTTCCTCAACTACGACGAGAACGACGGCTTCTTCGACCACGTCCCCCCGCCCATCGCCCCGCCCGGCACCCCGGGCGAGTACATCGACGGCACCCCGATCGGCCTCGGCTTCCGCGTCCCGATGATCGTGATGTCCCCGTGGACCCGCGGCGGCTGGGTGAGCTCGGAGGTCTTCGACCACACCTCCGTCCTGCGGTTCATGGAGACCTGGACGGCCGCCCTCGGCACCCCCGCCACCTGCCCGAACATCAGCGCCTGGCGCCGCAAGGTGGTCGGCGACCTGACCGGCGTCTTCGACTTCGCGCACCCGGTCTACGGGGTTCCGGCCGGCCTCCCGTCCACCGCCAAGGTCATCGGGCAGTCGACCTGCGGCCCGCTGCCCAACCCGGCGCCGCAGGACAACGCCCTCCCCGCGCAGGAGCCCGGCACCCGCCCGGCGCGGGCCGTCCCGTACCAGGTGAACGGGAATCTGGACCGCTTCGAGTTCGGCGCGGCCGGCAAGATCCTGGCCTGGTTCTCGATGACCAACCAGGGTGCGGAGGCGAAGCGGCCCGCGCACTTCTCCATCCACCCGCACCAGCACCGGGACACGGCGGCCTGGCAGTACACGGTCGACCCGGGCGCGACGGCGACGGACTACTTCAACATCGGACTCGGCAGCGGCTCCGGGAAGTACGACATCTCGATGTACGGACCCAACCGCTTCCTGCGCCGCTTCATCGGCGACGCCTCCAAGGCGGGCAAGGCGATCGAGGTGGCGGCCCGCTTCGCGGTCGAGCCGGGGACCGGCAAGACGGCGGTCTACTTCAAGATGACGAACTCCTCCGGCTCCCCCGTCACCTTCACGATCCGCTCGAACGCCTACCGCACGGACGGCCCCTGGACGTACACCGTCCCGGCGGACTCCTCGCGCGAGGACTACTTCAACGCCGTGGCCTACAGCAACGGCTGGTACGACTTCACGATCCTGGCCGACTCCGACGGCACCTGGTCGCGCCGCTACACGGGACACATCGAGACGGGGGCGCCCAGCGTCTCGGGCTCGTGACCGCCTAGAGCACGTCCCCGTCCCGCCAGTCGAAGTCGAGCCGCCCGGCCGGGTCCAGCCGGATCCCGCCGGGCGGCGCCCACACGTACGTCGACCCCTCCTCCTCGGGGAGGGGCACCGGCCCGTGGGGCGACAGCGCCCCGATCCGACCCGGCCACACCGACCAGCCCCGGGCGAGGTAGAGCCCGGCCCCCGCCTCCGACGCCGACAGCGCGCCCAGGACGTAGGCGCGCGCGACGACCCGTTCGAGCTCGGCCACCACCTGCCCGCCGAGGCCACGCCGCCGCGAGCCGGCCCGTACGGCGACGGCCTCCACGTACCCGGTCCGCAGGGCCCGCCCGCGGTGCACGACCCGGCGCTGCACCACGCTGCCGTGCGCGACGAGCAGGCCGTCCGCGTCCCGGACCAGTACGTGCATCCCGCCGAGCGCGTGCTCGAAGTCCTCCTCGCCGAAGTCCCCCTCGAAGGCCTCGTCGAGCAGGGCCCGCACCTCGCGGAGCTCGTCGCCGGTCAGCCCGGCGGTGTGTCCGACGCGCACGTCCGTCACCTCTCCAGCCGTTCGTCCCGCGACCGTACCAAGGACCGCAATGCGGACGCCGGACGCCGTCCACCGGCCGGAATCGGCCGACGCGGCTCTGGCGGTCTGGACCATTGCCTCGGCAGACTCGCCCCATGTCGCCCGAGACCCAACAGTGGACCCCGATCCACGGCCAGCCGTACCGTCCCGCCCCCTACCGGCCCGAGCGGATGGCGAGCGAGGAATCGCTCGCGCGGGCCGCCGCGTTGCGGGCCCGCATGCAGGAGCGGCGGACCGTACGCCACTTCTCCCCCGACCCGGTGCCCGAACAGGTCGTCCGGGACGCCATCGCCTGCGCGGCGACCGCCCCCTCCGGGGCGCACCAGCAGCCGTGGACCTTCGTCCTGGTCAAGGACCCGACCGTACGGCAGCAGATCCGCGCGGCCGCCGAGCAGGAGGAGCAGCTGTCCTACGACGGCCGCCTCGGCGACGAATGGCTCGCCGCCCTGCGCCCCATCGGCACCGACGCCGTCAAGACGCACCTCACCGACGCCCCGGCGCTGATCGTGGTCTTCCAGCAGCGCTACTGGCTCGGCCCGGACGGCACGAAGCGCAAGCACTACTACGTCGACGAGTCGGTCGGCATCGCGGTCGGCATGCTCCTGTCCGCCCTCCACCTGTCGGGCCTCGCCGCACTGGTCCACACCCCGAGCCCGATGCGCTTCCTGAGCCACGTCCTGAACCGCCCGGAGAACGAGAAGGCCTTCGCGGTCATCCCGGTCGGCTATCCGGCCGACGACTGCGAGGTCCCGGACCTGGTCCGAAAGTCCCTGGACCAGGTCATCGTGGAGGTGTGACGACGTCCGCGGCGGGCGGTTCCGGGGCCAGCCCGGACTGCCCGCCGCCGAGCGCCTCCGCGAGCCGCATCCCGATCCGCACCCGGTCCTCCGAGGTCCCGGCGTCCATGGCCGCCCGCACCTGCCGCAGGATCAACCAGTCCCGCACCACCTTGCTCACCCCGAGCACGGCCGCGGTGACGAGCGCCGCGGTGAGCATCACAGCACCCTCCGTCCCGGGGCGTCCGCCGCGTGGCAGGGCCCGCGCCGCAGGGTGACGAAGGCTCCGCCCATGGCGATCTCACCGGGGAACCACGGCCTGTCGCGCAACCGTTCGGCGATCCGTCCCGGCCGCTCCGCCAGTCCGCTGCGACGCAGCCGCCGCTCCAGTTCGTCCCGTTCCACGCCGCAGCACCACTCGACGACCACGTCCCCGCCGCCGTGGGTGTACACGTTGGCCGATCCGTGCGCGGCCCCGGCCGCACCCAGCAGCCCCGGCCGCCTCAGCAGCCTGCTGTTCAGCCAGTCCTGCGCCCTGGCCGATCCGGGGCCCTCCCCCGCACCGGCTCGTCCCCTCAGCTCCGCCGCCTCCGCGGGGTGCAGGCGGTGACGGTTGCGCCGCCAGAGTTGCGTCAGTCCGGCGCCGTGCTCCGGAAGCAGCGGGCGCCAGTCCGGGTCGGGGTGCACCACCGCCACCGTCGCCCGGCTCTGCAGCTGGGTCAGCGCCCAGGTGCAGCCCGTCGGGGCGATGCGCAGCCCCGGAACCCCGCGCAGTCCGCCGTACCGCTCGTCGACGCGCGGCAGCACCGTGGAAAGGACCCGGTCCGCCATCGCCGGATGCAGGACGAGTGCCAGGCCGGCGCCGGCCGGGCGGGCGGCGGTGAAGCCGAACAGGGCCCCGTCCCGGCACTCGTGTTCCCGGAGCCCGTCGGCGAGCTCGGCCACCAGGAGCGATTCGAGGGTGCGCTGCGCCTCGTCCTCGGGCTCCGGGACCGGTTGGCGGCGCGTGATCAGGCCGGCTTCGGCCCAGCGCAGACAGGTGTGGTGCGCCAGGCCCGTGGCCTCACGGCAGATGGTCGCCACGCGGTGGCGGTTGTCGGTGCGCCTGGACATACGTCTCCCCGGGCGTCGTCCCGGCACGGACGCGTAGAGGTCTCGTATCTCCTGGCAGACTTCCCACCCCGCACGGGAACTCGCGAGAGCCCTTCGCTCCCTCGGGTAGCCGGGCCCGAGTACTGGAGCGTGTCGCCGTACACGACAACTGCCTCCAGGCTAGCAGGAGTTGCCCACCCGGGAAATGGGAACCGCCCCCGCTCCGGACTTGGGGGTACCGGAGCGGGGGCGGGGTTCAGCGGGGTCGGGCTCAGCCCATGTGCGGGTAGCCGTACTCGGTCGGCGCGACCAGGGTCTCCTTGATGGAGCGGGTCGAGGTCCAGCGCTGCAGGTTGGTCGCCGCGCCCGCCTTGTCGTTGGTGCCCGAGGCGCGGCCGCCGCCGAAGGGCTGCTGTCCGACCACGGCGCCCGTGGACTTGTCGTTGATGTAGAAGTTGCCCGCCGCGAAGCGGAGCTTCTCCATCGCGTCCGCGGCCGCGTAGCGGTCGGCGGCGATGATCGAGCCGGTCAGGGCGTACGCCGAGACGGACTCCATCTGCGCGAGCATCGCGTCGAAGTCGGCGTCCTCGTAGACGTGCACGGCGAGGATCGGGCCGAAGTACTCGGTCGTGAAGACCTCGTTCTCCGGGTCGGTGCACGCGATGACGGTCGGGCGCACGAAGTAGCCCTCCGAGTCGTCGTACGTGCCACCGGCGATGATCTCGCAGGTCGGGTCGGCGATGGCGCGGTCGATCGCGGCCTTGTTCTTCGCGAACGAACGCTCGTCGATGACGGCGCCGATGAAGTTGGTCAGGTCGCGGACGTCGCCCATGGCGATGCCGTCGACCTCGGCCGCGAAGGCCTCCTTGAAGCCGTCGTTCCAGATCGAGGCCGGGACGTAGGCGCGCGAGGACGCCGAGCACTTCTGGCCCTGGAACTCGAAGGAGCCGCGGGTCAGGGCGGTCTTCAGGACGGCGCGGTCCGCGGACGGGTGCGCGACGACGAAGTCCTTGCCGCCGGTCTCGCCGACCAGGCGCGGGTAGGACTTGTACTTCTCGATGTTGTTGCCGACCGTCTTCCAGAGGTACTGGAAGGTCTTGGTCGAGCCGGTGAAGTGGATGCCGGCGAGCTCGGGGTGGTTCAGGGCCACCTCCGAGACCGCGATGCCGTCACCGGTGACGAGGTTGATGACGCCCTTGGGCAGGCCGGCCTCCTCCAGGAGCTCCATCAGGAGGACCGCGGAGTGGGTCTGCGTCGGGGACGGCTTCCACAGGACCACGTTGCCCATGAGGGCGGGGGCGGTCGGCAGGTTGCCGGCGATGGCCGTGAAGTTGAAGGGCGTGATCGCGTAGACGAAGCCCTCGAGCGGGCGGTGGTCGCTGCGGTTCCACACGCCGGCGGAGTTCGCGACCGGCTGCTCGGCCAGGATCTGGCGGGCGAAGTGGACGTTGAAGCGCCAGAAGTCGACGAGCTCGCACGGGGTGTCGATCTCGGCCTGCTGCGCGGTCTTCGACTGGCCCAGCATGGTCGAGGCGGCGAGCTTCTCGCGCCACGGGCCGGACAGCAGCTCGGCGGCGCGCAGGATGATCGCGGCGCGGTCGTCGAAGGACATCGAACGCCAGGCCGGGGCGGCGGCGAGGGCGGCGTCGATGGCCTCCTGCGCGTCGGCCTGGGTGGCGTGGGCGAAGGTGCCGATGACCGACTTGTGGTCGTGCGGCTGCACGACGTCGAAGCGCTCGCCGCCGCCCATCCGCTTGACGCCGTTGATCGTCATCGGGAGGTCGATCGGGTTCTCGGACAGCTGCTTGAGCTGTGCTTCGAGCCGCGCGCGCTCCGGGGTGCCGGGGGCGTACGAGTGGACCGGCTCGTTGACCGGCGCGGGGACCTGGGTCACAGCATCCATGGGGCTGGTAACTCCTTGACCTAGTTCTTGGCTAGTTCTTGGTGATCATCGAGCGGAGGAAGAACAGCAGGTTGGCCGGCTTCTCCGCGAGGCGGCGCATGAAGTAGCCGTACCAGTCCGTCCCGTACGCGGTGTAGACCCGCATCCGGTGGCCCTCGGCGGCGAGCCGCAGGTGCTCCTCGCTGCGGATGCCGTACAGCATCTGGAACTCGTACTCGTCCAGCTTGCGCCCGGCCTGCCGGGCCAGTTCCTGGCCGATGGCGATCAGCCGCGGGTCGTGGGACCCGATCATCGGGTAGCCCTCGCCCTCCATCAGGATCTTCATGATCCGGACGTACGCCTTGTCGATCTCCGCCTTGTCCTGGTACGCGACCTCGGCGGGCTCCTTGTAGGCGCCCTTGACGATCCGGACGCGGCTGCCGGCGGCGGCCAGGCGCCGGGCGTCGGCCTCGGTGCGGAAGAGGTACGCCTGGATCACGCAGCCGGTCTGCGGGAAGTCCCGGCGCAGCTCCTCGTGGATGGCGAACATCGAGTCGAGGGTGGTGTGGTCCTCGGCGTCGAGGGTCACGGTGGTGCCGATGGCGGCGGCGGCCTCGACGACCGGGCGGACGTTGGCGAGGGCGAGCTCGTGGCCGCCCTCCAGCGCCTGGCCGAACATCGACAGCTTCACGGACATCTCGGCCTTCTCGCCGAGGCCGAGCTCCGCGAGGCGCTCGATGAGCCGGAGGTAGGCGTCCCGGGCGGCGTAGGACTGCGCCACCTCGGTGATGTCCTCGCCGACGACGTCGAGGGTCACCTCGAGCCCGGCCTGAGTGAGCTCCTCGACGATGGGGATGACCTGGTCGACCGTCTCGCCGGGGATGAACCGATTCACCACGGGCTTGGTCACCGGGGCGGCAGAGACGATACGGCGCATCTTGTCGCTGCGCGAAGCGGCGAGGATCACGGGACCCAGCACGGGGCACCTCCAGCGGGTGGCAGAAGAAAAGCGCAAGTGAAACCACCGTGAAACCTAAGGATCGCTTTGATCCTCTGCCATCGACAGCTGTCACGCATCCGTGTCCCGGATCTCATACATGTGTCTGAAGAGTAGGTCCTGGGGTGGGAGAATGTCCGGGTGAAGGGCGATTACCAGGACCTGGTGGACGAGATCTCCGCGCTGCTCGGCGCCCCGGCGACCCTGGAGAACCGGGACTTCCGTCTCATCGCCTTCGGCGCGCACGACAGCGACGACGATCTGGCGATGGACCCGGTCCGCACGCGCTCGATCCTGACGCGGCAGTCGACGGCGGCCGTGCGGTCCTGGTTCGAGGGCTTCGGCATCGCCCGCGCCACCGGACCCGTCCGGATCCCGGCGGCGCCCGACGCGGGGGTCTTCCGGGGGCGGATCTGTCTGCCGGTGCGGTTCCGCGGCATCGTGCAGGGCTACGTGTGGCTCCTCGACCAGGGGCCGGGCGCGCCCGGCCCCGATCCGGCAGCCCTGGCCGCGGCCATGGAGGTGGCCCAGCGGATCGGGGTGCTGCTCGCCGAGGAGGCGAAGGCGGGGGCGGACCTGTCGCGGGAGTTCCAGGCGGTGCTCACCGCGGGGCGCGGCTGGCAGCAGGACATGGCGGTGGCCGCGCTGCGGGCAGCCCTCGGCCCGGGCGGGGACGGGCTGCACGCGGCGGTCTGCGTGGCGCCCTGGTCCGGGGAGGCTCCGGCGTCGGTGCCGGGCGCGGCGGCCGTGTGCCTCGTACCGCGGCGGGGCGGGAGCGGGAGCGGGGACGAAGCGGGGGCGACCGGCGACCTGGCCCTGGCGGTCCTGCTCCGGCTGCGCTCGACGGACGCGCTGACCCCGGCCCTGACGGCGGTGGCCCGGCTGCTGCCGCGCGCGGCGGAACCGGCACGGACGGCCGGCGCGGCCGGAACGGCCGGCGCGGGTGCGGCGGCTCCGGCCGGGGGAACGGGCGGCGCAGCCAAGGCGGACGGCGCGGGCAAGGCGGCCGGCGCGGGCAAGGCGGCCGGGTCGAGCGCGGCGGCCAGGGCCAAGGCCACGCCCCCGGCCATCCCCGCCCGCCGGATGACCGCGGGCGTCGCCGACCCCGTGCGGGGCCTCGCGGAGCTGCCCGCCGCCTGGGAGCAGGCCGTGGCGGCGGCCCGGGCGGCCGTCGCGCAGCCCCGGCTCGGGCCGGTCGCCCAGTGGTCGGCGATCGGCCCGTACCGGCTGCTCGCGACCCTCGCCGCCGACCCGGTGGACGATCCGGCGGCGCGCGCCCTGCTGGCTCCGGCCCATCGCGAACTCGCCCGCACCGCCGAGGTGTTCCTCGACTGCGCCGGCCAGGCGGGCCGGGCGGCGGCCGCCCTCGGGATCCACCGCCAGACCCTCTACTACCGCCTCGCCCGGGTGGAACAGCTGACCGGGCTCGACCTGGACGAGGGCGAGGACCGCCTGCTGCTCCACATGGCCCTGAAGGCAGCCCGCCTGACCTAGGCCGGTCTGAGGTTCGCGCAGCCGTCCTCGCTCCCGTCGGCGGGGAACACCGCCCTGACGGGGCCCGCGCGCTCCCGCTCGCGCACGGCCGGGGCCGACGGCTCCGGTCAACGGCCCGTCAGGCGGCACGCGCACGTGCGCCGTTCGGATCCCGGGCGGCGGGGTCCCGTACCCCTACTCCCCGCCCTCGGGGCCCCGGGGGCGGATCATCGCCTCGGCGGCCCGGCGCATGCCCTCGGTGAACTCCTCCGCCGTGGCCGCCGACTCCGGATCGAACAGCCACTGGATCATCAGGCCGTTCAGCAGCGCCTGGTAGAAGGCGCCCAGCGTGCGCACGTCGCGGTCGTCGAGCTGGTCCTCGGGGGTGCCGGTCAGCATGGAGATCAGGCCGCGGCGCCCCTCGGCCTGCGAGGCCGCGAGCAGGGAGCGCAACTCCGGCCGCTGGTCCCTGCCGAGCGCGACCTCCAGGCTGGCCGCCCAGATCGGACCCGACGTGTCGTGCTGGGCGATGACGCCCTCCCAGAGCGCGCGGAACCGCTCCAGCGAGCCGCCCTCACCGTCCAGGCCGTCCTGGAAGGCGGCGCCCCACTCCTCGATCAGGCCGATGAAGGCCTGGGTGAGCAGAGCGTCCTTCGAGCCGTAGTGGTAGCCGATGGACGCCAGGTTGGTCCCCGAGGCGCTGACGATGTCGCGCGCGGTCGTGCGCACGAACCCCTTCTCGACCAGGCACTTCTTCGCGCCTTCGAGTAGATCTTCGCGATGTCCCATGGCCACACGGTAGCAAGACAACCGTCCCAGACAACAGTTCCATACAGACGTCATAGACAAGCGTTTAAGACGTATGTATATTCCTGCTCATGACAAACCCCGCCGCCACAGCGCGACTTGCCGGCCGCCGCGAATGGATCGCCTTCACGGTCCTCCTGCTGCCCCTCCTCCTGGTGTCGATGGACGTCTCCGTCCTCTACTTCGCCATCCCGGCCATCACCGACCAGCTCGCCCCGAGCTCCACCCAGCAGCTGTGGATCTTCGACAGCTACGGCTTCGCCCTCTCCGGCCTGCTGATCACGATGGGCTCGCTCGGGGACCGGATCGGCCGCCGCAGACTGCTGCTGATCGGCGCGACCGCCTTCGGCGTCGCCTCGGTCGGCGCCGGCTACGCCACCAGCGCCGACATGCTCATCGCCTGCCGCGTCCTGCTCGGCATCGGCGGCGCGACCCTGATGCCCTCCACGCTCGCCCTCGTCCGGAACCTCTTCCAGGACGACAAGCAGCGCGGCAAGGCCATCGCCATCTGGTCCGGGGCCATGACCGGCGGCATCGCCCTCGGCTCGGTGCTCAGCGGCGTGATGCTGAACCACTTCTGGTGGGGCTCGGTCTTCCTCGTCAACGTGCCCGCGATGCTGCTCCTGCTGCTCCTCGTCCCGGTCCTGGTCCCGGAGTTCAAGGACCCGGCCCCGGGCCGCTTCGACCTGCTGAGCGTCCCGCTGTCCATGGCCGCCGTGCTGCCGGTCGTCTACGGCCTCAAGGAGATCGCCGCCGACGGCTTCGAACCCCTCTACCTGGGCTGCCTCGCCGTCGGCCTGGCCTTCGCGTACGTCTTCGTCCGCCGCCAGCGCTCCCGCGACGACGCCATGATCCCCCGGTCCCTCTTCCGGGGCCGCGGTTTCGGGGCGGGCATCGCCCTCAACACCCTCTCCGCCTTCGCCGTGATGGGCGCGTCCTACTTCACCACCCAGTACCTCCAGTCGGTGCTCGGCATGGGCACCCTGGAAGCCGCCCTGTGGAGCCTCGCCCCCTCGGTGGTCATCGGCGCCGCGGCCCCCGTCTCCGCCGCCCTCGCCCAGAAGGTGGACCGGGGCTACGTCATCGCCGGCGGGTTCGTCCTGGCCGCCGCCGGGTTCGCCCTGTTCGGCCTCCTGGACACCGACTCCCTGTGGCTGGTCCTGACCGGCGCCGGAGTGCTCTCCTCGGGCGTCGTCGCCGTGATGTCGCTGGTCTCCGACATGGCGCTGGCCGCGGCCCCCGCCGAGAAGGCCGGCTCCGCCGCCTCCCTGCTGGAGACCGGAACGGAATTCGGCGGCGCCCTGGGCATGGCGGTCCTCGGCAGCCTGGGCACCGCGGTCTACCGCGCCGACCTGGCGGGCTCCGAGCCCGCCGTGCGGGAGACCCTCGGCGGCGCCGTGGCCACCGCCCACCGGATCGGCGGGGAGGCGGGCGAGCAGGTGCTGGCCCTGGCCCGGGAGGCCTTCGTCCACGGGATGCAGTACGCGGCCTGGGGGGGCGCGGCGCTGCTGCTCGGGGCCGCCGTGCTCGCCGCGGCTCTGATGCGGGGCGTCGAGACCCCCGCCCCGGCCGCGGCGGAGCGGGCCGAGGGGGCGGAGGCCGACGTGGCGGAGCCGACGTACAACTGAACGGGACGGCGGGGAACGTGAAAGGGCCCGGGGGAATCCCCCGGGCCCTTCGTCGTGTCACACGGGTCAGCCGAGGCTGACCGTACGCGCCGAGACGGCGCCGATCTCGGCGGAGATGTCCGCGAGGACGTTCGCCGGGACCTCCGCGTCGACGGTGAGGACGGCGAGCGCCTCGCCGTGCGCCTCCGCACGGGCGACCTGCATGCCCGCGATGTTCAGACCGGCCTCGCCGAGGACGCGGCCGACGGTGCCGACCACGCCGGGGCGGTCGGTGTAGCGCAGCACGACCATGTAGTCGGCGAGCGCCAGGTCCACGTCGTACTCGCCGATGCCGACGATCTTCTGCAGGTGCTTCGGGCCCGCGAGCGTGCCGGAGACCGAGACCTCCTGACCGTCCGACAGGGTGCCGCGCACGGTCACCACGTTGCGGTGGTCCGGGGACTCCGAGCTGGTGGTCAGGCGTACCTCGACCCCGCGCTCCTGTGCGAACAGGGGGGCGTTGACGTAGGAGACCGTCTCGTCGACGACGTCCTCGAAGACACCCTTGAGCGCGGAGAGTTCGAGCACCTTGACGTCGTGCTGGGTGATCTCGCCGCAGACCTCGACGTCGAGGCGGACCGCGACCTCGCCCGCGAGGGCGGTGAAGATGCGGCCGAGCTTCTCGGCGAGCGGCAGACCCGGACGGACGTCCTCGGCGATGACGCCGCCCTGGACGTTGACCGCGTCCGGCACGAGCTCGCCGGCGAGGGCCAGGCGCACCGACTTGGCGACCGAGACACCGGCCTTCTCCTGGGCCTCGTCCGTGGACGCGCCGAGGTGCGGGGTGCAGACGACCTGGTCGAGCTCGAAGAGCGGGGAGTCCGTGCAGGGCTCCTTCGCGTACACGTCGAGGCCGGCGCCGGCGACGCGGCCCTCCTTGATGGCCGAGTACAGCGCGGCCTCGTCCACGATCCCGCCGCGGGCGGCGTTGACGATCCGGACCGAGGGCTTCACCTTGTGCAGGGCCTCGTCCCCGATGAGACCGAGGGTCTCGGGGGTCTTGGGCAGGTGCACGGTGATGAAGTCGGCGACTTCGAGGAGGTCGTCCAGCGTCAGCATCTTGACGCCCATCTGGGCGGCGCGCGCGGGCTGCACGTAGGGGTCGTACGCGACGATCTTCATGCCGAAGGCCGACATGCGCTGCGCGACCAGGACGCCGATGCGGCCGAGGCCGACGACACCGAGGGTCTTCTCGCTGAGCTCGACACCCGTGTACTTGTTCCGCTTCCACTCGCCGTTCTTCAGGGCGGTGTTGGCCTGCGGGATGTTGCGGGCGGTGGCGACGAGCAGACCGCAGGCCAGCTCGGCGGCCGTCACGATGTTCGAGGTCGGGGCGTTGACGACCATCACGCCGGCCTTGGTGGCGGCGGAGACGTCGACGTTGTCCAGACCGACGCCGGCGCGGGCGACGACCTTCAGCTTCTTGGCGACGGAGATGGCCTCGGCGTCGACCTTGGTGGCGGAGCGGACGAGGATCGCGTCGACGTCGACGATCGCGGGCAGCAGCTCCGCGCGGTCGGCTCCGTTGACGTGCCGGATCTCGAAGTCCGGACCGAGCGCGTCCACCGTGGCGGGCGACAGCTCTTCGGCGATGAGTACGACAGGTTTCGAGCTCACGTGGGTCATCCTCACAAGTCCAGTGCGGACGGCCGTCCCGACGGCCGCAGGCGGTGGAGGGGGTAGCCGCGTGGAAGACGCACGACACTGTGGGCCTGACGCGTATGTGTTGAGCAGTGTAGTGGCGCTGACGGACCGGATTTCCGCCTGTACGGAAGGATCACCCTTCCGGGGTTGGCCGTGTTGGACAAGCGACGCGCGGCGGGGCCGGGACACGGCGTCCCGGCCCCGCCGTCCACGATCAGCTCTCGTCGCTGTCGACCCAGCTCATCAGCTTGCGCAGCTTCTTGCCGGTGGTCTCCAGCAGGTGCGCCTCGTCGGCCTTCTTGTACTCGTTGTACTTCGGCAGACCGGCCTTGTACTCGGCCATCCAGGTGTTGGCGAACTCGCCGCTCTGGATCTCCGCGAGGACCTGCTTCATCTCGGCCTTGGTGGCGTCCGTGATGATGCGGGGGCCGGTGATGTAGTCGCCCCACTCGGCGGTCTCGGAGACCGACCAGCGCATCTTCTCCAGGCCGCCCTCGTACATGAGGTCGACGATGAGCTTCAGCTCGTGCAGGCACTCGAAGTACGCGATCTC
The DNA here is from genome assembly GCF_042871845.1 of Streptomyces sp. NPDC005533. Classification (NCBI taxonomy): domain Bacteria; kingdom Bacillati; phylum Actinomycetota; class Actinomycetes; order Kitasatosporales; family Streptomycetaceae; genus Streptomyces; species Streptomyces sp. NPDC005533. The sequence continues at coordinate 227,595 of NZ_JBIAJH010000001.1, read as the reverse complement.
CGGCTGGTAGCCGGCCTCGGTCAGCGTCTCGAAACCGGCCTTGACCAGGGCGGACGCGCCACCGCAGAGGACGGCCTGCTCACCGAACAGGTCGGTCTCGGTCTCCTCGGTGAAGGTGGTCTTGATGACGCCGGCGCGGGTGCCGCCGATGCCGGCCGCGTACGAGAGCGCCAGGTCGAAGGCCTTGCCGGTGGCGTCCTGCTCGACGGCGGCGATACAGGGAACGCCGCGGCCCTCCTCGTACTGACGGCGGACCAGGTGGCCGGGGCCCTTCGGGGCGACCAGGGCGACGTCGACGTTGGTGGGGGGCTTGATGAAGCCGTACCGGACGTTGAAGCCGTGGCCGAAGAAGAGCGCGTCGCCCTCCTTGAGGTGTTCCTTGATGGACTCCTCGTAGATCTCGGCCTGGAGCGGGTCCGGGGTGAGGATCATGATGACGTTCGCCCACTCGGCGGCCTCGGCCACGGGGACGACCTTCAGGCCCTGCTCCTCGGCCTTGGCCTTGGACTTCGAGCCCTCCTTCAGGCCGACGACGACGTCGACGCCGGAGTCACGGAGCGACAGCGCGTGGGCGTGGCCCTGGCTGCCGTAACCGATGACCGCGACCTTGCGGCCCTGGATGATGGACAGGTCGGCGTCGTTCTCGTAGAACAGCTCGGCCACTGGGATATCTCCTTGGTGCGCTGGTGTTGCTCCCACCGTACGGCGGGGAACGGAATCTGAGTTTCTCGGTCTCGCTATGCGAGCTGAGCGTGTCCTGAGCGGCTTGGATGTCCGCTGCGCCGGGCGGGTCAGGCGCTGCGGTCGAGCGCGCGCAGACTGCGGTCCGTGATGGACCGTCCGCCACGCCCTATGGCGATGGTGCCGGACTGCACGAGTTCCTTGATGCCGAAGGGTTCCAGCATCTTGAGCATCGCGCCGAGCTTGTCGGAGCCGCCGGTGGCCTCGATGGTGACGGCCTCCGGGGAGACGTCGACCGTCTTGGCGCGGAACAGCTGGACGATCTCGACGATCTGCGAACGGGTCTCGTTGTCGGCGCGGACCTTCACCAGGACGAGTTCACGCTCGATGGCGTTGTGGGACTCCAGCTCGACGATCTTGAGCACGTTGACCAGCTTGTTCAGCTGCTTGGTCACCTGCTCCAGCGGGAGGTCCTCGACATTCACGACGATGGTGATGCGGGAGATGTCGGGGTGTTCGGTGACGCCGACCGCGAGGGAGTCGATGTTGAACCCGCGGCGGGAGAACAGGGCGGCGATCCGGGCGAGGATGCCGGGCGTGTTCTCGACCAGGACGGAGAGCGTGTGCTTGGACATGTGGGGCGTTCTCTCTCTCGGCTCTCTCGGCTCAGTCGTCTTCGTTGTCGCCGAAGTCGGGACGGACGCCCCGGGCTGCCATGACCTCGTCGTTGGAGGTGCCGGCGGCGACCATCGGCCACACCATGGCGTCCTCGTGGACGATGAAGTCGATCACGACGGTACGGTCGTTGATCGCGTTGGCCTCGGCGATGACCTTGTCCAGGTCGGCCGGGTCCTCGCAGCGCAGCGCCACGCAGCCCATGGCCTCCGAGAGCTTGACGAAGTCCGGGACGCGGGTGCCCTTGCGGGGCGCGGTGGACTCGCCGAGCTGGGAGCCGACGGTGTCGTGGCCGGTCTCGTCGGCGTGCAGGACGGTGTTGGAGTACCGCTGGTTGTAGAACAGGGTCTGCCACTGGCGGACCATGCCCAGCGCACCGTTGTTGATGATCGCGACCTTGATCGGGATGTTGTTCAGGGCGCAGGTGACCAGTTCCTGATTGGTCATCTGGAAGCAGCCGTCACCGTCGATCGCCCAGACCGTGCGCTCGGGCATGCCGACCTTGGCGCCCATCGCGGCCGGGACCGCGTAGCCCATGGTTCCGGCGCCGCCGGAGTTCAGCCAGGTGCGGGGCTCCTCGTACTTGACGAAGTGCGAGGCCCACATCTGGTGCTGGCCGACGCCGGCCGCGAAGATCGTGCTCTTCGGCGCGAGCGCGCCGATCCGCTCGATGACCTGCTGGGGCGAGAGGCTGCCGTCGGTGGGCAGGTCGTAGCCCAGGGGGTACGTCTCGCGCCAGCGGCTGAGGTCGTTCCACCAGGCGGTGTAGTCCCCGGCGTTCCCCTCGGTGTGCTCGGCCTGGACGGCCTGGATCAGGTCGGCGATGACCTCGCGGGCGTCACCGACGATCGGGACGTCGACCGCGCGGTTCTTGCCGATCTCGGCCGGGTCGATGTCCGCGTGGATGATCTTGGCGAAGGGGGCGAAGCTGTCCAGCTTGCCGGTGACGCGGTCGTCGAAGCGGGTGCCGAGGGCGATCAGCAGGTCCGACTTCTGCAGCGCGGTGACGCCGGTGACGCTGCCGTGCATGCCCGGCATGCCGACGTGCAGCGGGTGGCTGTCGGGGAAGGAGCCCAGCGCCATCAGGGTGGTGCAGACCGGGACGCCCGTCAGCTCGGCGAGGACCTTCAGCTCGGCGGTCGCGCCGGACTTCATGACGCCGCCGCCGACGTACAGCACCGGGCGCTTGGCCTGGCAGATGAGCTTGGCGGCCTCACGGATCTGCTTGGCGTGCGGCTTGGTGACCGGCCGGTAACCGGGGAGGTCCTGGGCGGGCGGCCACGAGAAGGTGGTCTTCGCCTGCAGGGCGTCCTTGGCGATGTCGACCAGGACCGGGCCGGGGCGGCCCGTCGAGGCGATGTGGAAGGCCTCGGCGATCGTCCGCGGGATGTCCTCGGCCTTGGTGACCAGGAAGTTGTGCTTGGTGATCGGCATCGTGATGCCGACGATGTCCGCCTCCTGGAAGGCGTCGGTACCGATCGCCTTGGAGGAGACCTGGCCGGTGATGGCGACGAGCGGGACCGAGTCCATGTGCGCGTCGGCGATCGGGGTGACCAGGTTGGTGGCGCCGGGGCCGGAGGTGGCCATACAGACGCCGACCTTGCCGGTGGCCTGCGCGTAGCCGGTGGCGGCGTGGCCGGCCCCCTGCTCGTGGCGGACCAGGATGTGACGGACCTTCTTGGAGTCCATCATCGGGTCGTACGCGGGGAGGATGGCGCCGCCCGGGATCCCGAAGACGGTGTCGCACCCCACCTCTTCGAGAGAGCGGATGAGGGACTGCGCACCCGTGACGTGCTCAACTGCGGCGGACTGCTGTCCGCCGGAACGGGGCCGCGGCTGCGGATGGTGGGCCCCGGTGGCCTGCTCGGTCATCGGCATTCTCTTCTCGAAGCTGAGGGTTTTACGCGGATTCGACTCTGTGCCAGTGCAACAAAAAACCCCTCGTGCCGGGAGGCAAGCGAGGGGAGCGCGTCGGGGGTGTTGAGCGGGGACATGCAGGTCCCAGCCTCAGCCGACGCGCTTTCCAAGTACGAGAATTCGGGTGCGCATGGCATTGACCCTCCCTCCGGCGGGAGGGTGATGTCAAGTAGGTGGGACGGGCGTCTCATTATGTGAGCCTCTACGGATGGCCATCGAGCCCCCGGGGGAGCCGCCGGCAAGTGCTGGTTGGGCCGCTCCGCCCGGTACTGGGAACGTACCGCGCACCAGCGCGCGGCGCAGCCTGTACTCGTCGAGCGGGCCGGAAAAGGCCATTCCCTGACCGTGTGTGCACCCCATCGCGCGCAGGGCCATGACCTGCTCGGGGAGGTCGACCCCGTCGGCCACCGACCGCATGCCCAGGTCGTTTGCGATGCGCAAGAGACCGGCGGTGATCTTGTGGAGGCGGGCGGACTCGACCACGCCTTCCACCAGGCCCCGGTCCAGCTTGAGCATGTCCACGGGAAGGCGGCGCAGGGCGCTGATGGCCGCGTAGCCGCTGCCGAAGCCGTCCAGGGAGATACCCACTCCGAGCCGGTGCAGGGCCGTCAGGCGGCGCTCCAGGTCGTCGAAGGGCACTCTGGGGTCGGATACGGCGAGCTCCAGCACCAGGGCCCCGGAGGGCAGGCCGTGCCGCGTCAGCAGGGCCTCCACGGAACCGAGCGGCATGGCCCGGTCCAGGAGCCGCTGGGCGGTCATCCGCACGGCCACCGGTACGGCGTGCCCGGCCCGGTGCCGGTCGGCGGCCTGCTCCACGGCCTCCTCCAGCAGCCAGCGGCCCAGCTCGGCGGTGCGCGAGGCGTCCGGGCCCGCCGTGCCGGAGCCGCCGGCTCCGCCCGCGCCTCCCTCGCTGTACTCGGCGACGCGCAGGAACTCGGCCGGGGTGAAGAGGATCCCCTGGGCGGAGCGCCAGCGGGCCTGCGCGGCGACGGCCGCCACCTCGCCGGTGGCCAGCGAGACCACGGGCTGGTGCAGCAGCGCGAACTCCCCCTCGTGCAGTGCGGTTCGCAGCCGGCCGGCGAGCTCGGCCTTCCGTACGACCTCGGCCTGCATCTGGGGGGCGTACATCTCGACGCGGTCCTTGCCGCCCGCCTTGGCCCGGTACATCGCGAGGTCCGCGTTGCGCATCAGGTCCGAAGGGGTGATGCCGGGGTCGGCGAAGGCCACGCCGATGCTGGCGGCCACCCGTACCTCGCTGCCGCCGATCCGGTACGGCTGGGAGAGGGTGGTGCGCAGCCGCTCGGCGATCTCGCGCACCTGGTACTCGCGTGCGCTGCGGTCGCGGTTGCCGTCGCCCAGGATCAGGGCGGCGAACTCGTCGCCGCCGAGCCGGGCCGCGGTGTCCCCGGCGCGGACGGAGTCCTGGAGCCGGCGCGCGGCCTCGATGAGCAGCTCGTCGCCGGCCTGGTGGCCGATGGTGTCGTTGACCGCTTTGAAGCCGTCGAGGTCGATGAAGAGCACGGCGGTGCTGTGGTCGCCGGCGCGCCGGCCGGTCAGGGCCTGGCGCACCCGCCGGGTGAAGAGGGCGCGGTTGGGCAGGTCGGTCAGCGGATCGTGCTCGGCGCTGTGCTGGAGCTGGGCCTGGAGGCGGACCCGCTCGGTGACGTCCCGGCTGTTGAGGATGAGCCCGCCCTGGTGGCGGTTGACGGTGGACTCCACGTTCAGCCATTCGCCGCCGCCCGACTTGAAGCGGCACTCGATGCGGGTGGTGGGCTCCTCGGTCGGCGGGGCGGCGAGGAAGCGGCGTACCTCGTGGACCACCCGGCCGAGGTCGTCCGGGTGGATGAGCGTGGCGAGCTCGGTGCCGACCAGTTCCTCGGCCTCGCGGCCGTAGACCCCGGCGGCGGCGGGGCTGACGTAGCGCAGGGTCCCGGTGGGCGCGGCGATCATGATGACGTCGCTGGAGCCCTGGACCAGGGAGCGGAAGTGGTTCTCCTTCTGGGCCAGTTCCTGGGTGAGCGCGATGTTGTCGAGGAGCATGATGCCCTGCCGGATGACGAGGGCGAGCACGACCGTGCAGCCGGTGAAGACGACCACCCGGTCGACCTTCCGGCCGTCCACGACGTTGTAGAGGATGCCGAGGGTGCACACGGCGGCCGCGAGGTACGGGGTGAGGGCGGGCAGCGAGCCGGTGATCGGGCGGCTGTGCGGCCGGTCCTGGCGCGGGTGCCCGGCCGGCTCCGGGCCCGGGGGGATGCGCCGGGCGCCCCAGGGTGCGTACGCGAGCAGCAGCGAGCCGGCGAACCAGCCGGCGTCGAGCAGCTGTCCGGACTGGTACTCGGCGCTCAGCAGGGGCGAGGTGAACAGGGCGTCGCTGAGCACGGTCAGGGCCAGCGCCGCGATGGCGGTGTTGACGGCGGAGCGGTTGGTCTCGCTCCGCCGGAAGTGCAGGACCAGGACCATCGAGACGAGCGCGATGTCCAGGAGCGGGTAGGCGAGGGAGAGCGCGGCGCGCGGGACGCTGCCGGGGGCCCCGGACTGGGCGGTCCGCGCCGCGTGGGCCAGGGCCAGGCTCCACGACAGGGTGAGCAGCGAGCCGCCGATGAGCCAGGAGTCGAGCCCGAGGCAGACCCAGCCGGCGCGGGTGATCGGACGTTTGGCGAGGACGAGCAGGCCCACGATGGCGGGCGGGGCGAAGCAGAGGAAGGCGAAGTCGGCCAGCGAGGGCTTCGGGACCGGCTCCCCGAGGATCACCTCGTACCAGCCCCAGACCGCGTTGCCGCCGGCGCCCATGAGGGAGGAGAAGGCGAAGAGCAGCCAGGCGGGGCGTTCACGGCTGTCGATGGCGCGCGCGTAGGTGTAGCAGGAGACGGCGGCGAGTAAGCCGGCCGCGCTCAGTCCGAAGTCGCCCATGACCTCGGCGACTTCCTCCGAGCCCCAGTTGAGGGCGGCGCCGACGGCGTACCCGCCGCTGACCACCGCGAGGAGCAGCTGCATCGCCAGACCCCTGCCTCCGCCCGAGACGGACGGCCGGTTCAGGAGCGCCGCCCCGGGGGCACTCACCGGCCCCCCTCGCCGGCTGGTTCGGGTGCAGCCCAGTCTCGGCAGCGTCGCCTGCGGCGGCTGTGCCGCATCGGATCCTTCGTCCATTGGCCGTGCATCGCCCGTCGCCCCCCAAAGTGTCCGATCACTCCCCAGCGCCAGACGTTCGTGGCGCAGCCCCTTGTTCCGGACGATACACCACTTTCGTCACTCAGGGACATAGTCCCTCTACTCTGAGTTACCGATTGCGGAGTCCTGCCCACGGTGCGCGTCCGGGTGAATGCGGAGCGTGTGCACCGCGCCTCACTCGGTGATCAGCACCGTGTGCTCCAAGGGCTCTCCGGCGGCGAACCGGCCGAGCTGGCGGGCCAGCAGGCGCTTGGCGCGTGGCTCGAACGCCGTGCTGCTGCCGCCGACATGGGGCGTGATCAGGACATTCGGAGCATGCCAGAGCGGGTGGCCGGCGGGCAGCGGTTCCGGGTCGGTGACGTCGAGCGCCGCGCGCAGCCGGCCCGATTCGACCTCCGCGAGCAGGGACTTGGTGTCGACGACGGGGCCCCGTGACACGTTCACCAGCAGGGCGCCGTCCTTCATGCGGCTCAGGAAGCCGGCGCCCGCCAGGCCCCGGGTGGCGTCCGTCAGCGGCGTCGCGAGGATCACGACGTCGGCCTGCGGCAGGAGGCCGGGCAGGTCGGCGAGGGCGTGCACGGGCCCGCGTTCAGTGGTCCGCGCCGTACGGGCCACGCGCGCGATCGGCCCGCATTCGAACGGCACGAGCCGGTCCTCGATGGCCGAGCCGATCGATCCGTAACCGATGATCAGAACGGACTTGTCCGCGAGTGCGTCGTAGAAGCCGGAGCGCCACTCCTCGCGGTCCTGTCCGCGGACCATGCCGGGGACGCCGCGCAGGGAGGCGAGGGTCAGCGTCAGGGCGAGCTCGGCGGTGCTGGCCGTGTGGACCCCGGCGGCGTTGCACAGCCGGACGCCGGGGCGCAGGTCCCCGAGGCGGCCCAGCACGTCGTCGATGCCGGCGGTCAGGGTCTGGACGGCGCGGACCGCGGTCATCGCGGCGAGCGGGCGCACGGTGACCTCGGCGGGCTTCATGTAGGGGGCCACGTAGAAGACGCAGGCGGCGGGATCGGCCGGGTAGGCGTCCTCGCCGTCCCAGAGGCGGTACCGGAAGGCGTCGGGGAGGCCGGCGACCTCCTCGGCGGGGAAGGGGAGCCAGACGTCCTGGGGCGTAGCAGTCATGATCACGAGGCTATGCCAAGCCGTCTTGATCAAGCCGTTAGTTTGGTGGCCGGAGCGTGAGGGGGACCGAGGGGTGGAGCGCAGGTCGATCGGGGCGGGGGCGCTGACCGTGGGCGCCGTCGGCCTCGGCTGTATGCCGATGAGCTGGGCGTACGCGCCTTCGCGGCGGCGGGGACAGGAGTCGCTGGCGGCGGTGCACGCGGCACTGGACCTGGGGTCGAACCTGCTGGACACGGCCGACGTGTACGGGCCGTTCACCAACGAGCTGCTGCTCGGGCGGGTGCTGCGGGAGCGGCGCTCCGAGGCGTTCGTCTCGGCCAAGGTGGGCCTGCGGGCGGGTGACCAGCACGTGGTCGCCGACGGGCGGCCCGGCTATCTGCGCCGGGCCTGCGACGCCTCGCTGCGGCGGCTGCGCACCGATGTCATAGACCTCTACCAGCTGCACCGGGTGGATCCCGACGTGCCCGTGGAGGAGACCTGGGGTGCCATGGCGGAGCTGGTGGGTGCGGGGAAGGTGCGCGCCCTCGGCTTCTGCGCGCTGGGCGCCGGGGCCGGGCCGGGGGCGGGGCGCGTCGGGGACCGGACGTACCGGACGACGCTGCGGCACCTGGAGCGGCTGCAGCAGGTGTTCCCGGTGAGCGCGGTGCAGGCGGAGCTGTCGGTGTGGTCGCCGGAGGCGGCGTGGCAGCTGCTGCCCTGGTGCGCGGCGCGGGGGGTGGGCTTCCTCGCGGCGATGCCGCTGGGCAGCGGGTTCCTCACCGGGACGCTCACTCCGGGTGAGGGCTTCGAGCCGCAGGACGTGCGGGCCCGCCATCCGCGGTTCACGGCGGAGGCGATGGCGTCGAACCAGGTGCTGGTGGCGGGGCTGCGGCGGGTGGCGCGACGGCACGGGGCGCAGGTCACGGCGGCGCAGGTGGCGCTGGCGTGGGTGCTGGCGCAGGGGCCGCAGGTGGTGCCGGTACCGGGGGCCGACCGGGCGCACTGGGCCGCGGAGAACGCGCGGGCGGCGCAGGTGCGGCTCTCGGCGGGGGACCTGGCCGAGATCGCGGCCCTGCCGGCCGAGGTGGGAGCCTGGGACTGAGCGACAACCACTCGATCGAGTGTACGAGTGGTGGAACTTCGGGAACTGCCGCCGCTGTTGAGACGGGTGAAGGGCACGATCGGAGGACCGGAAGGAGCAGGGCGATGCGATACGGAAGTTCCCCCGGGCACGTGGGGTACGAGGCGCGGGGCGCGCGGCAGCGGAGCGTGCTGGCGGCGGTGGCTCTGGCGGGGTGCGGCGCGCTGTTGGCGGCGGGATGCGCACCGGCCGGTGCCCCCGGAGCGGGGGGTGGGAGCCCTCCACCGGGCACGGCCGCGGCGGGCTCCGGGTCGGCGGGTCCGTCGGGGACCGGCTCCGCCTCTCCGGAGGTGACCGGGCCGCCGGCCAAGGGCGCGGTGACCGTGACCGGCGAGGTCGCCAAGGGCCTGGAGTCGCCGTGGGGTGTGGCGGAGCTGCCGGGCGGCGACCTGCTGGTCGCCTCCCGGGACAAGGGGACGATCAGCAGGGTCGCGGTCGGCTCGGGCACGGTGACGCGGATCGGCGAGGTGCCGGGGGTGGCCCCGGGCGGTGAGGGCGGGCTGCTGGGGCTCGCACTGTCGCCCTCCTTCGCCTCGGACCGGCTGGTGTACGTGTACTTCACGACCGAGTCCGACAACCGCATCGCCCGGCTGCGGTACGACGAGCACAGATCCGCCGGTCAGCAACTGGGCGCGCCGGACACCGTGTTCCGGGGCATTCCCAAGGGCCTCGTGCACAACGGCGGCCGGATCGCCTTCGGTCCGGACAAGATGCTCTACGCGGGGACGGGCGAGACCGGCGACAAGGGGCTCGCGCAGGACAAGAAGTCACTCGGCGGCAAGATCCTGCGGATGACTCCGGACGGGGATCCGGTGCACGGTAACCCGGAGGCGGATTCGGTCGTCTACTCCTACGGTCACCGCAATGTGCAGGGCCTCGCGTGGGACAAGGACAAGAGGCTGTGGGCCGCCGAGTTCGGCCAGAACACGTGGGACGAGCTGAACCTGATCGAGCCCGGGGCGAATTACGGCTGGCCCGAGGCGGAGGGGAAGGCGGGCAGGCCCGGCTTCCGGGATCCGGTGGCCGTGTGGAAGACCGACGAGGCCTCGCCGAGCGGGATCGCCTGGGCGGAGGGTTCGGTGTGGATGGCCGCACTGAAGGGCAACCGGCTGTGGCGGATACCCCTGGCCGGGACGGAGCCGGTGGCGGAGCCCGAGGCCTTCCTGGAGGGGCGGTACGGCCGGCTGCGCACGGTGGTGGCTCTCGGGGGTGACCGGTTGCTGCTGGTGACGAGCGAGACGGACGGACGGGGCTCGCCGGAGGCGGGCGACGACAGGATCCTGACACTGACGGTGCGGTGACCAGCACGTCTCCGCACGGGGACCCCAGGGGTGGTGAGCGCGTTGTTCAACATGATCGAGGAGCTGTTCGGCCCGGGACGCAAGCACGCGCACGACGAGAAGAAGCGGCTGGAGCTGTCCCGGACCGACGTCAATGACAACGATCCGGGACGGGGGCCGATAGACCTCGACTCCGGCAGAGTGCTCATACGCCCTGCCGAGCCGCCTCCGGACGAGGACTGACCGGACCGGGGCCGGCTTCCACGGGGCCGCCATGGAGGGGCGGGGCGAAGAGCCGGAGCCGGTGGGCGAGGGCGGCCGCTTCACCGCGGCCCGCGACGCCCAGCTTGGCCAGGATGTTGGAGACGTGCACGCTCGCCGTCTTCGGGGAGATGAAGAGTTCCTCGGCGATCTTGCGGTTGGTGCTGCCCGCCGCCACCAGGCGCAGGACGTCCCGCTCGCGGCTGGTCAGGCCGAGCGCCTCGACCGGGTCGCGCTGCGGGGCGGCCGGGGCCGCGGACGGGTCGGCGTCGGTCAGCGGGAGCCGGGCGCGCCGGGCGAGCAGGGCCAGGTCCTCGCGCAGCGGGCGGGCACCGATCTGCTCGGCGGTGGCGTGGGCCGCGCGCAGGAGGGTGGCCGCGGGTTCGCGGTCGCCGGCGGCCAGCAGGGCCTCGGCGAGCCGGTGGCGGGCCCGGGCCAGCAGGTACGGGCGCTCCAGCGGGCGGACGGCCGCCTCGACGGCGGTCCAGTCCGCGGGGGTGTCGCGGGCCTCGGCCCGGCGCAGTTCGGCCCGGACGTACTCGGCGTGGGCGGCCCACAGCGGGACGGGGGTGGCGAGGGTGTGCGCGGCGCCGCGGATCACGGCCAGGGCGGCGTCCCGGCCGTCGTCGGCGGCCGGGAGCCCGCGGGCGTCCGCCTCGGCGGAGGCGGAGGCGAGCAGCAGCGGCCAGGCGTAGCGGTGCTGGCCGAGCGGGAACCCGTAGGCGATGGCGGCGGCCGTCTCGGCGCGCACGTCGGCGATCCGGCCCTCTCCCGCCGCGATCCCGATGGCGAGGCGGTACAGCGGTATCCGGTGCTGGGGCTGGGTGTCGTGGGTGCCGAAGTGGGCGTGGGCGGCGGCGAGCTGCTGGGCCGCCTCGGCCAACTCGCCGCGGGCCAAGGCCAGGTGGGCCAGCCGTGCGGAGCCGGAGCCGCGCGGGGCCGCGCTCTGGCCGACGCGCAGGCTGCGCCGGGCCGCCTCGGCGGCCTCCTCCCAGCGGCCGAGGCTGTACAGGCTCTCGGCCATGTTTCCGCAGACCCAGGCCTCGCTGTCCATCAGCCGGGATTCCCGGACCAGTTCGGCCCCTTGTTCGGCCAGTTCCACGGCTTCGCGGGACCGGCCCATGCTTTCCAACTGAGAGGTGAGATTGACATGCGTACGTCCTGCCAGCCTGGTGAGTCCGAGCTTCGCGGCCCGTTCCCTGACCGCGTGCAGTTCGGCGAGGCCGCCGGCGCCGTCCCCGGAGTCGGTGAGCAGGCAGCCGACCGTGATCCGGGCGTTGAGCTCGGTGTCCTCGGCGCCCAGCATGCGCGCGTACTCGACGGCGCGTTCGGCGGCGGCGAGGTTGTCGGGGCCCGGCTTGTGGAGCATGCCCCAGCTCGCGGCCCGGACCAGGACCTCGGCGTGCACCTGGGACGGGGGCAGCCCCCGGACGAGTTCCTGCGCCTTGGCGATCTCCTCCCAGCCGTCGCCACGGCCGAGGCCGGCGACCAGCCGGGAGCGCTCGGTCCAGAACCAGGCGGCCCGCAGCGAGTCGCGCTCCTCCTCCAGCAGGCGCAGCGCCGTCTTCGTGATCTTCAGGGCACGTTCGCGCTCGCCGCCGTAGCGTGCCGCGACGGTCGCCTCGGCCAGCAGGTCGATCCGCTGGAGCGGGGTGGCGGCGGAGTCGTCACAGCCGCACGGCGGGTACACCTCGGTGTAGTCCGCCGGGCGCAGGTCCTTGCGGACCTCCTGCGGGGCGCTGTCCCACAGGTCCATGGCCCGCTCCAGCAGGCGCAGCTGCTCGGAGTAGGCGTGCCGGCGGCGGGCCGCGACGGAGGCGGCCAGTACGGCGGGCAGCGCCTTGGCGGGGTCGTTCGCCTGGTACCAGTAGCTGGCCAGCCGGATGATCCGCTCCCCCGAGCGGATCAGCGACTCGTCGGCCTCCATGGCTTCGGCGTAGCGGCGGTTGACGCGGGCCCGTTCACCGGGCAGCAGGTCGTCGCTGACGGCCTCGCGGACCAGCGAGTGCCGGAAGCGGTAGCCGTCGCCGTCGGGGGTGGCGAGCAGGATGTTGGCCCCGACGGCGGCCCTCAGCGCTTCGATCAGCTCGTCCTCGGTGAGCCCGGCGACGGCGCGCAGCAGCGGGTACTCCACGGTGGAGCCGCCCTCGGCGACGATGCGCACCAGGCGCTGGGTCTCCTCGGGCAGCACTTCGACGCGGACGAGGAGGAGGTCGCGCAGGGATTCGGTGAGGCTGGTACGGCAGCCGCTCGCCCGGGAGGCGACGAGTTCCTCGACGAAGAAGGCGTTGCCGTCGGACCGGTCGAAGACGGAGTCGACGAAGTCCTCGTCGGGCTGCGCGGCGAGGATGCCGGCGAGCTGGCGGCGCACCTCCGCCCGGTTGAAACGGGCCAGTTCGATGCGGTGGACGGTGCGGAGCCGGTCCAGTTCGGCGAGGAGGGGGCGCAGCGGGTGGCGGCGGTGGACGTCGTCGGCGCGGTAGGTGGCGACGACGACGAGCCGGCCGCCGGCGAGGGTGCGGAAGAGGTAGGAGAGCAGGTGCCGGGTGGAGGTGTCCGCCCAGTGCAGGTCCTCCAGGACGAGGACGACGGTGCGGTCGGCGGCGAGCCGCTCCAGCATCCGGGCCGTCAGTTCGAAGAGCCGGGCGGTGCTCTCCTCGTCGTGCGGGCCGCGCGGGGTGTCGCCGAGTTCGGGGAGGATCCGGGCGAGTTCGTCCTCCTGGCCGGCGGTGGCGGCGGCCAGTTCGTCGGGCAGCAGGCGGTGCAGGGTGCGCAGGGCCGTCGAGAAGGGGGCGAAGGGAAGTCCCTCCGCCCCGATCTCGACACAGCCTCCGACGGCTACGACGGCGCCGCGGCGCTCGGCCTCGCAGACGAACTCCTCGGTGAGGCGGGTCTTTCCGACCCCGGCCTCTCCGCCGATGAGCATCGCCTGGGGCTCGCGGCCGGCGGCGCGGGTCAGTGCGTCGGTGAGTACGGCCAGTTCGTCGGCTCGGCCGACGAACACCGGGCTGACAGATCTGGTCTCCACGTCGCCGAGCATCGCACAGCCGTCCGGTGCGGCGGCACTCGATATCGGTGCGCTTCCCATCACGTGTCGCTTCAGGCGGTGCGGGGCGCGTGGCCCGCGGCGCGGGCGAAGCGGCTCCGGAGTGCTCTCACCGACCTTCGCGGTTCGAGGTGGTGCAAGGAGGCGCGGGGCGCGCCGGCCTCCCGGACCGTGCGGTACGCGGCGGCCTCGCGGAGGAGGTCGGTGGTGCGGGCGGTGGCGACGATCTCGTACTCGAACATCTCGTACTCCCTGGTGACGTTTCTCGGGCACCTCGTTCGGTGTGATCCAAGATTCGCGTCCCAGAGGGTGCCGGCACATCGGTCGCATGCCGCATCTGCCGGGGGCGGGGGGCCTTAGTCCGGGCCGGGATGGGCCCGGACCGGGCCGAGTTCGCCTAAGGCAGTACCTAGCCCGCCGCCTTCGGGATGGCGAGGAGGAGGTCGAAGTACATGAGGACGAAGAGGAGTACGCCGAGGGCGCCCAGGCCGATGCCCGCCCAGGAGACGGACCGCACCCAGGTGGGCAGGACGCGCTCGGGGGTGCTGAAGGCGGGGAGGGCCAGCACGAAGGTGGCGATGATCAGGGCGAGGGCGGAGAAGACGCCGTTCACCATCGCGGTGGTGTGCCACGGGTCGACGAACTGGGCGGCGATCTGCGCGTTGGCGTCGGCGGCCTGGCTCAGCTCCAGCCGGGCGGCGATGCTCGCGCGCTCGGACACGATGCCGGCGACCCAGCTGCCGCTGAGGGCGACGACGCCGAGCCCCGCGGCGACGATCGCGGAGGCGGCGGAACCGACGTGGCCGGGCTGTGCGGTCTCCGCCTCGTCCCCGTCCTCGTCCTCGTCCTCGGCGAAGGTCTCGTCCTCCGGGTCCGCGTCGGTGCGTACGGAGTCGGCTTCGGCCTCGGCGGGCTGGGCGACCTCGGTCTTGTCGAGGTCGACCGGGGTGGCGTCCGCCTCGGTGGCGTTCGCGGCGGGGGTCTTCGTGGTGTCCATGCGGGGCACCGTAGGCGCCCTGTCTGAGAGTCTTCTGAGAATCCGCTGGTGGTGGCCACAACGGGCCCCGCGGTCGGCGGGGCCCGGACCGGCGGCCGGTCGATCCGGTCTAGGCCGAGCGGGCCGCGGACCACTCGTGGGCGAGGAGGGACCAGATCTCGGTGTCCTGGCGGACGCCGCGGTGCAGGTGGTTCTGCCGCATGACGCCTTCCCGGGTCATGCCGAGGCGCTCGGCCACGGCGAGGCTCTTCTTGTTGCCGGTGGCTGCGTGCCACTCGACGCGGTGCATGCCGCGCTCACCGAAGGCGTAGTCGATCAGGACCCGGCAGGCCTTGGTCACCAGGCCCCGGCCGGCCGCGGCGGGCTCCAGCCAGCAGCCGATCTCGCAGTTGCCGCCGTCCGCGTCGAAGGCCGGGAAGAGGACCCCGCCCACGAGGGTGCCGTCGAGCCGGATGCCGAAGAACCGGGCGCCGTCCTCCCCCGCCTTCACGGCGTACTTGGCCAGGAAGGCCCGGGCGGAGTCGAGGTCGGGCGAGCGGTCGGGGAAGCCGACGTACTGGCCGATGAACTCCCGGCCGCGTTCGATGTGGGCGAAGAACTCCTCGGCGTGCCGGGCCTCCAGCGGGAAGAGCTGGGCGTCGTCGGCGAGGTCTATCGAGAACATGCGCGGGCTTCCTTGGGTCTCGGACGGCGGGTGGCCGGATCACCGGGAGGTGGTGGCGGGCTCGGCGCCGTCCTCGCTCGTGGCGGGGACCGCGGCGGGCCGCTGTGCCGGAAGTTTCGCATGCGGGCGGCATTCGGGGGGCTCGATGCTGATCCTGGGCAGCCGCCTGTCGAGCCAGGCGGGCAGCCACCAGTTGGCTCCGCCGAGCAGGTGCATGAGGGCCGGGACGAGGAGGGTGCGCAGCACGAAGGCGTCGAGGGCCACGGCCGCCGCGAGCGCGATGCCGAACATCGCGATGATGCGGTCGCCGCTGAGGACGAAGGCCAGGAAGACGGAGATCATGATCACGGCGGCCGAGTTGATGACCCGGCTGGTCTCGGCGAGGCCCACGCGCACGGCCCGCCGGTTGTCGCCGGTCTCCAGCCACTCCTCGTACATCCGGCTGACGAGGAAGACCTGGTAGTCCATGGACAGTCCGAAGAGGACGGACACCATGATCACGGGGAGGAAGGGTTCGACGGGTCCGGCGCTGCCGAGCCCCAGCAGTTCGCTCCCCCAGCCCCACTGGAAGACGGCGACCACGACGCCGAAGGAGGACGCCACGGCGGCGACGTTCATGGCCGCCGCCTTCAGCGGGATCCCGATGGACCGGAAGGCCAGCAGCAGGAGCACACAGCCGAGGGCGATAACGACGCCGACGAAGAGCGGCAGCTTGCCGATGATGACCTCGGCGAAGTCGTCGTAGGCGGCGGTCACACCGCCGACGTGGACGTCCATGGAGTTGCCGTGCCCGGCGCGCGGGACGACGTCCCGGCGGAGGGTGTCGACGAGGTCGCTCGTGGCCCGGGACTGGGGGGCCGAGTCCGGTACGACGGTCACGACGGCGGTGTCCCCGCTGCGGTTGAGGACGGCGGGGCCGGCGGACGCGACGCCGTCCGTCCGGCGGAGCGCGTCCGCGAGGCGGTCGACGGCGATCCGGTCCCCGGCGCCGTCCAGCCGGGCGACGACGGTGAGCGGTCCGTTCGTGCCGGGCCCGAACCCGTCCGCCAGCAGGTCGTAGGCCTTGCGGGTGGTGGAGGCGGCCGGGTTGTTGCCCTGGTCGGAGGTGCCCAGGTGGAGCGAGAGGGTGGGCAGGGCCAGCACCAGCATGACCGCGGTGGCCACGAGGCCGAGCAGTTTGGGGTGGCGTTCCACGAAGACGGACCAGCGGGCGGCGAAGCCGGAGGCCTGCGCGGGCCGCGGGCCCTCGGCGGCGAGCTTGCGGCGCTGGCGGCCCGAGAGGGCGCGCGTCCCGATGTACGAGAGGAGGGCGGGCAGCAGGGTGACCGAGGCGGCGACCGTGAGCACGACCGTCACCGAGGCCGCTATCGCGACCCCGTTGAGGAAGTTCAACCGCAGGACGAGCATGCCGAGCAGGGCGATGCATACGGTGGCGCCGGCGAAGACGACGGCCCGGCCGGTGGTGGCGACGGCGTTCTCGGCGGCCTCGTCGACGGGGAGGCCGCGTGCGAGGCCCTTGCGGTGGCGGGTGACGATGAAGAGGGCGTAGTCGATGCCGACGCCGAGGCCGACGAGGGTGCCGAGCATCGGGGCGAAGTCGGCGACGGGCATCGCGTGCCCGAGGAGGGTGATGCCGAAATAGGCGGTGCCCACGCTGACCAGGGCGGTCGCTATGGGCAGCAGGCTCGCGGCGAGCGATCCGAAGGCGAGGAAGAGGACCACGGCGGCGACGGCCACGCCGACGACCTCGGCGAGGTGCGCGGTGGGTGCCTCGGTGAGCTGGATGGCGCGGCCGCCCAGTTCGACCTGGAGCCCGTCGGTCTCGGTGGCGGGGTTCTTCACCGCGTCGACGACGGCCCTGGCCTGGGCCTTGGGTACGGAGTCCGCGTGCTGGTCGAAGGTCACCACGGCGTAGGCGGTGCGCCCGCCGGGGCTGATCCGTGCGGCGCTCTCGGGGCCGGGGCCGTAGGGTCCGGCGACGGAGCCGATGCCCGGGAGCGCGGCGACCGCGTCGAGGGCCCGGGTCATGCGCCGCTCGATGTCCGGGGTGCGCGCGCTCTGATGGTCAGGGGCCCGCCACACGATGGTGTCGGTGTCGCCGCCCTGGCCGTGGAAGCCCTCGCGGAGGAGGTCGTCGGCCTTGCCGGACTCGGTGCCGGGGACCTCGTAGTCGTTGGAGAACGCCGTTCCGGCGGCGGTCGCGGCCGCCGCGGTCCCGCCGAGTGCGAGCAGCCAGATCAGGACGGTGAGGAGACGGTGGCGCATGCACCAGCGCGCGATTCCTGCCAACGGACGTGCTCCCTGATGGTTCGGGTCTTCACCGGGAGGCGGCCCGTCGCAAAGAACGCATGAACTCGTGAGACCGGGCCGACGGCCCGGGGGATCGCCCCGGGGGTTTGGGCCCAGATGGTCTACACCTACACGATCTCAGCGTTTCGTGATCGTTGGCCCGTTTCGTGTGCATCGTCACAGGAGGAAAGGGAGGGTTCGTCCACCCGGTAGCCGGGGATCGAGGGCCAGCGGACGGTGAGGACCACCGCGTCCTCCTCGGCGTACCAGGAGTGGTCGACGCCCCGGCCCCAGAGCACGTAGTCCCCCTGCTCGGCGAGGACGACGGTCCGCCCCGGGAACTCCAGCCGGAAGCGCCCGCTGATCAGGACCAGCAGGGCGGTGCGCCGCTCGGCGGTGGCCCACCGCTCCCGTTCGTCGCCCTTCGGGTGGACCCCCCACTTGATCTCCACGTCCTCGCTGTGACGGGGATCGGCGGGATCCTTGAAGTGGCCCAGCAGCCAACCGCGGTCGGCGGCGGCGTCGGGGGCGGCCTTGCCGGTGTAGATGGTGGAGTCGTCGTTCACGGGGTGAGGCTAATGCAGTTGTGGCGGCCGGCCGCACACTGGTGAGCTGGGCCGATGACGATGGATCGTGACGAACTTCTGAAGGTGCGCGCCCGCTTCGACGCCGAGGTGCGCGAGGGGGCGCAGTCGGACAGCGCCCAGGCCCGGGTGGAGCGGGTGGGGCGGGTCGTACGGCACAGCACGCCCGGGCTCGGATGGAACGGCGTGCTCTGGTCGGACCTCGACGAGGAGAGCGCGGACGCGGAGATCGCGGCGCAGGTGGCGTTCTTCGCGGGGCGGGGATGTCCCGAGTTCGAGTGGAAGCTGTACGACTACGACGAGCCGGCCGATCTCGGGGAGCGGCTGCGGGCGGCCGGCTTCGTGCCGGAGCCGCCGGAGACCCTGATGGTGGGCCGGGCGGCCGAGCTCGCCCGGCTGTCGGTGGAGCCGCCGGAAGGGATCACGCTGCGGGTGGTGACGGACGAGGCAGGGGTCGACCTGATGATGGAGGTCCACGCGGGGGCCTTCGGAACCGAGCGGCCGCGGATCCGGGAGCACCTGCTCGACCAGGTGCGCAACGAGCCGGAGAACATCGCCGCGGTGCTGGCGATGGCGGGCGACACCCCGGTGAGCGCGGCCCGGATGGAGATGCGGCCGGGAACGGCCTTCGCGGGTCTGTGGGGCGGCGGCACGCTGCCGCAGTGGCGCGGGCGCGGCATCTACCGGCTGCTGGTGGCCCACCGCGCCCGCATCGCGGCGGAGCGCGGCATTGCGTACCTCCAGGTGGACGCGTCGGACGACAGCCGTCCGATCCTGGAGCGGCTGGGCTTCGGGGTCCTGGGCGTGACGGTGCCGTACATGTGGACGGCCGCCGCAGCCGTCTGACCTGCGGCGGGGAGGTCCGGTCCGCCGTCGGCGGGGCCGCTCGTGCGCGGGCCCCGGGGCAGTGCCTCCCCTACGGGGTTCCCCCGTCCGCGATCAACGGGCAGGATCGCCCGCATGGATCGCATCAGCCCACCCCTGACCGGCAACGAGCGCGAGACCCTCCGGGCCTTCCTCGACTACCACCGGGCCACCCTC
This sequence comes from Streptomyces sp. NPDC005533, assembly GCF_042871845.1. Classification (NCBI taxonomy): domain Bacteria; kingdom Bacillati; phylum Actinomycetota; class Actinomycetes; order Kitasatosporales; family Streptomycetaceae; genus Streptomyces; species Streptomyces sp. NPDC005533. The sequence continues at coordinate 208,747 of NZ_JBIAJH010000001.1, read as the reverse complement.
GCCTGGAAGTGCGAGGGGCTCACCGACGAGCAGTTGCGCCGGAGCTCGATGCCCCCGTCCACGCTGTCCCTGCTGGGGCTGGTCCGGCACATGGCCGAGGTGGAGCGGCACTGGTTCCGCCGCGTCGTGAACGGCGAGGAGCTCGCGCACCTGTGGTCGGACACCCACGACTTCCAGGCCGCCTACGACGCCTCCGGCTCCAGCCGTACCGAGGCCTTCACCGCCTGGCGGGAGGAGGTCGCGCACGCGCGCCGGATCGAGTCCGCCGCCGAGTCGCTGGACGTGACGGCGTACGTGCCGAGCTGGAAGGAGGAGGCCTCGCTGCGCCTGGTCATGCTCCACCTCATCCACGAGTACGCCCGCCACAACGGCCACGCCGACTTCCTCCGGGAGGCGCTCGACGGCACCACCGGCGCGTAAGCCCGGTCCGGTGCGGTGCCCTCCGGCCCGGTCCGGCGCGGTCCGCCGCTCCGGGTCAGCCGCCCGTGCCCGGGCGCCAGTACCCGAGACCGTTCACCCGGTGCTTCGGCAGCGCGAGGTCCTTGCGCAGGTACGCCGTCAGGGCGCGCGTCGTCACCGTGTCGCAGGCCAGCCAGACGTACGCCGACTCCGGGTCGCCGAGCAGCTCCGGGAGTTCGGCCCGGACCCGGTCGGCCAGTGCCGTGCCGCCCCGCGGTACGCGGCGGACGTCGCGCAGTTCCGCGTCCCCGCGGACGGGCAGTTCCGCGTCCGAGGCGTGCTGGGTCTCGAACCAGAGGGTCGCCGGGGTCTGCGGGTAGGCGTCCATCAGCGAGTTGACCGCGGGGAGCGAGGCCGGGTCGCCGATGACCAGCAGGCGCTCGGGGGCGGGGACGGGGCCGGTGAAGCCGGTGCCCTGGACGGTGGCCTCGATCGTGTCGCCCGGCTCGGCGCCGCGCGCCCAGGCGCTGGCGACCCCGTCGTGCAGGGCGAACTCGAAGCAGAAGGTGCCCGCTTCGGGGTCCGGGTCGACGAGCGTGTAGGCCCGCTGGTGCGGACGGCCCGCGCCCTCGAACCAGACCCGCACCCACATCGTCGGGTGCAGCGACGCGCCGGCGGCCGCCAGCAGCCCGCCGTCGGTGAAGTACACCCGGCGGTAGTGCTCCGTGACGTCTTCCGCCCCCGTGACCGTGAACGTGAAGTCCTTGCCCCGCATGAGCTTCAGGACCACGCCCTCCCAGCCCTTGCCGACAGCCATGTCCAGCCCCTCCCCTGCACCCGTCTATAGTTAGGGCAGCCTAACCTAATGCACCCTGGGGAAGAGTGTGAGCAGCGTGAGCAGTGTGAGCAGCGAGAACGACTCGGGGACCTCCGCATCGTACGAGGTCTTCCGCGACCCCTGGGGCGTCCCCCACCTCCGCGCGTCCGATGAGCTCCGACTCGCCTACGCCCAGGGCCGCGTCACCGCCTTCGACCGCGCCTGGCAGCTGGAGGTCGAGCGGCATCGCGCCCAGGGCTCCAGCGCCTCCTTCCTCGGCGCGGACTCCGTCGGCTGGGACCGCTTCGCCCGCCAGTGCCGCCTCGCCGACACCGCCCGCCTCTGCCACGAGGCCCTGGAAGCCGACGATCCCGGCACCGCCGCCTGGGTCCGCGCGTACGTGGACGGCGTCAACGACGGGCTCGCCGCCGGCGCCGCCCGCGACGAACGCTTCGCCCGCACCGGCCTCACCCCCGTCCCCTGGGAGCCGTGGGTCCCGCTCGCCGTCTGGACCGCCACCCACATCCTGTTCGCCGGCTTCCCCACCAAGCTGTGGCGCGAGCGCGTCGCCCGCGCCCTCGGCGACGAGGCCGTCACCCTCTTCGCCACCGACGGCCCCGGCACCGCCGGCAGCAACGGCTGGCTGGTGCCGGGCGACCGCACCACCTCCGGCTCGGCGATCATCGCGGGCGACCCGCACCGGTTCATCGAGGACCCCGGCGTCTATCAGCAGATACGTCTCTCCTGCCCGGACTACGACGTCCTCGGCCTCGCCGTCCCCGGCGTCCCCGGCCTCGGCCACTTCGGCCACACCGGCACCGCCGCCTGGGCGATCACCAACGCGATGTCCGACTACCAGGACCTGTACGTCGAGCAGTTGCGCCGCAGCGCCGACGGCGTCGTCGAGGCCCTGGGCGCGGACGGCGCCTGGGAGTCCGTCGCCCGCCACACCGAGACCATCACCGTGGCCGGCGGCGAGGACGTCGAGGTGGAGGTCCTGGAGACCGCCCGCGGCCCCGTGATCATCCACGCGGACGGGGACACCGGGGCCGACGCGCACGCCGCGGCCCACGCCGACGGCAGCGCGCAGACCCTCTCCCTCCGCTACCCGCCCCGGGTCCGCCGGGACCTCGGCTTCGCCGCCCTCCCCGCCCTCCTGCGCGCCCGCACCGTCGCCGACATCGACCGCGCCCTCGACGGCTGGGCCGAGCCGGTCAACGTCGTCCACGCCGCCGACACCGAGGGCGGCCTGCTGCACCGCGTCGCCGGCGCCGTGCCGCTGCGCCACCGCACCAACCGGCTGCGCCCCGTCCCCGCCTGGGACCCGCGGCACGCCTGGCAGGACTGGGCCCCGACCCCCGCCGAGCCGGTACAGGGCTTCGCCGTGATGGCCAACGCGCGCGGGATCGCCTCCCCGCTCGGCGTGGAGTTCGCGCCCCCGCACCGCGCCAACCGCATCCGCGAGCTGCTCAGCGGCTCCGCGGACTGGTCCCCGAAGGCGATGGCCGACGTACACCGTGACACCTACCTGGCCTCGGCCGAGCCCCTGCTCGCCCTGCTGCCCGCCTTCGAGGACCTGACCCCGGCGGCGGGGGCCCTGCGCACGCGACTGCTGGCCTGGGACCGGCACATGGCGGCCGACAGCACCGACGCCACCGTCTTCTCGGCCTTCCGCAGCGCGACCGTACGCCGCTTCGCCGCCGCTTCGGTCTTCGAGGGGCTGTGGGGAGCGCCCGCCGGCCCGGCCGTCTTCCACCCGTGGCTCCACCTGGTCCCGAAGATCGGCTACGCCCTCGAAGGCCTGCTCACCACCTCCCTCCTCCCCGGCCTCGACCGTGCGGCGCACGTCCGGGCCGCCCTGGAGGAGACGGCCGCGGCCGACACCCCCGACACCCCCTGGTCGCAGGTGCACCGCCTGACCCCCTGGCAGGCCGTGCCCGACCTGGAGGCCCCGCAGTGGCCCGGCCTCGGCGGCGACCACGACTGCGTGAACGCCACCTCCACCGTCCCCGGTTTCACCGACCTCACCGCCCGCGCGTCGGCGGCCCGTTACGTCTGGGACCTCGCCCGCCGCGAGGACAGCCTCTGGGCGGTCCCGCTGGGTGCGGACGGCGTCACCGGCTCACCCCACCACCGCGACCAGCTGCCCCTGTGGGCCGCCTGCGAGCTCGTCCCCGTCGTCACCGACTGGACCCGTCTCACCAAGGAATCGATATGACCTCCGCCCCCTCCGTCAGACAGCCCGTGCACACCCAGGTCGTCGAGGGTTTCGGCACCGTCGCCATCACGCCCGTCGACCCGGCCGCCGACTCCGCGCTGATCCACAGCTGGGTCACGCAGGAGCGCGCCCGCTTCTGGGGCATGGGCGGGGCCAGCCGCGAACTGGTCCAGGAGATCTACGAGGACGTCGACCGCCGCACCACCCACCACGCCTTCATGGTCAGCCGCGACGGTGAGCGGGTCGCGCTGTTCCAGACGTACGACTGCGCCGAGGACCGCGTCAGCGAGTGCTACGAGGTCCGGCCCGGGGACGTCGGCGTGCACCTGCTGGTCGGCCCGACCGACGGGGCGGCCGAGCGCGGCTTCACCGGAGCCCTGATGGCCGCCTTCATCGCCTACGTGTTCTCCGACCCCGCCGCACGGCGCGTCGTCGTCGAACCGGATGCCCGCAACACCAAGGCCATCGCCCGCCTGGAACGCACCGGCTTCGTGCCCGGACCGGAGGTCGTCCTCCCCGAGATCGACCTGCCCGAGGTCCACCTCCCGGCGAAGCCGGCGCGCCTGGCGTTCCTCGAAGCGCCGGCCGGCCGCTGACCCGGCCGCCCACCCCGCCGGGCGTCCGGCGGACGGAACCTGCCCGAACGGCGGTTCCGCCCGCCGGGCGCCCGGCCGCGCTTCTCACCGGGATTACCGATTCCGATTGACCCCGCACACATCCCCCGGGAAGCTGAGGCCCTCTCAAACTGTGTTGAGGTGGGGGACATTGACCAGTCAGAACCTGCACATCGGACCCGACTCGGCGGCGGACCGCTACCGTCTGCTCCGGTCCATCGGGCGCGGTGGGGAGGCCGTGCTCTATCTCGCCGAGATCGAGCTCGCCGGCGGATCCGAGCCCGTGGTCGTCAAGGTGCTCGACTCCAAGACGACCATCACGCCCGACATCTTCGACCGCATCAGCCAGAAGTGGAACGAGCAGGCCGAACTGCTGCGCTTCGTCCACCGGCCCGGCGTCGTGGGTGTACGCGAGCACTTCGAGGGTCCGCCGATCCACCGGCCCGGTGAGTCCTCGACCCTGACGGGTCGGGCGCTCGTCCTCGTGATGAACCACGTCGACGGCCTGGACCTGCGGGACTGGCGGGCCGAGCGGACGCTCGCCACCGCCGCCGAGCGGCGCGAGGTGATGCGCACCCTGGAACAGCTGGCCGACGTACTGGACTGGCTGCACTCGGGGAAGGCCACGCCGTCCGGGCGCCAGGTCGTCCACGGCGACCTCTCCCCCGGCAACGTCATGGTCGACGCCCACGGGCAGGCCACGCTCGTGGACTTCGGCCTCAGCAAGCTGACTGCCGACCACCAGACGGCGGAGGTCTGGTTCACCCCGGGCTACGCGGCGCCCGAGGTCTTCGACGGCAAGCGGACGCCGGGCACGGACCGGTACGCCTTCGGGGCCATCGCCTACTTCCTGCTGAGCGGGCAGTCACCGCCCGCGACCCCGGAGCAGCTGGCGCACGCGCTGACGGCGCTGCCCCAGATCGCCGTGCTGGACGCCGAGCAGCGGGCGCGGATCGCCTCCATCTACGCGGCCGACCCGGGGAAGCGGCCGGTGAACCTGGCCGGCTGGATGAAGGACGTCCGCCACGCGGTGGTCTCCACGACCACCTCCACCTCGCAGCGGGCCGTCCAGGACACCCCGCCGCGCCCGGCCGCCCCGCCGCAGCCCGTGGCCCCGCCGGTGGCGGCGGCGCCGCCCCCGTCCGCCCCGCCCGCGTACACCCCGATCGCGCACGCGGCTCCGGCGGCGCCCTCGCCGGAGCCCGTCGCGGTACCGGACCGGGCGACGGCCCCGGTGACGGTGCCGGATCCGGCGCCCACCGCCCAGGCCACGGCCGCGGCGGAGCGGGTCCCGTCGGCCGTGCCCGCCGGGTACGGGCCGACGTACCACCTGGACCCGGCGCCGGCCCCGGCCCCGGAGCCCGCGCGGCCGAAGAAGCGGCGGACCGGCCTGGTCCTGGGCTCGGTCGCCACGGTGCTGGTACTGGCCGCCCTCGCGGTGGCCGGCGTACAGCTGCTGGGCGACAAGGACAAGGACCGGCGGACGGGGCAGGCCTCGGGCGCGGACGGACCGGTGGCCGCCGCCTCCAGCCGGCAGCCGTCCGCCCCGGACGCGACGCCGACGCCGGCCGCCGCCGGCCCGTCGGCCCCGGCCGACGGGCTGGTCGAGCCCACCGCCACCGCGTCGAAGCCCGCGAACGGCACCGCGCCCGGCGTCAACGCGGCCGATCTGACCGTCATGAACCCCGTCAACGGCCTCGGCGAATTCGCGGTCGGGGCGGCGAAGATCAACACCAAGCAGTACGGCGCGGCCTTCATCGCCGACCTGGGCTGCAACGGCGACGCGATCGCGGAGTTCGACCTCAACCGCGAGTGGAAGTTCCTGGACTTCACGGCCGGGATCGACGACGGTTCCACCAACGAGAAGGGGCGCGTCAGCGTCTCGCTCGACGGCCAGCCGGCCGCCTTCTCCGAACTCGTCGCGCTCGGCAAGCCGATCACCAAGCGGGTGGAGGTGAACGGCGCCCTGCGGCTGCGCATCAAGGTGGACGCCGGCTGTGACATGGGCAAGGTGGTCATCGCCGCCCCGCAGCTGACGCGCTGACGGAACGTCGCCTGCGGGGCGACCACGTGGTGCCGGCCCGCGGGGCTCCCGCAGGACGAGCCCGCGGGCCGCCCCGCGAAGGCCGCCGACGACTCGGTGCGCCCCGCCGTGGCGGTCGGGGACCACACCACGGACAGCGTCGGGCGGCTCGGTTCCGGGCGGCCGCCCGGGCCCGGTCCGGTCTCAGCCCACGCCGAGGTCGGCGCGCATGGCCTCCCGCATCACCCGGAGCGGGTCCCAGAGCTCCTGCCGGGCGTCGACGGTGCGTTCCCGCAGGGTGTGCAGGTGTTGGTTGAGCGCGGTGGTGAACTGCCGGGCGTCCCGGTCGAGGTCCGCGTAGCACGTGCGGCGCAGCGCCCGGTTCTCACGCAGCGTCGTGGGCGCGCACCAGCTCGCTCTCGCGGCGCTTCGCCCGCTCCGCGCCCCGCTGGGTGAGCAGCGTGCCGCCGAGCGTTCCCGCGACACCCGCCACCGCGATGACGATCGCACCGATCTCCGCCGGTCCACCCCCGACGTGCGAGGATCGCGCGCCCCTCGCGGGCGATCACCCCGCCCACGGCCCGCACGTGCGGCGGCCCCGCACCGGAGGGTCCGGTGCGGGGCCGCCGTGCGTGCGGAGGGGTTACTCGGAGACGCCCAGGCGTTCCAGGATGAGCTCCTTGACGCGGGCCGCGTCGGCCTGGCCGCGGGTGGTCTTCATGACCGCGCCGACCAGGGCGCCGACGGCCGCGATCTTGCCGCCGCGGATCTTGTCCGCGATGGCCGCGTTGCCCGCGATGGCCTCGTCCACGGCCGCGCCGAGCGCGCCCTCGTCCGAGACGACCTTCAGGCCGCGCTTCTCGACGACCTCGTCCGGGGTGCCCTCGCCGGCGAGGACGCCCTCCAGGACCTGGCGGGCCAGCTTGTCGTTGAGCTCACCGGCCGCGACCAGGGCCGCGACGCGCGCGACCTGGGCCGGGGTGATGGGCAGCTCGTCGACGACCACACCCTGCTCGTTGGCGTTGCGGGCCAGCTCGCCCATCCACCACTTGCGCGCGGCCGTCGAGTCTGCGCCCGCCTCGATCGTGGCGACGATGGAGTCCACGGCGCCCGCGTTGAGGATCGACTGCATGTCGTGCTCGCTGACGCCCCACTCCTCGCGGAGCCGGTTGCGGCGCACGCGCGGCATCTCGGGCAGGCCGGCGCGCAGCTCCTCGACCCAGTCGCGGGCGGGGGCCACGGGGACCAGGTCGGGCTCCGGGAAGTACCGGTAGTCCTCGGCGTTGTCCTTGATGCGGCCGGCCGTGGTGGAGCCGTCCTCCTCGTGGAAGTGCCGGGTCTCCTGCACGATCGAGCCGCCGGAGGTGAGCACGGCCGCGTGGCGCTGGATCTCGAAGCGCGCGGCACGCTCGACGGAGCGCAGCGAGTTGACGTTCTTCGTCTCGCTGCGGGTGCCGAACTCGGACTCGGGGGTGGGGCGCAGCGACAGGTTCACGTCGCAGCGCATCTGGCCCTTGTCCATGCGGGCCTCGGAGACGCCGAGCGCCTTGATGACCTCGCGCAGCTCGGCGACGTACGCCTTGGCGACCTCGGGGGCCCGCTCGCCCGCGCCCTCGATGGGCTTGGTGACGATCTCGATGAGCGGGATGCCGGCGCGGTTGTAGTCCAGCAGGGAGTGGGACGCGCCGTGGATACGGCCGGTGGCGCCGCCGACGTGCAGCGACTTGCCGGTGTCCTCCTCCATGTGGGCGCGCTCGATCTCCACGCGGAAGATCTCGCCGTCCTCCAGCTGGACGTCGAGGTAGCCGTTGAAGGCGATGGGCTCGTCGTACTGGGAGGTCTGGAAGTTCTTCGGCATGTCCGGATAGAAGTAGTTCTTCCGGGCGAAGCGGCACCACTCGGCGATCTCGCAGTTCAGCGCGAGACCGATCTTGACGGCGGACTCGATGCCGATCGCGTTGACGACCGGGAGCGAGCCGGGCAGGCCGAGGCAGGTGGGGCACGTCTGCGAGTTGGGCTCGGCGCCGAGCTCCGTGGAGCAGCCGCAGAACATCTTCGTCTTGGTGCCGAGCTCGACATGGACCTCGAGGCCCATGACGGGGTCGAACGAGGCGAGAGCGTCCTCGTACGACAGCAGTTCGGTGAAGGTCACGGTGAAACTTTCCCTCTCAGCCCAGCAGGACGTCGTCGTCGCCCAGGCGCTTCAGCTCGCGGTACAGGATCGCGAGGCCGGTGACGATGGCGGCGGCGGACACGGCGGCGTCGATCAGCTTGAGCGTGTCGTGCTCGACGCGGGCCTTCTTGACCTGCTTGATCACGCTCAGGGCGCCGAAGGCGGTGGTGCCGATGGACAGGTAGGTCCCGGTCTTGGACTTCTTGAAGCCCTTGGCCTTGGACAGTGCACTGGTGCTCACAGCGACGGTGCCTCCTCAAGCAGCGGGTGACCCCAACGGGCGACGAAGGCGGCCTCGACGGCGGCACCGACCTTGTAGAGCCGGTCGTCCTTCATCGCCGGGGCGATGATCTGCAGCCCGACCGGGAGACCGTCCTCCGGGGCCAGGCCGCAGGGGAGCGACATGGCGGAGTTGCCGGCCAGGTTGGTCGGGATGGTGCACAGGTCCGCGAGGTACATCGCCAGCGGGTCGTCGGTGCGCTCACCGATCGGGAAGGCGGTGGTCGGGGTCGTCGGGGAGACGATCACGTCGACCTGCTCGAAGGACTTCTCGAAGTCCTGCGAGATGAGGGTGCGGACCTTCTGGGCGGAGCCGTAGTACGCGTCGTAGTAGCCGGAGCTGAGCGCGTACGTGCCGAGGATGATGCGGCGCTTGACCTCGTCGCCGAAGCCGGCTTCGCGGGTGAGCGCGGTGACCTCCTCGGCGGACTTGGTGCCGTCGTCGCCGACGCGCAGGCCGTAGCGCATGGCGTCGAAGCGGGCCAGGTTCGAGGAGCACTCGGACGGCGCGATCAGGTAGTACGCGGCCATCGCGAGGTCGAAGGACGGGCAGTCCAGCTCGACGATCTCGGCGCCGAGCTCCTTGAGGAGCTCCACCGACTCGTTGAAGCGCTGGACGACGCCGGCCTGGTAGCCCTCACCGGCGAACTGCTTGACCACGCCGACGCGCATGCCGGCGACCGAGCCGTTGCGGGCGGCCTCGACGACCGGCGGGACCGGGGCGTCGATGGAGGTGGAGTCCAGCGGGTCGTGGCCCGCGATGACCTCGTGCAGGAGCGCCGCGTCCAGGACCGTACGGGCGCAGGGACCGCCCTGGTCGAGGGAGGAGGAGAAGGCGACCATGCCGTAGCGGGAGACACCGCCGTACGTGGGCTTCACGCCGACCGTGCCCGTGACGGCGGCGGGCTGGCGGATGGAGCCGCCGGTGTCCGTGCCGATCGCGAGGGGGGCCTGGAAGGCGGCGAGGGCGGCCGCGGAGCCGCCGCCGGAGCCGCCGGGGATCCGGGTGAGGTCCCAGGGGTTGCCGGTCGGGCCGTAGGCGCTGTTCTCGGTGGAGGACCCCATGGCGAACTCGTCCATGTTGGTCTTGCCGAGGATGACGACGTCGGCTTCCTTCAGCTTGCGCGTCAGGGTGGCGTCGTACGGCGGGATCCAGCCTTCGAGGATCTTCGAACCGACGGTGGTCGGGACCCCGACGGTGGTGAAGATGTCCTTGAGGGCGAGCGGGACGCCGGCCAGCGGGCCGAGCTTCTCGCCGCGCTCGCGCTTGGCGTCGACGGCGCGGGCCTGCGCGAGGGCGCCCTCGCGGTCCACGTGCAGGAAGGCGTGGACCTTCTCGTCGGTGGCGTCGATGCGGGCCAGGTGGGCCTCGGTCACCTCGACGGCCGTGAGCTCGCCGGAGGCGATCTTCTCGGCGGTCTCGGCGGCCGTGAGCTTGATGATGTCGACCATGGCTGTTAGTCCTCCCCCAGGATCTGCGGCACCTTGAAACGCTGCTGCTCCTGGGCGGGAGCACCGGAGAGCGCCTGCTCGGGGGTGAGCGACGGACGGACCTCGTCCGCGCGCATGACGTTCGTCAGCGGCAGCGGGTGGGAGGTCGGCGGGACGTCTTGGTCGGCGACCTCGGAAACGCGGGCGACCGCGCCGATGATGTCGCCGAGCTGTCCGGCGAAGTGATCCAGCTCGTTGCTGGACAGCTCAAGGCGCGCCAGCCGAGCGAGGTGGACGACCTCCTCGCGCGTAATGCCAGGCATGCAGCGATCCTCTGGGGGTGGGCGGATGTTTGGTTTCGGACCCAATCCTATGGGGCCCGGCCCCCGGCCTGCGAAACGGTTTGGCCCGATGCCCGGACGGGGCCGCCGGCTCGGCCCCCCGGGCGCCGCCCGACCCCGCGCCCCGATCGCCGGCGGGGTCGAGGATCCGGGGCCCCGCCCGGCCGGGCGGAGCGCGGTCAGACCGCGTCGGCCTCGGCCGCCGCCAGTTCGGCCGAGATGTCGGCCGGGCGGCGCCAGCCGCGTTCGCCGCGGGCCAGCAGCCAGGCGGTGGCCTCCTGCGGCGGCATCGCGGCGGCGACCAGCCACCCCTGCACGGCGTCGCAGCCCAGGTCCCGCAGCCGCTCCCACGTCTCGTCGTCCTCCACGCCCTCGGCGACGACCAGCAGGCCGAGCGAGTGGGCGAGGTCCACGGTGCAGCGGACGATCTCCGCGTCCTGCGCGTCGACCGCCAGCCGGCCCACGAAGGAACGGTCGATCTTCAGCTCGCTGACCGGCAGCCGCCGCAGGTGGACGAGCGAGGAGTAGCCCGTGCCGAAGTCGTCCAGCGACATCTTCACGCCGTGGCCGGTGAGCCCGGCCATGGTGTCGGCCGCCCGCTGGGGGTCCTCCAGCAGGACGTGTTCCGTTATCTCCAGCTGCAGCCCGCTCGCCGGGACCCCGTGCCGGGCCAGTCGCGCGGCGACCGCGCCCGCGAAGCCGGGGGTGTGGACGTCGCGCGGCGAGACGTTGACGGCGACCGGGACCTTCAGGCCCTGGGCCCGCCACCGTGCCACCTGGGCGAGGGCCGTCTCCAGGACGTACTCCGTCAGGTGCGGCATCAACCCGGAGGTCTCGGCGATCGCGATGAACTCGTCCGGGGACACGCGTCCGCGTTCCGGGTGGACCCAGCGGACCAGGGCTTCGAGCCCGGCCACCTGGCCGTCGAAGCGCACCTTCGGCTGGTAGTGGAGTTCCACTTCACCGGCGTCCAGGGCCCTGCGGAGGTCGCCGAGGAGGCCCAGGCGGTCGGGGGTGTTGCTGTCCCGCTTGGACTCGTACACCTCCACGCCCGTCCGGTCGCGCTTGGCCTGGTACATCGCCACGTCCGCGCGCCGCAGCAGCCCCTCCGCGTCCAGGGCGTGGTCGGGGAAGACGGCGAGGCCGGCGCTGGCCTCCAGGACGAGGGTGAGGCCGTCCAGGTCGAGCGGGGAGCTGAGCTCGGCGACCAGGTGGCGGGCGACGCGCTGGGCGCTCGTGGTGGAGTCGGTGACGGGCAGCAGCACGGCGAACTCGTCGCCGCCGAGCCGGGCCGCCTCGGCTTCCTCGGGCAGGGCCTGGCGCAGCCGGTCGGCGATCTGGAGCAGCAGGCGGTCGCCCGCCAGGTGGCCGAGGGTGTCGTTGACCGCCCGGAAGCGGTCCAGGTCGATCAGCACGAGAGCTGCCCGGGTGCCCAAACGTTCAGCCTCGTCCAGGGCGGACCAGGCCCGCTCCAGCAGCCACTGCCGGTTCGGGAGGCCGGTCAGCGGGTCCCGCAGCTGTTCCTCGGCGCGCGCCCGGGCGATCCACAGGGTGGAGTCCAGCGCGATCAGCGGTACGGCGAACAGCGGCAGCAGGACGGGCTGGGTGACGCCGACGACGCAGATCAGCGGGGCGATGCCGAGCAGCGCGACCGCGACTAAGGCCTGCCGGAGCAGGGCGGTGCGGGCGACGGTCGGCAGGCCGCCGCCGCGCGGGGCGAGCGCGATCCAGAGCAGGACGCGGGTGACGAGCAGGTAGGCGACGGCGACGAGGACCACCTCGGGGACCGCCTCCAGCCCCCAGGTGGTGGGCAGCCAGGGGGCCTCGACGGAGGGTTCCACTCCGAAGGCGGCGAGTACGAGAGCCCCGGCGCCGATGCCGAGGATGTCCACGGAGCCGTGCAGCAGCCCCTGCCGCCAGCGGTGGCGACGGGCGGCTCCGACGAGGGAGACGACGGCCAGCGAGACCAGGCCCGCGGGCACCCACCCGTAGAGGAGGAGCACGCCGAGGGTGAGCGCGGCGCCGGATCCGGTGCCGCCCCACCAGCGGTCCCGGCCCAGGGCGACGAGGTGGCCGACGATGATGCCGGTGAGCAGGGCCAGCGCCCAGCCGACCGTGCCGCCCGGGAACAGCGCGTGACGGCCGCTCAGCGCGGACACGATGCCGGCGCCGAGGACCACGACCGAGAGGCCCACGACCAGGAAGGGCAGCACGCCGCGGCGTTCCTGTCCGCCCGCGTCGGTGCCGATCGGTCGGGTCTCCGGTGTCCTGACACCCAGGACACCGAGCCTGCCCGCCCGCATGGACGGGAGTTCCCCGCCGAATTCAGGTGACGGGTCGGCGCTTTCGGTGGGTTTCATGCCCGTACCTCTCACAGCCGGCGATGCCGATGTCACTCGATGGCCCCGATGTCATGCCACCACGGCCGGATCGCGTCCTGCAGCCGTGCACGACAGGCGCACCCCTCAACAGTAGGACGCGGGAGGCTCCCAGGGGCAGCGGTCGGCAGTGGTTGCCCGAATGCGACCCAGCCATCCTCATCAGTACGGTATCCGCCGAACGGGTGAGTTTGGACCAGGACCCCCACGTCACCCATCCGATGATCCGACAGGTCACCGCCCTGCGACCAGCCTTGTACCAGCCGTTTACCACCGGCCTCCGCGCCTGGCGTACGCCCGCCCGTACGGCCGCACGCCACGCATCCGTTCGCCTTCGCTACTCCCCCTCGGCGATTCCCTTCTCGGGTATTTCCCGGTACCAGCCGGTACTACTCCCCTTCGCCCTCGCCGTCCAGCGGGAGCGCGGCCTCCCGCGCCGCGTCCGGGCCCTGCTCCAGCAGCACCGCGAAACCGGCGTCGTCGAGGATGGCCAGCTTCAACTGCACGGCCTTGTCGTACTTGGAGCCCGGGTTGTCGCCGACGACGACGAAGGAGGTCTTCTTCGACACGGAGCCGGTGACCTTGGCGCCGCGGCTCTGCAGGGCCTCTTTCGCGCCGTCCCGCGTGTGGCTCTGCAAAGTGCCGGTGACGACGACGGTCAGCCCCTCCAGCGGGCGGGGCCCCTCCTCCTCGGCGGAACCCTCCTCCTCCATCCGGACCCCGGCCGCCCGCCACTTGCGCAGGATCTCCTGGTGCCAGTCGACGGCGAACCACTCCTTGAGGGAGGCGGCGATGATCGCCCCGACCCCGTCGGTGGCGGTCAGCTCCTCCTCGGTGGCCTGCTCGATGCGCTCGATGGAGCGGAACTCCCGGGCGAGGGCCTCGGCGGCGACCGGGCCGACGTGACGGATCGACAGTCCGTTGATCACGCGGGCGAGCGGGCGCTCCTTGGCGGCCGCGATGTTCTCCAGCATCGCCAGGGCGTTCTTCTTCGGCTCGCCCTTCTGGTTGGCGAAGACTCTGACGATCTTCTCCTCACCCGTCTTCGGGTCCCGCTTGGGCAGACCGCTGTCCTGGTCCAGGACGTACGCCTTGATGGGCAGCAGCTGCTCGATCGTCAGGTCGAAGAGGTCGCCCTCGTCGAGCAGGGGCGGCTGCGCCGGCTCCAGCGGGCCGGTCAGCGCGGCCGCCGCGACGATGCCGAAGTTCTCGATGTCCAGGGCCTGCCGGCCGGCGAGGTAGTAGATCCTCTCGCGCAGCTGGGCGGGGCAGGTCTGGGCGTTGGGGCACCGGACGTCGATGTCCCCCTCCTTCATGGGCCGCAGCGCCGTCCCGCACGCGGGGCACTCGGCGGGCATCACGAACTCCCGCTCGCTGCCGTCGCGCAGGTCCACCACCGGCCCGAGGATCTCGGGGATGACGTCGCCCGCCTTGCGCAGGACGACCGTGTCCCCGATGAGCACGCCCTTGGCCTTGACGACCTCCTGGTTGTGCAGGGTCGCGAACTCGACCTCGGAGCCCGCCACCGTCACCGGCTCCACCTGCGCGTACGGGGTGACGCGCCCGGTGCGGCCGACGCCGACCTTGACGTCGATCAGCTTGGTGTTGACCTCTTCGGGGGCGTACTTCCAGGCGATGGCCCAGCGCGGTGCGCGCGCCGTGGAGCCGAGCCGCCCCTGGAGGGCGATCTCGTCGAGCTTGACGACGACGCCGTCGATCTCGTGCTCCACCGAGTGCCGGTTCTCGCCGAACTCCGTGATGAACGCGCGGACGTCGGCGAGGGAGGTGACCACCCTGTTGTGCCGGGCGGTCGGCAGGCCCCACTCGCGCAGCAGCTCGTACGCCTGCGACTGGCGCTCGATCTCGAAGCCCTCGCGGGCGCCGATGCCATGGACGACCATGTGCAGCGGGCGGCTGGCGGTGACCTTGGGATCCTTCTGCCGCAGCGAACCGGCCGCGGCGTTGCGCGGGTTGGCGAAGGGCTTGCCCTCCGCCTCCACGAGCCGCGCGTTGAGCTCCTCGAACTTCTCCATCGGGAAGTAGACCTCGCCGCGGATCTCGACGAGGGCCGGGATCCGGTCGCCCTTGAGGCGGTCCGGGATCTCGGCGATGGTGCGGACGTTGGGCGTGATGTCCTCACCGGTGCGGCCGTCACCGCGGGTGGCGGCACGGGTGAGCCGGCCGTTCTCGTAGGTGAGGTTGACGGCGAGGCCGTCCACCTTCAGCTCGCACAGGTAGTGGTAGTCCGAGGTGTTCACGTCCCGGGCCACCCGCTCGGCCCAGGCGGCCAGTTCCTCGTCGTCGAAGGCGTTGTCGAGGGAGAGCATGCGCTCCCGGTGCTCGACGGAGGCGAAGTCCGTCTCGTACGCCCCGGCCACCTTCTGGGTGGGCGAGTCGGGCGTGCGCAGCTCCGGGTACTGCTCCTCCAGCGCCTCCAGCGAGCGCAGCAGCGTGTCGAACTCGGCGTCGCTGACGACCGGCTGGTCGTTCACGTAGTACCGGAAGCGGTGCTCCTCGATCTGCTCGGCGAGCAGCTGGTGCTGCTCGCGCACCGCCGCCGGTACTGCCGTGTCCTGCTGTTCGGCTGCCATGCCGTGTCCTCCCGTGCCCCGTCTCGACCGTCACTCAGGGTTGTCGGCGAGCGACCTCGCCGCCCTGACGCAATGCGCCTGCACCGCGCGGGCGTAGGCGGGCGAGGCGCCCGCCAGACCGCACGAGGGAGTGACCACGACGGACTCCGCCAGAGTCCCCGGGGCCAGCCCCAGCCTGCGCCAAAGCTTCCTGACACCCATGACGCTACCGGCAGGGTCCGACAACGGGCCGTCCGTGCCCGGCACCACTCCGGCGAAGAGTTGCGCACCGCCT
This sequence comes from Streptomyces sp. NPDC005533, assembly GCF_042871845.1. Classification (NCBI taxonomy): domain Bacteria; kingdom Bacillati; phylum Actinomycetota; class Actinomycetes; order Kitasatosporales; family Streptomycetaceae; genus Streptomyces; species Streptomyces sp. NPDC005533. The sequence continues at coordinate 193,209 of NZ_JBIAJH010000001.1, read as the reverse complement.
TCGACGGCCTCCCCGATGGCGTCATCCTCGCGCTCGGTGAGCAGCGAGAAATCGAACGACACGCCCGTGGCCCCGGCCCGCCGGAGCAGGCCGAAGGGGACCTCGGGCGCGCAGGAGTGCACGATCACGTCCCCGGCGTGGACGGCGAAGAGCTCGCGCAGGGTGCCCTCGACGACCTGCCGGTCGACGGCGCGGTAGGTGCGGTAGCCGCTCGCGGAGCGGACCCGGCCGAGCAGTACGGCCGTCAGGGACGGCTCGTCGAACTGCAGCACGATGTCGGCGCCGGGGATCCGCTTGCGCACGTCGGCCAGGTGGTCGCGCAGCCCCTCGGCCAGCGATCCGGCCAGGTCGCGGCAGGCGCCCGCGTCCTGGAGCATCGCCTCGCCGCCGTGCAGCTCCAGGGCGGCGGCCAGCGTCCACGGGCCGACCGCCTGGACCTTGAGCTTCCCGGTGTAGCCCTGGGTGAACTCCTCCAGGGCGTCGAGGTCCTCGCCGAGCCAGGACCGGGCCCGCTTGGAGTCCCGTCCGGGGCGGTCGCTGATCCGCCAGCCGCTGGGCTCGACGTGCGCGTACATGTCGACGAGCAGTCCGAGGGACCGGCCGATCATGTCGGCGCCGGGCCCGCGGGCGGGCAGCTCGGGGAGGTACGGGAACTCCTCGAAGGATCCGGTGACGGTCTTGGCGGCCTCGCGGGCGTCGCCGCCGGGCAGCGAACCGATGCCGGTGGCGCCGGCGGTCATCGGCCCGGCCTGACGCTCAGGTCGTTGACCTCGGCGTCGCGCGGCAGGTCGACGGCCATGACGATGGTGGTCGCCACCGACTCGGGGTCGATCCAGGCGGCCGGGTCGTAGGCCTTGCCCTCCTGGGAGTGCACCTTGGCCTGCATGGGGCTGGCGGTCCGGCCGGGGTACACGGAGGTGACGCGGATCCCGTGGGGCCTCTCCTCCGCGCGCAGCGCGTCGGCGAGGGCCTTCAGCCCGTGCTTGGAGGCGGCGTACGCGCTCCAGTCCGCGTGGGCGGTCAGGCCGGCGCCGGAGTTCACGAAGACGACGGTGGCCTTGGAGGCGCGCAGGGTGGGCAGGAGCAGCCGGGTGACCTCGGCGGGCGCGACGAGGTTGACGTTGAGCTGCTGGTGCCAGGTCTTGGGGCGCAGCTCCCCGACCGGTCCGAGGTCCACGATCCCGGCGACGTGCAGCAGGGAGTCGATCCGCTCGGGGATCGGCTGCTTGGAGAAGGCCCAGGAGAGCCGGTCGGGGTCGGCGAGGTCGCCCACGAGGGCGCGCGCCCCCGGGTACCGCTCGACGAGCTGCTTGCCGCGGGCGGCGTCGCGGGCGAGGAGGACGAGGTCGTCGCCGCGGGCGTGCAGGCGGGCCGCGACGGCCGCGCCGATGCCGGATCCGGCACCGGTGATCATGTGAGTAGCCATACCGCCCATGCTCGCACCCCTGGGCGTGCCCGGTGCCCGAAGCCCGAGGTCAGCTGCCGACGGCCGCCGCGTAGGCGCGTTCCACGGCGACGCGGGCGGCGGCCGCCTGCTCCTCCGTGACGGCGGGGGCGAAACCCCGGCCGATCACAGCGTGCGGGAGCGCCGCGGTGAGCCGGCCCCGCACGTCACCCCGCGGCCCGGCCCACCGCGCCAGCACCCGCTCGCGCACTTCGGCCAGCGCGTTCGCGCGGTCCGGCGCGGGCGGGGCGAAGCGGCCACCACAGGCCCTCTCGTGGTCGGCCCAGCGGTCCTCCCAGAACTCCACCGACCAGCCGGGCCAACGGGCGGCGAGGGTACGGCCGTGGGCCCGGGCCGTGTTCAGCCACCAGCCGACCCGGCGCCGCTCGGGATCCACGTGGATGCCGGCGTCCGCGCGCAGCCGGTGGCTCCCGTGGTCCGGGGCGTCCCGGAGCCGGTCCAGCAGGGCGGGCCCCTCCTCGACGGGGTGGGCGTCGATGTCGGCGAGCACATGGCAGCGGTCCGGGCCGATGGTGACCACGGCGACCAGCGGGTCGGGGTCCGCCAACTCCTCGTCGTCCGCTTCCAGCGCGGGGCCGGGGCACACGGCGGTGTCCGCCTCCTGCGGGTCGAGCCCGAGGTGGGCGCGCAGCCCGCTCTGGCCGTCGTAGAGCCAGTTCACCTCCCAGCCCGGCCAGGCGCACCGCAGCAGCTCCAGGGCGGCCGCCCGGGTGCGGTGGGGGGCGAGGGGCCCCTCGCCCGCGAAGAGCAGCAGGAGCCGGCGGTCCTCATCGGCGAGGACGCCGGCCTCGACCATGGCGTCGGGGTACCACCCCTCCTCCCTGGCGTGGCCGCGCAGGAACGGGAGGACCGCACCGGGCCCGGCCGCCAGGTCGAGTCCCAGGTCCACCGCGCCGTAGGAGGAGCGGTGGCGGGTGTGGCCCAAGGGGCCGGAGAGGACGAAGACGGCGCGGTTGCCCATGGTCAGAGGCCGGCTTCTGCGCGGAGGCGGGCCGCCGTCCTGGAGGCGTCGTAGTCGGCGGGGACGCCCTCCACCAGGACGACCTCGCCCGCGATGTGGCGGGTGCGCAGCGGGAGGATGGCCCGGTAGGCGTCGGAGGCGTACCAGGCGCGGGCCCGCTCGATGTCCGGGAAGCCGATCACGACGACGGTGCCGGGGAAGGGGCCCTCCACCACCTCGACCTGCTTGCCGTGCACGAGGAAGCGGCCCTCGAAGGGGTCCATGGTCGACTGGATCCGCTCGATGTACTCGAGGACGTCCTCGTTCATGGTCTCGGGGCGTATGTGGGCGATGGCGTACGCGGTCACGGTCTGCTCCCCTGTCGATCGGCCCGCCGGTCCGGGCCGTTGGTCCGATCCTGTCAGGGGCGGCCCGGGGCGGCGATTACCTCCGGGGTCATGCCGCCGCGGGCTGGAAGGTGCGCCGGTAGGCGATCGGGGAGATGCCGAGGGCGGCCCGCATGTGCTGGCGCAGGGAGCCCGCGGAGCCGAAGCCGGCGCGGTGGGCGACCAGGTCGACCGGCAGGTCGCTGGACTCCAGCAACTGGCGGGCCACTTCGAGGCGTTGGGCGGTGAGCCACTGCACCGGGGTCATGCCGACCTCGTCGCGGAAGCGCCGGGTGAAGGTGCGCAGGCTCATTTGGGCGTGGGCGGCCAGTTCGGCGAGGGTGACCGGTTCGGCGAGGCGTTCCAGGGCCCAGGCGCGGGTGGCGGTGGTGGTGGCCACGGTGGGTTCGGGCACCGGCCGGTCGATGTACTGGGCCTGCCCGCCGTCGCGCCAGGGCGGTACGACGCACATCCGGGCGGTGCGGTTGGTGATGGCCGCGCCGTGGTCTCGGCGGATCAGGTGCAGGCACAGGTCGACGCCGGCGGCGACCCCGGCGGAGGTCAGGACGTCGCCGTCGTCGACGAACAGGACGTCCTCGTCGACCCGGACGCGGGGGTAGGCCCGGCGGAACTCCGGCGCGAGGTTCCAGTGGGTGGTGGCGGGGCGCCCGTCGAGGAGGCCCGCGGCGGCCAGCACGTAGGAGCCGGAGCAGATGGAGACCAGGCGGGTGCCGGGGCGGATGCCGGCGATGGCGTCGGCGACGGCGGCCGGCAGCGGACCGCCGAGCGCCAGCTCGGGCATTGCGTGGGTGGGCGGGACGATCACGGTGTCGGCGGCGGCCAGGGCCTCGCCGCCGGCGGCGGGCTGGAGGGTGAAGCCGGAGTCGCTGAGCACGGGCCGGCCGTCGGCGGTGCAGACGACCACCTCGTACAGGGGCTCGCCCGCGTCGTCCACGGCCTGGCCGAAGACGCGGGAGGGGATGCCGAGCTCGAAGGGCGGGAAGCCCGGCAGGGCGAGCACCGCGACCAGGTGCCTGCCGTCCGGACCGCTCCCGGTCCGCCGGGTGGGTTCCGTGGGTTCCGCGCGTTCCTCGCTCATGGCCAGATCCTGTCACATGGTGGCCGTACGGCCAATACCGTGCGGGCGCTCGATGCCCGAATCTGGACCACGTCGCCGGGAAACGGCCCGGAAAACGACGCACTGACCGTAATGACATGGAATGAGGCAGACAGATATGCGCGCGATCGTCGTGAACGGGTGGGGCGGCCCCGAGACCCTGGTCGAGCGGGAGATCGAGCGGCCGGAGCCCGGCCTGGGCGAGGTCCTGGTCCGCGTCCACGCCGCGGGCGTCAACCCGGTCGACTGGAAGACCCGGGCCAGCGGCGCGCTGATCGCGTGGGGCGAGACCCCCGTCGTCGGCTGGGACGTCTCGGGCACCGTCGAGGCGGTCGGCCCCGGCACGACCCTCTACGCGCCGGGCGACGAGGTCTACGGGATGCCCCTGTTCCCGCGGCAGGCCGGCGGATACGCCGAGTACGTGACCGCCCCCGCCCGGCACTTCGCCCGCAAGCCCGCCACCCTCGACCACGTGCAGGCGGCCGCGCTGCCGCTGGCGGCGCTGACCGCCTGGCATGCGCTGGTGGACACGGCCGGGGTCACGGCCGGACAGCGGGTGCTCGTGCACGCGGCGGCCGGCGGCGTCGGCCACTTGGCGGTGCAGATCGCCAAGGCACGCGGCGCGTACGTGATCGGCACGGCGAGCGCGGGCAAGCACGCGCTGCTGCGCGAGCTCGGCGCCGACGAGGTGATCGACTACCGCACCACGGACTTCGAGGACGTCGTCTCCGGCGTGGACGTCGTGGTCGACGCCGTCGGCGGGGAGTACACGGGGCGCTCCCTGAAGGTGCTGAGGCCGGGCGGACACCTGGTGACCCTGCCGGGCCCGGACGGCATCCCCGCGGACACGGAGGGCGTGCACGCCTCCTGGGTCCTGGTGGAGCCCGACCTGCAAGGCCTGCGGGAGATCGCCGCCCTGGCCGAGCAGGGCCTGCTGAAGCCGCTCGTCGACACGGTGCTGCCGCTGGAGCAGGCCGCGAAGGCGCACGAGATCGGCGAGCTGGGCCGCACCACCGGCAAGATCGTCCTCACGGTCGCCTGAGCGGCGCGGTCCACCGCGGGACGGCCCGGGGCCGGGTCAAGGCCTCGGCCGTCCGCGCAGGTGCCGCTGGAGCCGGGCGTGGCGGAACTGGTAGACGGCGCCGACCTGGCGCAGCACGCCGCGCCGGTAGGCGTCCTCCAGGAAGGCGACGGTCGCCCAGGGCAGGCGACCGGTCAGCGGCAGCCAGACGCGGGCCAGCAGCACCCACTGGCCCCAGGCGGTGAACGCCAGGACGTAGGAGAGGGAGCCGGCCACCCCGCCCACCGCGCCGAGCGCGAGCCCGTCGGCCATCGGCCAGGTCAGGGGGCCGACGACGTCCTGGAGCAGCTCGGTCAGCAGCCGGCCGCCGAAGGCGATCACCACGGTGAGCATCGGCGCGAGCAACAGGGCCTGGCGCACCACGATGCTGCGGTTGACGGCGAGCAGGTCCGTCGGGGTGGCGGCGCGGCCCAGGTCGATGGGGGTCTCCAAAGTGGCCATGAGCCCGAGTACCAGCCCTCCCGCCAGGGCGAACGTGAGCCCGTACATCAGGCAGTTGACGGCCGTCGCCTTGATCACCGCGGGGTTGGCCAGCACCCCGCCGTACGTCAGCTGCGCGCCGACGGTGTAGGCGAGCCCGCACCCGAGGCCCATCACGCATCCGCCGAGCAGTCCGGCCGGTACGAGGGCGGCGACGCGGCGGGCGGACGGTCCGGCGGGCGGACGGCGGCGGCGGGCGGGCAGCCGAATCCGTACCCGGGACGGCTCGAACGCCCGGATCCCGAGCACGGCCACGAGTCCGTGGACCAGCCCGAAGGCGAGACCGACGGCGGGGCCGAACAGCAGCGCGTCCAGCAGGCCGCTACCGAGGGCGAAGGCGGCGCCGTGGCCCGCCAGCAGGTTCCTGGCGGGGAAGACCAGCCAGTCGGCTACCGCGGTGACCAGGGAGCAGGCGAGGACGACGGCGAGGATCCGCGAGGCGAGCGGCAGTGACTCGCGCAGCTGCCACCAGGCCAGGTCCTGGCCCTCGCGCCGCCCGGGCCGGTCCAGGTGCCGGGCGAGGTGGCCCAGGTAGTGCCGGGCGCGCTGCGGGTCCCAGGTGCGGGTGCGGCGGGCACGGCGGGCGCGCGGGACGGCCGTGGGGGGCGCCGCGTAGACGCTCGGCACGAACCCGGCCAGCAGGTGCTCCTCGATGGCCCCCGGGGTCGGGAAGCGGGCGGAGTCCAGCAGTACGGCCGGGTCCTGGGCCGGGGTGTCGCTGTAGACGGTCCGGGCGAGCAGGACCATCAGGGGGGTGCACAGCACGGCCGCGAGGCGGGCGCCGGGGGCGCCGTCCGGATCCGTGCGCAGCCGCTCCAGTACGGGGTCCCAGCCGGTGGCGGCCCGGCCGTCGGGGTCGGCCGGGGCGGTGGGGCGCGCGGTGCGGGGCAGGTAGTGGACCAGGTCGTCGGCGTTCAGGTCCAGCAGCTCGATGCCCGCGGTCCGGCGGAGCACCTCGACTCCGACGGCCTCGGCGAACTGCTCGGTGCGGCTGGTCAGGAGCAGCGGCAGCGCACTGGTGTTGAGTTCGCGCAGGGCGACGCCGAGCAGCCCGGTGGCCATCTCGTCGAACCCGTCCAGCACCGGCAGGACCCATCCGGCGTCGACGAGGGCGGCGGCGAGGGTGGAGCCGCCGGGCGCGCTCGCGTCGAGGTTCGGGTGGTCGCGCAGCAGCCGGGCGATCAGCCAGTCGCGCAGGGTGGTGCCGGTCGGGTCCCACGATCCCACGCTGAAGACCACGGGCACGGGCTCGCCGGGGGTGCGGGCCCCCAGGTGGTCGAGGACGAACCGCAGCACGAGGACGGTCTTGCCGGAGCCGGCCCGGCCGAGCACCACCAGCCGGCCGGAGCGGACGCGCCGGTAGGCGTCGGCGATGTCGGTGATGTCGGTGATGTCGGTGAGGCCGCCGTCCAGGGCCGGCTGCCCGTCGGCGGTCCCGGAAGCTCCGGCGGCTCCGGCTGCTCCGGAAGCGTCGCCGGCCCCGGGGGGCGTGCCGCTGATGTTGGCCCGGTGGTCGAGCAGTTCGGCGGGCGCGGAACGCCAGCGCACGGGCAGCGGGAAGGGGTCGTGGACGCGGCGCTGCTCCTCCTCGCGGATGCAGCGGCCGTAGACGTCGTGGGCGAGCGCCTCGGCGACCGCGGCCAGGGCGCCCCGGGACGTCGGCAGCGTCCCGGGGCGCCCCGGCCGGGCCGGTAAGGGAGCGGGCACGGAGGCGGGTGCGGGAGGCGGAGCCGCGGCCGCGGGGGGCGCGGGCGGCTCGCGCACGCCCTCCTGCGCGGCCCGCCCGGCGGCGGCCGGGCTGCCCCGGTGGGCGGCCAGCAGGTCCGTCCAGAGCTCGTCCCGGTCGCGCCTCAGCTCGTCGGCCAGTGCGTGCGCGACCTGCTTCACCGTTCCCATCCGGGCGTCGGTGGGTTTGCCGGTCTCCAGCCGGTGGATGGTCCGGACCCCGAGCCGGGACCGCTCGGCCAGCTGCTCCTGCGTCATCCCCGCCTCGTGCCGCAACCCGCGGAGCAACGCGCCGAACCGGCTGCTCACTTGTACGCCCTTTCCCCCGACGACGCTCCTGCCACCTGTGTCCGATGTCCTGCGGGATCCCGGTCAAACCACGGGGCACCACCGACCGGCCACATATGGCCGGTTGCGGGCATGGTCCGCCGACCAGCGCGAACACCACGATGAGTGCCTGTCGCCGCACCCGACGCGGCGCCGCCTCGACCCAGGGGAGTTGACCCGTATGTCCACCACGAAGCCGAGCAGGCTCACCCGTCGCCTCAAGTCCGTCGTCGCGTCGACGGCCTTATTGCTCGCCGGTGCCGTCGTCGCGCCGACCGGCGCACACGCCGCCCCGGCGAACCACTACTACATCGAGATCGGCGGCACCGGCGCGGCTGCGGACGCGCCCGGATGCACCACGAGCTTCGACGCCGCGAACAGGGATCTGAAGGGAGGCATCGCGATTCCGGTCTGCTATGTGGCCAGCGGCGGCCCCTTCGTCGGCAGCCACAACGAGCAGCCGGCCCCCTTCGCGCCGAGCTTCGGCGACAGCGTGAACCAGGGCTACTGGAACGCCAAGGCCGCCCTGGAGGACGCCTACCGGGCCGACCCGACCGCGACCTTCACCGTCGCCGGCTACTCCCAGGGCGCCTGGGTCGCCGACCTGCTGCTCCAGACGATCGCCGACAACGGCACCGAGGTGCCGCGCGAGCGGGTCGACGGCATGCTCTACTCCGACCCGATGCAGCCCGGAACCGGTTTCTGGCGCCTGGTCCCGGAGGGGGTCCTCATCCCCTTCGTGGCCTACTCCCCCGGTACCGGGCCGGAGGACTTCCCGGGCGTCCCCGTCCAGCGGCACTGCATCCGGACGGACGGGGTCTGTGACGCGACGTCCCTGGACTCCTTCCCCGGCTTCCTGCAGCAGCACCCGCGCTACTTCCGGGAGGGCGAGATCATCGCCACCACCCTCGTGCAGCACGGCGGCCGCGGCACCGTCTGGTACCCGGCGGCCTGATTCCGGACGGCACGACGTCGCGGCCCGCACTGGGGGGGGCCGCGGCGTCGTGCGTGAACGGGGCCGGTCAGACGGCGGCGGCGGCCCGCGTCGTGGTCGCGATGGTGGCGGAGCCGACCACGCGGGTGCCGTCGTAGAGCACGATCGCCTGGCCGGGGGCCACGCCGCGGACCGGCTCGGTGAAGGAGACGCGCAGCTCGCCGTCCACGACCTCGGCGAAGACCTCGGTCTCGCCGCCGTGGGCGCGCAGCTGGGCGGTGTACGTGCCCGGGGCGGCGGCCACGGCTCCGCACCAGCGGGGGCGGATCGCGGTGAGGGCGGTGACGTCCAGGGCCTCGACCGGGCCGACGGTGACGGTGTTGTTCACCGGGGAGATGTCGAGGACGTAGCGCGGCTTGCCGTCGGGGGCCGGGTGGCCGATGCGCAGGCCCTTGCGCTGGCCGATGGTGAAGCCGAAGGCACCCTCGTGGGTGCCGACCTTCTCGCCGGTCGCCCCGTCGACGATGTCGCCCTCGGCCTTGCCGAGGCGGTCGGCGAGGAAGCCCTGGGTGTCGCCGTCGGCGATGAAGCAGATGTCGTGGCTGTCGGGCTTCTTCGCGACGGCGAGGCCCCGGCGCTCGGCCTCGGCGCGGATCTCGTCCTTGGTGGTGAGGGTGTCACCGAGCGGGAAGAGCGCGTGGGCGAGCTGCTTCTCGTCGAGGACGCCGAGGACGTACGACTGGTCCTTGGCCATGTCGGAGGCGCGGTGCAGCTCGCGGGAGCCGTCCTCGTTCAGTACGACGGTGGCGTAGTGGCCGGTGCAGACGGCGTCGAAGCCGAGGGCGAGGGCCTTGTCGAGCAACGCCGCGAACTTGATCTTCTCGTTGCAGCGCAGGCAGGGGTTCGGGGTGCGCCCGGCCTCGTACTCGGAGATGAAGTCCTCGACGACGTCCTCGCGGAAGCGCTCGGCCAGGTCCCAGACGTAGAACGGGATGCCGATGACGTCGGCGGCGCGGCGGGCGTCGCGGGAGTCCTCGATGGTGCAGCAGCCGCGGGCGCCGGTCCGGAAGGACTGCGGGTTGGCGGAGAGCGCGAGGTGGACACCGGTCACGTCGTGCCCGGCTTCGACCGCGCGGGCGGCGGCGACGGCGGAGTCCACGCCGCCGGACATGGCGGCCAGGACGCGGAGGGGGCGGGCGGTGCGCGGCAGGTTCTCAGTCATAGCGCCTTCCAGGGTACGGGGGAACCGGCCGGGGTCACAGCGCGTTATCGGGTACGGGGGGTGGATCACATGACCGGGCTCGGGAACGAAAGAGCGAAACCGCGGAACCGGACCCGCAGGGCGGTGCTGTTCGGCGGGCTCGGGGTGGTCGCGGCGGCGGCGGTCGTCGGCCGCGACGAGATCGGCCGGGCCTGGTGGCTGATACCGGGCGTGGCCAAGCCGCGCAAGGAGGGCGAGATCGACCACGCGGGGGCGAGCTGGACCTCGGCCTCGCCCGCGAACTGGCGGATGGCGGACCGGCCCGACGACTACCGGGTGGACCGGATCGTCGTCCATGTCACACAGGGCAGCTTCGAGGGCTCGGTGCAGGCCTTCAGGAACCCGTGGCACCGGGCGTCGGCGCACTACATGGTGCGCGGCGACGGCCACGTGGAGCAGCTGGTGCGCGAGATGGACGTGGCCTTCCACGCGGCGAACCGCAGGATGAACGAGCGCAGCATCGGCATCGAGCACGTCGGCTTCGTGGACCGCCCGCAGGACTTCACGGACGCGATGTACGCGGCCTCGGCCCGGCTGGCGGCCGACGTCTGCCGTCGGTACGGGATACCGGCGGACCACACCCACCTCGTGGGGCACTCCGAGGTCCCGGGCGCCGACCACACGGATCCGGGCCCCCACTGGGACTGGGACCGCTACCTGCGCCTCGTCCGGGACGCCCTCGCGGCGGCCCCCGGGTCGGCTAGCTGAGGCCCGCCGTGCGGGCGCGTTCCACCGCGGGGCCGATGGCCGCGGCCACGGCCGCGACGTCCTCCTTGGTGGAGGTGTGGCCGAGCGAGAAGCGCAGGGTGCCGCGGGCCAGCTGCGGGTCGGTGCCGGTGGCCAGCAGGACGTGGCTGGGCTGGGCCACGCCGGCGGTGCAGGCGGAGCCGGTGGAGCACTCGATGCCCTGGGCGTCGAGCAGGAGCAGCAGGGAGTCGCCCTCGCAGCCGGGGAAGCTGAAGTGGGCGTTGGCCGGCAGCCGCCCGTCGGGGTCTCCCCCGAGGACGGCGTCGGGAACGGCCGCGCGGACGGCGGCGACGAGCTCGTCGCGCAGGGCGCCGATCTCGGTGGCGAACCGCTCGCGCCGCTCGGCGGCGAGGACCGCGGCCACCGCGAAGGCGGCGATGGCCGGCACGTCGAGGGTGCCGGAGCGGACGTGCCGCTCCTGGCCGCCGCCGTGCAGGACGGGTACGGGGGTCTGATCGCGGCCGAGGAGCAGCGCGCCGATGCCGTAGGGGCCGCCGACCTTGTGGCCGCTGACGGTCATCGCGGCGAGGTCGCTGTCGGCGAAGCGGACGTCGAGCTGCCCGAAGGCCTGGACGGCGTCGGAGTGCAGCGGGATCCCGTGCTCGCGGGCGACGGCGGCCAGTTCGCGGACCGGCATGACGGTGCCGATCTCGTTGTTGGCCCACATGACGGTGGCCAGGGCCACGTCGTCGGGGTCGCGCTCGACGGCTTCCCGGAAGGCGTCGGGGTGCACGCGGCCGTAGCGGTCCACGGGCAGGTACTCGACGCGGGCGCCCTCGTGTTCGGCGAGCCAGTGGACGGCGTCGAGCACGGCGTGGTGCTCGACGGGGCTGGCCAGGACCCGGGTCCGGCCCGGGTCGGCGTCGCGCCGGGCCCAGTAGAGGCCCTTGACGGCGAGGTTGTCGGCCTCGGTGCCGCCGGCGGTGAAGACCACCTCGCTGGGGCGGGCGCCGACCGCCTCGGCGAAGGCCTCGCGGGCCTCCTCGACGGTGCGGCGGGCCCGGCGGCCGGCGGCGTGGAGGGAGGACGCGTTCCCCGTGGCGGCGAACTGCGCGGTCATCGCCGCGGCGGCCTCCGGCAGCATCGGGGTGGTGGCGGCGTGGTCGAGGTAGGCCATGATCCCCCGATTCTACGAGCCCGCCGGTGCCGGTCCGCCCGGCGGGACCCCCGCCGTCTCCCGCGGCTGCGCCCCGGGCCCCGCGGCGCGGACGCCGGCGGGGCCGGAGGTGACCGGGAGGCCGCCGGGGCCGAGCGGTGCGAGGGGCGCGAGCGGCGTGTTCAGGAACGGAGCGCGCGGGCCAGTTGGCGGGACTGGGCGACCAGGTGGTCCGTCGAGTCCCAGACCTCGGCGTCCTCCTCCAGGAAGCCGCCGGCCAGGTTGCGGGTGGTGATGGCGACCCGCAGCGGGCCGGGGGCCGGACGGCGGCGGACGTGCGTGGTGAGTTCCACGGTCGGGGTCCAGGCCACCAGGCCGAGGTCGAAGGCGGTGGGCGGCAGCGCGTCCACCGCGAGGAGCATGGACAGCGGGTCGGCGTCGCGGCCGTCGGCCAGCTCGAACCACGCCCGCATCTCGCCCTTGCCCGAGGGGGCGCCGACGGCCCAGCCCGCGGTCGCCGGGTCCAGCCGGAGCCGGAGCCGGTCCACGATGGCGGAGCTGCCGGGGATCGGGGCCGGGCCGGCCTCGGGGCCGATGCAGTCCTCGTAGGCGGGCATGACGGGCGGCTCGGCGACCGTGCGGACGTCGTCCGGGAGGGCCGCGAGGTCGCCGTAGGAGGCGAGGACGCGGATGCGTTCGACCTCGGCGCCGCTCTCGTCGAACTGGAACAGCGAGGCCTGTCCGGTGGAGAGGGTGCGGCCGACGCGGACCACCTGCGTGCGGATCACGGCGGGGCCGGGCACGGAGGAGGTCAGGTAGTGCGCGGAGACGGTGAAGGGGTCCGGGTGCGGGAGGGCCGCGGAGAGGGCCCGGCCGACCAGGGCCAGCAGGTAGCCGCCGTTGACGGCGGCGATGATCGTCCACCCGGCGGAGAGTTCCGCGTCGTACACCCCGGGCTCGTCCGCGCGTGCGGTGATGCTGGTGTCGCGGTCGAACTCACTGTCGCCGATGGATGCCTTGGCAGCTGCGTGTGACATGAAAACGACGGTACACCGGGTAGCTACTAAGCGGTAGCTTTCTCTGGTTACGGCTCTTCGGCCACCGAAGAGCGCCGGTTCCAGGCCAGCGGGGCCCGCCAGTGGTAGCGCATGGCGAGGAGCCGCAGGACGAACGTGGTGACGATCGCCAGGCCGGTGGTGACCGCGTTGAGCGAGTCCAGGGCGATGAAGACGGCGACCATGGCGGCGCCGACGGTGGCGGGCACGGCGTACATCTCGCGGTCGCGCAGCAGCGAGGGCACCTCGTTGACGAGGACGTCGCGCAGGACGCCCCCGCCGACGGCGGTCGCCAGGCCGAGCGCGGCGGACGCGGTGAGGCCGAGGCCGTACTCGTAGGCCTTGGTCGTGCCCGTCACGCAGAACAGCGCGAGGCCGGCGGCGTCGAACACGTTGATGGCCCGGTTGATCCGCTGGACCTCGGGGTGCAGGAAGAAGACCAGCGCGGCCGCGATCAGCGGCGTGACGAAGAAACTGAGCTCGCCGAAGGCGGCGGGCGGCACCGCGCCGATGACGAGGTCACGGAAGAGACCACCGCCGAGGGCCGTGACCAGGGCGAGGACGGCGATGCCGAAGACGTCGAAGTTCTTGCGGACGGCGAGCAGGGCGCCGGCGGTGGCGAAGACGAAGATGCCGGCGAGGTCCAGCGCATGCTGGACCCCGGGCGGGAAGAGATCGTGGAGCACCGGCTCATTGTCGCCCCTCGCCCCCCGCCGGGGTGACGGGCGGGGGCCGGGTGCGGGCCGCAGGGGCGGTCCGGCCGGGAGACCCGGTGCTCCGCCCCGCACTGACTGCGCTCGCACGCCGGCGGGGCCGGGTCGTCCGGCCCCGCCGGCCCGGCTACTCCGTCGTCTTGACCACCGCGTCCGCCGCGCCGGGCAGGGGCTTGTCGCCCGGGGCCTGGTCGGGGGCGTTCTCCGGGTGGTGACAGGCCACCTGGTGGCCCGTCTTCAGCGTCAGCAGCGGCGGTTCCTGCGTCGTGCAGATCTGCGTGGCCTTCCAGCACCGCGTGTGGAAGCGGCACCCGCTCGGCGGCGAGATCGGCGAGGGCACGTCGCCCTTGAGCAGGATGCGCCCGCTCTTCGCGCCGCGGCGGCGCGGGTCGGGCACCGGTACGGCCGACAGCAGCGCCTTGGTGTACGGGTGCATCGGGCTCTCGTAGAGCGCGGTCCGGTCGGCCAGTTCCACGAGCTTGCCGAGGTACATCACGGCGATGCGGTCGGACACGTGCCGGATGACCGACAGGTCGTGCGCGATGATCACGTAGGTGAGGCCGAGCTCCTCCTGGAGGTCGTCCAGCAGGTTGACCACCTGGGCCTGGATCGACACGTCCAGCGCCGAGACCGGCTCGTCCGCGACGACCAGCTTCGGGTTCAGGGCCAGGGCGCGGGCGATGCCGATGCGCTGGCGCTGGCCGCCGGAGAACTCGTGCGGGTAGCGGTTGTAGTGCTCCGGGTTGAGGCCCACCAGCGACAGCAGCCGCTGGACCTCCGCCTTGAGCCCGCCCTCCGGCTGCACGCCCTGCAACTTGAAGGGGGCGCTGACGATCGTGCCGACCGTGTGGCGCGGGTTCAGCGAGCCGTACGGGTCCTGGAAGATCATCTGGATGTCGCGGCGCAGCGGCCGCATGGCCGAGGGCCCGAGGTGGGTGATGTCCTTGCCCTCGAACTCGATGGTCCCGCCCGTGGGCTCCAGCAGCCGGGTGATCAGCCGGCCCATGGTGGACTTGCCGCAACCGGACTCGCCCACGACCCCGAGGGTCTCACCGCGCCGCACCTCGAAGTCGAGGCCGTCGACGGCCTGGACCGCGCCGGACTGCCGGCGCAGCAGCCCCTTGTGGATGGGGAAGTGCTTGGTCAGCCCGGACACCTTGAGCAGCGGCCCGGGCTCCTCCGCCCGCTGCGCGGGGACACCGGGGGCGTCCGTCTTCTTCATGTCCTCGGTCACAGCTTCGGCGCAATCTCTTCGGTCCAGATCCGGGTCCGCTGTTCCGTCGACATGTGGCAGGCGGACCAGTGCTTGTGCCCGTCCTCGGTCAGCTCGGGCCGCAGGGTGCGGGTGATCCCGTCCTTGGGCACGTCGGCGTACGGGCAACGCGGATTGAAGGCACAGCCGCTGGGGATGTTGATGAGGCTGGGCGGCGAGCCCTTGACCGGGATGAGCCGCTCGGTCTGGTCGCGGTCGATGCGGGGCATCGAACCGAGCAGGCCCCAGGTGTACGGGTGGCGGGGTTCGTAGAAGACCTTCTCGGCGGAACCGCGCTCCACGCACCGGCCGCCGTACATCACGAGGATGTCGTCGGCCATCTCGGCGACCACTCCGAGGTCGTGGGTGATCATGATGACCGCGGAGCCGAACTCCTTCTGCAGGTCCCGGATGAGGTCGAGGATCTGCGCCTGGACGGTGACGTCGAGGGCGGTCGTCGGCTCGTCCGCGATGAGCAGCTCGGGGTTGTTCACCAGCGCCATCGCGATCATGGCGCGCTGGCGCATGCCGCCCGAGAACTCGTGCGGGTAGTTGTCCACCCGCTTGTCGGGCTCGGGGATGCCGACGCGGTCCAGCATCTCGACGGCCCGGGCGCGCGCCACCTTCTTGTTCACGTCGTGGTGGACCCGGTAGGCCTCCACGATCTGGGAACCGATGGTGTAGTAGGGGTGCATCGCGCTGAGCGGGTCCTGGAAGATCATCGCCATCTCACGGCCGCGCAGCTTGCGCACCTCCTCCGGGTGGGCGGAGAGCAGCTCCTTGCCGTCCAGCCAGACCTCGCCCGAGAGGGAGGCGCTGGAGCGGCCGCCGTTGCCGACGCGGTGCAGTCCCATGAGGGCCAGCGAGGTGACGGACTTGCCGGAGCCCGACTCGCCCACGATGCCGAGGGTCTTGCCCTTCTCCAGCTGGAAGGAGAGGCCGTCGACCGATTTCACCAGGCCGTCGTCCGTGGGGAAGTGGACCCGCAGGTCGCGGACGTCGAGGAAGGCCCCGGGCGCGCCGGATGCCGCTGCGGTGGCGGTACCGGTGGCGGTTTCGGTGCCGGTGCTGGTTTCGGTGCCCTGGCCGGCACCGCTGACGGGCTTCGTCGGGTCGGTCACGACAGCCTCACCCTCGGGTCGATGATGGCGTAGACGAGGTCGACCAGCAGGTTGCACAACACGATGAAGAACGCGGCGAACAGGGTCACGCCGAGGATCTTCGGAAGGTCGTTGACCGCGATCGCCTGGTAGGCGTACTCGCCGACCCCGTGGTACGAGAAGACGGTCTCGGTGACGATGGCGCCGCCGAGGAGGAGTCCGAAGTCCATGCCGAAGATGGTGATGATCGGCGTCAGCGCGGACCTGAGTCCGTGCCGGGTCACCACCACGCGCTCCCGCAGGCCCTTGGCGCGGGCCGTCCGGATGTAGTCCTCGCTCATCGTCTCCAGCATCCCGGCCCGGGTGAGGCGGGCGTAGAGCGCCGAGTAGAGGAAGGCGAGGGTGCACCAGGGCAGGACGAGCGCCTGGAACCAGCCGGCCGGGTCGTCGGAGAAGTCGACGTACACGTTGGTGAAGATCGGCCAGTTGAAGACGAACAGCGCCAGCGACAGGACGCCGGTGAAGAACATGGGCAGCGAGACGCCGGCCAGCGCCACGCCCATGGCCACGCGGTCGAAGAGCGACCCGGGGCGCAGGGCGGAGACGACGCCGGTGGTCACACCGGTGACCAGCCAGACGAAGGCCGCGCCGAAGGCGAGGGAGGCCGTGACGGGCAGGCGCTCCAGCATCTGGGGCCAGACCTCGACGTGGTCCTTGAAGGAGTAGCCGAGGCAGGGCGCGTGGCACTGGGAGGGCTGCGGGCCGAAGTTGAACTCGCGGCCGACGAATATCCCCTTCAGGAACTCCCAGAACTGGTGGTGCAGGGGCTGGTCGAGGCCGAGGTTCTGCTTGACCGCGGCGATCGACTCCGGTGACGGGTTCTTGCCGATGTACTGGGTGGCAAGCGAGTCGACGGTTCCGCCGGCCAGCCTGGGCAGCAGGAAGAAAATCGCAAAGGTGATCGCGCTGACGACGAGCAGCAGGGCCACCGCGGCGATCATCCGCCGGACGATGTACACAAACACGAGGGTCGGCTTCGGCGTCCGCCGGCCCGTACGGCCCCCCGGTCGGGGGAGCCGCACGAGCCGGCGTGCACTGCTGCCTTCACCTGCCTTCCACGGTTCTGGCAGATCGGGCTGAAGGGTCGGGCCTTACGGGGTTCGGACTTACTTGAGGCCGACGTTGAGGTAGTCGTACTGGCCGCTCCAGGCCGGGTTCGACACCGCGTTGGTGATCTTCGGCGAGCGGTAGTGCAGCACCTTGAAGTAGGTCAGCGGCACGATGACCGCCTCGTCCATGACCTTCTTGTCGATGTCGCCGTAGACCTTCTCCCGCGCGGCGGGGTCGGTGTTGGCGATGTTGTCGTTGAGCATCTTGTTGATCTCGGGGTTGTTCAGCTGCGACAGGTTGGTGTTGCCCGTCTTGCCGATCGCGTCACCGTGGACGACCTGCTGGAGGAAACCGAAGCCGGTCGGCCAGTCGGCACCCCACTGCATCATCATGAGGCCGATCTTGTTGTCCTCGGTGAACTTGGGGACGCCCGCGTAGTCACTGAAGTACTTGCCGGCCGGGTACTGCTGGATCTTGACGGTGATCCCGACCTTCTTCAGCGAGGCCTGGATGGCGGTGGCCATGTCGACCTCACCGGCACGGTCGTTGCGGGCCGTGATGATGGTCTCGAAGCCGTTGGGCTGGCCGCAGGCGGTCAGCAGCTCCTTGGACTTGGCCTCGTCACCCTTGTTGTCCGGGGTCTTGTACGTGTCGAAGTCCACGTGGCCCGGGATGTCCGTCGGCAGCACCGTGCTGGCGATGGCGCCGCGGACCGGTCCGCCGAACGCGGTCTGCACCGAGACCTTGTCCACCGCGTACTGGACGGCCTTGCGGCACTCGACCTTGTCGAAGGGCGCCACCTTGGTGTTGATCGCCATGTAGACCAGGCGACCGCCCTGCGCGTTGTCGGTGTTCGGGTCCTTCGAGCTCAGCAGCTCCGACTGGGTCTGCTGGGCGACGCCGTTGCCCACGATGTCGATGTGGGAGTTGCCGGCCTTCAGGTTGGAGTCGATCGTCTCCTGGTTGACCTTCAGCTTGACGACGATCTTGTCCGGCAGCTGCTTGCGGAGCGGGTCGTTGCCGGCGTCCCAGTTGGGGTTGCGGACCAGGACGGCCTGCTTGTCCTGCTCGTAGCTCTCGAACATGTACGAGCCGGAGGACATGATGTGCTTGACGTAGTCCGCGCCGTCGTCCTTGGCCTTCGGCACCGGGGCCGACTGCGGGTTGGCCAGCAGGTAGTCGAACTCCGCGAAGGGCTGCTTGAGCTTGAAGACGATGGTGTGGTCGTCCGGGGTCTCGATGGACTTCAGACCCTCGTCGCTCTTGTCCTTGTACGGGCCTTCGTACTTCGGCTCGTTGTCCTTGAGGTACTGGGCCAGGTAGCTCGGGCCGTTGGAGTGGACGTCACGGGCGAAGTTGCTCCGCTCGACGCCGTACTTGACGTCCTTCGAGGTGACCTCGGTGCCGTCGCTGTACTTCACGCCCTTGCGGAGCTTGTACGTCCAGGTGGCGCCGCCGTCGCTCGCGACGCCCAGGGACTCGGCGAGGTCCGGCACGACCTTGTTGCCCTCGGCGCCCGGCGCGGGGGCGAAGGTGGTCAGCGGACGCGCGTACAGACGGCTGAAGTTGAAGACGAAGCCGTAGTACGTGTTGCCCGGGTCGAAGGAGTCGGGCGTGTCGGACGCCTCGTAGACGAGCGTCCCACCCTTCTTGTCCGAGGTGTTGACGACACCCGTGACGGCGGCGTTGGCAGCGGCGGCCTTGCCGTCGCCCTCACCCGTCTTGTCCCCGCCGCTGCACGCGGAGGCGCCCATGGCGATGCTGATGGCGGCCACGAGCACCGCAGCTGATCTCGACCTGCTTTTCATGGTGGAGTTAAGCCCCCTGATTCAGAGTGGAGTGGTGATGGGGTGGGCGGTGGCCCGGCCGCGCCCGAGGAAACGGTTCAGCGGCGGCTCTTGGGGTCCAGGGCGTCCCGCAGACCGTCGCCGAGCAGGTTGAAGGCGAGCACGGTGATGAAGATCGCCAGGCCCGGCACGACCATGTACATCGGGTCGACCTTGTAGTACCTGACGGCCTCGCTCAGCATTCCGCCCCAGGAAGCCTGCGGGGGCTGGATACCGACGCCCAGGAAGCTCAGGGACGCCTCGAAAAGGATGTTGGTGGGGATCAGCAGGGTCGCGTAGACGAGGATCGGCGCCACCAGGTTCGGAAGCAGCTCCCTGAAGACGATGAACGGGCCCCGCGCTCCCAGGGAGCGCGCCGCGTCGACGAACTCCCGTTCGCGCAGCGACAGCGTCTGGCCGCGCACGATGCGTCCGATGTACGGCCAGCCGAAGAAGCCGATCACGAACACCAGCACGCTGATGTGGAGCGGCAGCCCCTCCAGTCCGAAGGCGCCGCCCTGCAGCGCGGCCGAGATGGAGATCGCGAACAGCAGCAGCGGGAAGGCGAGGAAGGTGTCCATCATCCGGCTGATGACGGTGTCGGCCCAGCCGCCGTAGTAGCCGGCGACGACGCCCAGCACCGAGCCGATGACCACGGACAGCAGGGTCGAACCGAAGGCCACGAGCAGCGACACCCAGGAGCCCTCCAGGATGCGGGTGGCGATGTCACGGCCGAACTTCGGCTCCACGCCCAGCGGGTGGGACCAGCTGATGCCGCCGAAGGAGCCGACGGGAGTCGCGAGCGACGGGTCGATCAGGTCCTGGTGGAGGGCGTCGGGATCGAGGCCGAAGACCGCCTGGATCGGCTGCGAGAGAACGGCCAGCACGACCAGGAAGAGGACGACGATCCCGCCGGCCATCGCGACCTTGTCCCGCTTGAGGCGGGTCCAGGCGATCCGGCCGAGCGAACGACCCTCAATCGCCCCTTGCTTCGCCCCGTCCGGGCTGGCGCCGGGCTGGAGCCCCGCGGGCCCGCTGGTCTCGGTAGGTGCCGTCATCGTGGTGGGGACCCCTCTCGGCCGGCTGGTGGCCGGCCCCTGCCAGCCGCTGTGACGGCTTGGTTCACATCGTGTCGCGGTTGTCGCTGGTCGTCGGCGGTCCGGCGCTACGGAACCGGTCGCGAAATGCGGATGAAGAGTGGGCACCCGCTGGTTGGGCCCTCTCAGTGGGGGGAGTCTTCAACGGTCTCTCGATCACCCGCCAGACCCGACGGTGATGTGATGCGCAACCGTGATGTGACGAGTCGACTTCCGTTATCCGAACGGCGCACCCGCCTCAGCGGTTCAAGACCTCATGTTCGGCGCGGAACGGACATCCGTCCCAACTGCCCTTTCGGACATGGATCTTGGGTTTATTCCGTGGATATGCGGAAGGCCGCACCCATGGGTGGGGTGCGGCCTTCGTGGGGGATGTCTCGATATGCGGAGGGACGGATCAGTACGCCGGGGCCTGGCCCTCGCGGTCGTAGAAGGGGCGGGTCTGCGCGCGCAGCCACATCGCCACCGGGTCGTGTTCGTCCGCCAGCGCGACCGTGCACACCGGGACGCCCTCGGGGACCACCCCGACGGACTGGCGCATCATCTCCCGTACGGATTCCAGCGCGGGCGCGGAGGCGTCGTACAGGTCGAGACCGACCGCGAGGTACGGGGACCCGAGCGCGGGCTGCACCCAGGCGCGGCGCAGCGACCGGACGGCGGGCGTGCGGTGGGCGTGCTGGGTCAGCAGCCCGTAGAACTGCGGGAGCTCGATCGACGGCTCGGAGAGCCGCAGCGGGCCGGCCGGCATCCGGTCCAGGCCGGTGGCGATGCGGCGCAGGTCGGCCCAGGGAACGCCGAGGCCGCCGCCCGGAGCGTGCGGGTTGAGCCACAGGCCCCAGCGGTCCGGGTACAGGGCGCGGGCGATGTCCCGCCCGGTGACCACCTCGAAGCCCCGGTTCCAGCCGCTGGCGGCCAGCTCCTGCGGGGAGGTGACGCAGGGCGCGTACCCGAGGCCGTCGACCTCCATGCCGCCGTACTGGGCGTCCGGGGAGCCCGGCTGGCCCTGCCAGAGCAGCATCCAGAGCCGCCCCTCGGCCAGGGCGTGCAGGAGCGACTCGTAACTCTCATAGCGCCCGGGGGTCACCTGGCGCATCATGTGCTCGACCTGCCCGGCCGCGGCCGTGCCTGACGCACTCACCCGGTACCCCTCTTCGTCCGCCCGTCGTCCACGCGTGCCCCTCAGCTTAAGCGGCCCTACGGGAGGTAGAAGGGGCGTACGCGCTCACGAATCCAGTCCGTGACCGGGTCCTGGGCGGCGTCCAGCAGGATCAACTGCACGGGCCACGGCGGCGGGACGCGCGTCAGCGCCCGTCCGAGGGCCTCCATCGGGGCCTCGCGCATCTCGGGTTCCCATCCCAGCAGGCGGACACCGATGAACAGCTCCGGCGCACCGCCCTCGACGCTGGCCAGGCAGCGGTGCGCGGCCGCGACCACTCCGGTGGCCCGGAACTCCTCGGCCGCGGCGGCCAGGAAGTCCACCGGGTCCTCCTGCCAGTCGGGCTCGTAGAGCCGGACGCGGCCGCCGGTGGAGGGGCCGTCGAGGGGGGTCCGGCCGGTGCGGCAGAGCTCCGCCACGGCGGGCGGGGGGAGCGGGACGCCGACGGCGCCCTCGGGATTGACCGCGATGCCGAGCTGCGGGGGCAGGCCGCGGGCGAACTCCACGGCCGGGGCCACGGCGAAGTCCATGCCGGGGCCGACGCACGCGAGGAACTGGGCCTCGGAGCTGTAGACGGGGACGTAGGCCGCGCCGTCGATGTCCATCGTGGGCAGGGTGAGGTCGGCCGAGTCCGGGCCGCCGCCACCGGGCAGGGGCACCCATACCTGGCTGCGCCCGAGCACCTCCAGGATCCGCCCGCCGGCGTCCGGCTGCCCGAGCGCCGCCCCGAGCACGTGCTCCAGCTCATTCCCCGGCCAGCCGCTGCCCTGCATGTCCCGTGCCTCCGTGATCCCGCCGCGTGTCGCCCCGCAGGGTACCGGCCCCGCGCGCCGCCCCACCGCCGGGGCCGGGATTCGGCCTGGCCCGCGGTCGGGGCGTGGGGCCCGGGACGGAGTCCGGGCTCAGCCGTGGAAGGCGATGCCCGTCACCGCGGCAGCCGAGCGGCGGTCCAGCAGGGTGACGGAGGCGCAGCCCCGCGGGGGACGGCCCGCCTCGGCCTCGCGCAGGAGGCGGCCCACCGCGCCCCGGTGGCGGGCGAAGGCGTAGGCCGAGACCCGCCGCCCCCGCGCGGCCTGCCCGGAGAGGGCCTCCGCGGGGCTGCTGTCGAGGAGGAGCAGGTGCAGCGCCCGCCCCCGGCGCCGCGCGGCCGCGCCGAGCAGCCCGCGCACCCAGCTCTGCGTACCGCAGTCGTGGACGACCACGGAGGTACCGGAGCGCAGGAGCCGCCACAGCCCCCAGTAGTGCGCGGCGCGCACCAGCGGCCGGTACGCGGCGTACGGCAGGGCCGCCGGCATCCGCCGTTCCCAGCGCTCCCGGGTGTCCTGGGAGTCGACGGCGCCGCCGTCGGCCGCCGCCCGCTTGATCAGGGTGCTCTTGCCGCCGCCGGGCAGGCCGGACACCACGACGATGTCCCCGCCCGCGAAGGCGAGCCGCTGCGGGCCGCGCACCCCGGGTCCGCGCAGGTCGCGTACGGAGCCGGTGCGGGTGTCCGCCGGACGCTCGCGCTCGCGGTCCCGTCCGCGCGCCCCGCGCTGCGCCGGCACCGCGTCCACGGTTCCCGTCGTCGTCACCGCTCCGAATCTCCGCACAGTGTTCGCCTCCCCCGAATCGGGCCACAGGACCCTTGCCCACTGAGTGTAAAGAGACGGTAATCCGGCATCCCCGGTTCCGGGCCGCCCGCTCGGGGTACCGTACGAACTTTCGGACCCCTCCGCCCGATCACGGGCATGGCGTGCAATGATGTGCGCCATCTGGACCAACTGCATACCGGCCGCTTGAATCCGCGCGGGAGAGTCCCGGCACGCCGCAAGGCCGTGCGCGGGCGCCGAAGGAGCAAGATCCTCCCTTGAATCTCTCAGGCCCCGTACCGCGTGGATGAGGCAGATCTGAAAAGCGAGCTGCTCGACAGCTCCACCCAAGGTGCAAGCCGAGGAACTCTCGGCGAACCTCTCAGGTTCCGATGACAGATGGGGAGGACCCTCCTCGTCATGTCATGCCCTGGGACTCGGGAGCCACACCCATGAGCACTGCCCCCCGTCTGACCGCCCTCGATGCGCTGCACCGCTCGCTCGGTGCGACCATGACCGACTTCGCGGGCTGGGACATGCCGCTGCGGTACGCCAGCGAGCGCGACGAGCACAACGCCGTGCGCACCAAGGCCGGCCTCTTCGACCTGTCCCACATGGGCGAGATCACGCTGACCGGCCCGGAGGCCGTCAAGGCGCTGGACTACGCGCTGGTCGGCAACATCTCCACCGTCGGCGTCGGCCGCGCCCGCTACACGCACATCTGTCAGGAGGACGGCGGGATCGTCGACGACCTGATCGTCTACCGCCTCGGCGAGACCGAGTTCATGGTCGTCGCCAACGCCTCCAACGCCCAGGTCGTCCTCGACGCCCTGACCGAGCGTGCCGCCGGCTTCGATACCGAGGTCCGCGACGACCGCGACGCGTACGCGCTGCTCGCGGTGCAGGGCCCGGAGTCCCCCGGCATCCTGGCCTCCCTGACGGACGCCGACCTGGACGGCCTCAAGTACTACGCCGGTCTGCCGGGCACCGTCGCGGGCGTGCCCGCGCTGATCGCGCGTACGGGCTACACCGGCGAGGACGGCTTCGAGCTGTTCGTCGCTCCCGAGCACGCCGTACAGCTGTGGGAGGCCCTGACCAAGGCCGGCGAGGGCGTCGGCCTGGTGCCGGCCGGCCTGTCCTGCCGCGACACCCTGCGCCTGGAAGCGGGCATGCCGCTGTACGGGCACGAGCTGACCACCTCCCTCACCCCGTTCGACGCGGGGCTGGGCCGGGTCGTGAAGTTCGAGAAGGAGGGGGACTTCGTCGGCCGCGCCGCGCTGGAGGCCGCCGCCGAGCGCGCCGCCACGAACCCGCCGCGCAAGCTGGTCGGTCTGGTCGCCGAGGGCCGCCGCGTCCCGCGCGCCGGCTTCCCGGTCGTCGCCGACGGCCAGGTCATCGGCGAGGTCACCTCCGGCGCCCCGTCCCCGACGCTGGGCAAGCCGATCGCGATGGCGTACGTGGACGCGGCGCACGCCGCGCCCGGCACCTCCGGCGTCGGCGTCGACATTCGCGGTACGCATGAGCCGTACGAGGTCGTGGCGCTGCCGTTCTACAAGCGGCAGAAGTAGCTCCGCACACGGCCGAGCCGTGCACGAGCCGTACGGGATCCCCGTCCGGCAGTGTCTCGGTACCCGAGACCACCGTTCGTATCCACTCCCCCGCATCCAGGAGAATCAGGCCATGAGCACCCCCGAGAATCTGCGTTACACCAAGGAGCACGAGTGGCTGTCGGACGCCGTCGACGGCGTCGCGACGGTCGGCATCACGGAGTTCGCGGCCAACGCGCTCGGTGACGTCGTCTACGCCCAGCTCCCCGAGGTCGGCGAGAGCGTGACCGAGGGCGAGACCTGTGGCGAGCTGGAGTCGACGAAGTCGGTCAGCGACCTGTACTCCCCCGTCACCGGTGAGATCGTCGAGTTCAACCAGGACGTCGTGGACGACCCGGCGCTCGTGAACACCGCCCCGTTCGAGGGCGGCTGGCTCTTCAAGGTGCGCCTCTCGGAGGAGCCGAAGGACACGCTGTCCTTCGAGGAGTACGCCAAGCTCACCGCCGGTAACTGACCCCAGGGGACCCTGATGTCTGTACTGAACACCCCTCTTCACGAGCTCGACCCGGACGTCGCCGCCGCCGTCGACGCCGAGCTCGTGCGCCAGCAGTCCACCCTGGAAATGATCGCGTCGGAGAACTTCGCTCCGGTCGCCGTCATGGAGGCCCAGGGTTCGGTCCTGACCAACAAGTACGCCGAGGGCTACCCGGGCCGCCGGTACTACGGCGGCTGCGAGCACGTCGACGTGGTCGAGCAGATCGCGATCGACCGCATCAAGGCGCTGTTCGGCGCCGAGGCCGCGAACGTCCAGCCGCACTCGGGTGCGCAGGCGAACGCCGCCGCGATGTTCGCGCTGCTGAAGCCGGGCGACACGATCATGGGCCTGAACCTGGCCCACGGCGGTCACCTGACCCACGGCATGAAGATCAACTTCTCCGGCAAGCTCTACAACGTGGTCCCGTACCACGTCGACGAGACCGGCGAGGTGGACATGGCCGAGGTCGAGCGCCTGGCCAAGGAGTCCAAGCCGCAGCTGATCGTCGCCGGCTGGTCCGCGTACCCGCGCCAGCTGGACTTCGCCGCCTTCCGCCGCATCGCGGACGAGGTCGGCGCGTACCTGATGGTCGACATGGCGCACTTCGCCGGCCTGGTCGCCGCGGGTCTGCACCCGAACCCGGTGCCGCACGCCCACGTGGTCACCACCACCACGCACAAGACCCTCGGCGGTCCGCGCGGCGGTGTCATCCTGTCGACGCAGGAACTGGCCAAGAAGATCAACTCCGCGGTCTTCCCCGGTCAGCAGGGCGGCCCGCTGGAGCACGTGATCGCAGCCAAGGCCGTCTCCTTCAAGGTCGCGGCCTCGCCGGAGTTCAAGGAGCGCCAGGAGCGCACCCTGGAGGGTGCGAAGATCCTCGCCGCCCGCCTGGTCCAGGACGACGTCAAGGCCGTGGGCGTGGACGTCCTCACCGGTGGCACCGACGTGCACCTGGTCCTGGTCGACCTGCGCAACTCCGAGCTGGACGGCCAGCAGGCCGAGGACCGCCTCCACGAGGTCGGCATCACGGTCAACCGCAACGCCATCCCGAACGACCCGCGGCCGCCGATGGTCACCTCGGGTCTGCGGATCGGTACGCCGGCGCTGGCCACCCGCGGTTTCGACGCCGAGGCCTTCACCGAGGTCGCCGAGATCATCGCGCAGGCGCTGAAGCCGACGTACGACGCCGAGGCCCTGAAGGCGCGCGTCTCCGCGCTCGCCGCGAAGTTCCCGCTGTACCCGTCGCTCTAGGCAACGGCTTGGGAAGGCCCGGCCTCGTCTCGCACAGGCCGGGCCTTTCCCGTGGTCCGGGGTGCGGTCCTCGACGTCGGGGCCGCGAAAGCCGCCGTACAGGTCGGCGTCACCGGGCCCCGCACGAACTGACGTACGCTGATGAACCGGGCAAGGGCGCCCACGAGGTGATCTTTGCCCGCAATCCCTGCAAAGTCCGCCCCTCCGTCGGCCGCCTCGCTACGCTGCGAGCGCGACTGGACGGTCCGTTCCCCGCCACCGCGGGGATGACCCGGGAGACCGCCAACGTGGCCATTTCCGTTTTCGATCTCTTCTCGATCGGCATCGGTCCGTCCAGCTCGCACACCGTCGGTCCGATGCGGGCCGCCCGCATGTTCGTGACGCGGCTGAAGAAGGACGGCGTGCTCGCCCAGACCGCCGCCGTGCGGGCCGAGCTCTTCGGCTCCCTCGGCGCGACCGGCCACGGACACGGCACCCCCAAGGCGGTGCTGCTGGGCCTGGAGGGGCACTCGCCCCGCACGGTGAACGTCGAGACGGCGGACGACGAGGTCGAGCGCATCCGCAAGAGCGGCCGGCTGCGGCTGATGGGCGCGGAGATAGGCGACGTCCACGAGATCGACTTCGACGAGCCGAACCAGCTGATCCTCCACCGCCGGCGCTCCCTGCCGTACCACGCGAACGGGATGACCCTCTTCGCGTACGACGCCGCCGGCGCCCCGCTGCTGGAGAAGACCTACTACTCGGTCGGCGGCGGCTTCGTCGTGGACGAGGACGCGGTCGGCGAGGACCGGATCAAGCTCGACGACACCGTGCTGAAGTACCCCTTCCGCTCCGGTGACGAGATGCTGCGCATGGCCCGGGAGAGCGGCCTGTCGATCTCGGCGATGATGCTGGAGAACGAGAAGGCCTGGCGCACGGAGGAGGAGATCCGCGAGGGCCTCCTGGAGATCTGGCGCGTCATGCAGTCCTGCGTCTCGCGCGGCATGTCCCGCGAGGGCATCCTGCCGGGCGGTCTGAAGGTCCGGCGCCGGGCCGCGAACACCGCCCGCAAGCTCCGCTCCGAGGGCGACCCGCTGGCGCTGTCGATGGAGTGGATCACCCTCTACGCGATGGCCGTGAACGAGGAGAACGCCGCCGGCGGCCGGGTGGTCACCGCCCCGACGAACGGCGCCGCGGGCATCATCCCGGCGGTCCTGCACTACTACGTGAACTTCGTGCCCGGCGCCGACGAGGACGGCGTGGTCCGCTTCCTGCTGGCGGCCGGCGCGATCGGCCTGCTGTTCAAGGAGAACGCCTCGATCTCCGGCGCCGAGGTCGGCTGCCAGGGCGAGGTGGGCTCGGCCTGCTCGATGGCGGCCGGCGCGCTGGCCGAGGTCCTCGGCGGCACCCCGGAGCAGGTCGAGAACGCGGCCGAGATCGGCATGGAGCACAACCTCGGCCTGACCTGCGACCCGGTCGGCGGTCTGGTGCAGATCCCCTGCATCGAGCGCAACGGCATGGCCGCGGTCAAGGCCGTCACCGCCGCCAAGATGGCGATGCGCGGCGACGGCACCCACAAGGTCTCCCTCGACAAGGTCATCAAGACCATGAAGGAGACGGGCGCCGACATGAAGGTCAAGTACAAGGAGACCGCCCGCGGCGGCCTCGCGGTCAACGTCATCGAGTGCTGATCACCGACGGCTGACGGCTGACGGCTGACGGAAGGGGCCCGGCGCGTGCGCCGGGCCCCTTCTCCGTCCGCCGGCGACGCCGACGCCCGGCCGGACCGGGACGGGGACGAGTGCGGGCACGAGGACGGGAACCGCGGGATCCGCTCGTGGCGTCCTCAGCTGTGCCACCAGTCCCCGTCTCTCAGGAATCGAGGGGACGTCATGATCCACGCACGTCTCCGGCAGATCGTGGCCCTGGCCTCCGGCGCTCTGCTCGCCGCCTGCCTCTCCTTCGCCGCACCTGCCTCGGCCGCCACGTCCACCGCCACCGCCCCTACCACCGCCACCGCCACCGCCACCGCCACCCAGAGCCAGACCCCGCTCGTCGTCGACGCCCGCTGGGGCGGGCACGCCACGTACGACCGGATCGTCATCGACCTGCAGGGGTACGTCCCCGAGGTGACCGTCACCCCCGTCCCGCAGCTGTTCTACGACGGGTCCGGCAAGCCCGTGCCGCTGGCCGGGACGTACTTCCTCCAGATCCGCTTCCACCCCGCCGCCGCGCACGACGACGCGGGCGGGAGCGTCTACCACGGGCCCAAGCTCCAGAAGATCTACCTCGGCAAGCTCAAGGGCCTCGCCCTGACCGGCGACTTCGAGGGGTACGTGACCCTCGGCGCCGCCTTCGACACCGTGCCGTACTACCGCGCCTACACCCTGCACTCCCCGGAGCGCTTCGTCGTGGACGTCTCGCACGTCACCCGGTGACGAGCGCAGTCGGCGCCGGCGGCGGTGACGGCCCGGGCCGTCACCGCCGCCAGAACAGGTGGTGCGTCACACCGCTCGGGCTGGGCACCACGTCGAGGTGGAACCGGTCGAGGAGCTCCTCGGGCGAGTCCCAGAGCCGTACCCCGGCCCCGATCTCCACCGGTGCGACCACCACGTGCAGCGTGTCGACGAGGTCCGCGTCGAGGAACTCCCGGATGGTGGTGGCCCCGCCGCCGAGCCTGACGTCCCTGCCCCCCGCCGCCTCCCGCGCCGCTGCGAGGACCGTGGCCGGGTCGGCCGAGACGAAGTGGAAGGTGGTGTCGGAGAGCGTGAACGACGGCCGCTCGTGGTGGGTCATGACGAACACCGGGGTGTGGAACGGGGGCTCGTCGCCCCACCAGCCGCGCCAGTCGTGGTCGGGCCAGGGCCCGCGCTGGGGCCCGAACTTGTTGCGGCCCATGATCTCGGCACCGATGTCGTGCGCGAAGTCCCGGGTGAAGTAGTCGTCGAGGCCCCGGCTGCCTCCGGGGTCGGTGCGGTGGGGCCAGCTCGCCGTGGCCCCGGCCCAGGCGAACATCTCCCCGGGATCGGCGTCGCCGAACGGCCGCTCCAGGCTCTGGTGCTCACCGGCGGCGAATCCGTCGCGCGAGACGGTGAAGTTCTGGACTCTCAGCAGTTGTTCCACGGCTTCCTCCTGCCTTGTCGACGAGGACGGTACCGGGACCGGGCTCAGCGGTGCTCGGGGTTGGGGAAGTCGAAGCGGCAGCCGGCGTCCCAGAGCGAGCGCTGGTTTCCGTGGGCCGGGATGCCGCCGGAGCGCTTGAGCAGGGCGGCCAGGTGCATGAGGTTCCAGGACATGAAGGTGGTGTTCCGGTTGGTGAAGTCGTTCTCGGGACCGCCCGAGCCGGGGTCGAGGTACGAGGGCCCGGGGCCGGCCTCGCCGATCCAGCCCGCGTCGGCCTGCGGTGGGATCGTGTAGCCGAGGTGCTGGAGGCTGTAGAGGACGTTCATCGCGCAGTGCTTGACCCCGTCCTCGTTGCCGGTGATCAGCGCGCCGCCGACCCGCCCGTAGTAGGCGTACTGGCCCTGCTCGTTCAGGAGGGAGGAGCAGGCGTAGAGCCGTTCGATGACCTGCTTCATGACGGAGCTGTTGTCGCCGAGCCAGATGGGGCCGCAGAGCACGAGGATGTCGGCGTCCATGATCTGGCTGTAGAGGACCGGCCACTGGTCGCTCTCCCAGCCGTGGTCGGTCATGTCCGGCCAGACGCCGGTCGCGATGTCGTGGTCGACGGCCCGGATGAGCGAGGTGCGGGCTCCGGCGGCTTCCATGACCGCCCGGCTCCTGTCGATCAGGCCCTCGGTGTTGCTGGTCTCGGGCGAGCGCTTGAGCGTGCAGTTCACGTACACGGCGGTGAGGTCTGGGTACTCGAAGTCGGCGGACACGCCCCCAGCCTGTGGACCGCCGGGACCGTCCGCCAGCCGACGGCGGCCGAACGGGGGTCGCCGCAAACCTAGGATGGCGCCATGTCCCTCCCGCACGCCATCCTCACCGCCCTCCTCGAGAAGCCCTCGTCCGGGCTGGAGCTGACCCGGCGGTTCGACAAGTCGATCGGGTACTTCTGGTCGGCGACGCACCAGCAGATCTACCGCGAGCTCGGGCGGCTGGAGGAGGCCGGGCTGATCCGGGCGCTGCCCAGCGAGGTGCCCGTGCGGGGGCAGAAGAAGGAGTACGAGGTGCTGCCCGACGGCAGTGCGGAGCTGGCGCGGTGGGTCCGCGAGAGCCAGGACCCGAAGCCGATGCGCGACCCGCTGCTGCTGCGGATCCGCGCGGCGGGCGTGGTGGGGCCGCAGGGGCTCGGCCCGGAGCTGCGGCGCCATCTGGACCTGCACCGGCGCCGGCTGGCGCAGTACGAGGCCATCGAGGAGAAGGACTTCCCGCCGGAGCGCGACGCCGTCGAGGACCGGCTGCGCCGGCTCGTCCTGCACGGCGGGATCGCCCTGGAGACGTTCTGGCTGCACTGGCTGGAGGAGGCCCTCGCGGAGGTCGAGGACATGTCGTCCGGGCCGGAGGCCTGACGCGGACGCACGCGCGCTCCCGCCCCGGCCGGCGGCGGGCCGGGTGCGCGGGGCGGGAGCGGGCGCGGAGGGACTACTTGTTCAGGGAGGCCCAGAACTCGTCGAAGCTGAGCAGGCCGTCGCCGTTCTCGTCCTTGGCGGCGAT
Source organism: Streptomyces sp. NPDC005533 (assembly GCF_042871845.1). Classification (NCBI taxonomy): domain Bacteria; kingdom Bacillati; phylum Actinomycetota; class Actinomycetes; order Kitasatosporales; family Streptomycetaceae; genus Streptomyces; species Streptomyces sp. NPDC005533. The sequence continues at coordinate 162,802 of NZ_JBIAJH010000001.1, read as the reverse complement.
CACGGCGTCCGCGACGGCGGCGGTGACGAACGGGTCGCCCATGGCCGCCATGGCCGCCTTGAACTCCTCGGCCGTGACGAAGCCGTCACCGTTCACGTCGAACTTGCCGAACGTCGTCCGTGCGCTCTCGATGTCCGCCACTGGGTGTACTCCTTCTTGATGCCTGTTGACCGGCTCAGGGTAGCGGTCCCGCCGGGCGGGCCCCGCCGCGGGTCCCGTTCGGACGACAGAAAGAAATTCAATTACCCTTCCACAATGCGGAAGCGATAATTCCAGCCAACAAATCCGGCCCGCTCTTGTCACGCTCCGGGGCCACGGCATAACGTAACGGCATTGCCGCCACACCAGGAGCGCAGGGCTCCCAGGGACAAGCGGCAACAAGGGCGTTCACACAGGTGACGATCACAGCCGGCGCATCATTCGAAGTCCTGCCCTTCACCCGTACCTGCCGCCACATCCGGGAAGACGGCGACCACGTGCTCATCGGGGTGAGCCCCGGAAACAGCTACTTCAGTTCCGAGCGCGTCGCCGGCCTCGCCCAGTGGGCCACGACCTGCTTCGCCCAGGTCGACTTCGTCTACGCCGACCTCCACGTGGACCGGATGTTCGCCGCCTTCGGCTACACCCGCGAGCACGCGGAAAAGCGGGCCGCGAAGGAAATCAAGGCGGTCCGGCGGCGGATCCTCAAGGGCGTGGAGGGGTCCGGACCCGGACGGGCCGATATCCGCGTGCGCGCCTTGTCGGAGTTCCAGTCGAACCCCGTTTACCAACTGCTCCACCGTCGGATCCTGCATTTCCTGGAAACCGATGACGAATTCCGCAAGGGCTGCAAGGAGATGGCCCTGCACTTCGTCGGGTCCAAGGTGCCGGAAGGTGAATCGATCACGGACGAACAGTTGCAGGTCTGCTTCGATTACCTGGCGGCCGAGCTGCCGTTCTTCGTGGACACCCCGAGCATTCTCGACGTGCCGTCCTCGGTGGCGGCCTACCACGTCAGGATGCCGCTGACCGATGTCCTCTTCGCACGCGGCGGGGGCCTGCGCGCGACCCGCAACCAGGCGTACGCCGTCGTACGGCCCGAGCCCGCCGCATCCGAAAGCGCCACGGACCACGCACCGACCGGGGGGACCGCCGATGAGCGTCGAGCAGCTTGAGGACCGGGAGGACCGGGAGAGCCGGGAGGCCCGGCCGACCTCCGGGCGGGGTACGCCGACCCCTTCTCGGCGGCCCTGCACTGCCAGGTGCTCGGGGTCCCCTTCGCGGGCTGGCGCCGGCTGATGTCGGGGCTGGGCCTTCGCCTTCATGACCGCGCGCGAGCCGTTCGCCGACTCGGCCCTCAACTGGTACAAGGACGTGGGCTACTTCGCCGAGCGGCTGGGCGTCCAGCTCGCGCCGGCCCCCGAGGAGCGTACGGGGCTCCTCGGCAGGTTCGCCGGGCTGAAGGAGGCGGACCCGGAGTCGGCCCACCTGAGCGACGACATGTTCGCGACGGTCGCCGTGTCGCTGTTCGGCGCGGGCGCGGTCTCCACGTCGGCGTTCCTGACCCTCGCGGTCCTCGCGCTGCTCCAACGGCCGGAGCTGATCGGCCGGCTGCGCGGGCTGCGCCTCGCGGTGCCCGCCGAGAACCTCGTCTGGCGCACGGGCTTCATCAAGCGGCTTCCGGAGCTTCTTCCGGTCGCCTGGTAGTCCGTGGCCCGACGGGCCGGCGGCGGTGTCCCGGGAGTTGTGGGAGCCCCCGGGGCACCGTCGTCACATCCTTCGGCCGATGGGGGCGTCGGCTACCGGAAGATCCCGGTGTGGCCGAGCGAGTAGCGGCCGGGCTGCGGGTACACCGCGAGACCGTGCGGTCCACCGCCGACCGGGATCCGGGCGAGCTGCTTGCCGGTCGCGGTGTCGATCGCGTACACCTCGGAGTTGTAGCGGCCCGACAGCCACAGCACCTTGCCGTCGGCCGAGACCCCGCCCATGTCGGGGCTGCCGCCGTCCGGCAGGGTCCACTTCTTGGTGAGCTTGTTCTGGGGGAAGTTGTAGACCGAGATGGTGCCCTCGCCGCGGTTGGAGACGTACATCTCCTTGGAGTCGCGGCTCACGTACAGGCCGTGGCAGCCCTTCCCCGTGGGCAGCAGCTTGGGCGTCTCGAACTTGTCACCGCTGAGCACCCACATGCCGTGCGCCATCATGTCCGCGACGTAGAAGGTCTTCCCGTCCGGGGAGACCTTGACGTCCTGCGGCATGGCGCCCTCGAACGGCAGTTTCTGCTGGCCGATGACCTCCATCCGCTCGGTGTCGACCTTCAGCAGCTCGCCGGAGAACTCGCAGCTCACGATGAAGTAGCGGCCGTCGGCGGAGAAGTCCGCGTGGTTGACGCCGTAGCAGGTGACCGGGACCGTCTTGACGCGGTCCATGGTGTGCGGATCGCGGAAGACCAGCTCCTTGTCCATCGAGGCCATGACGATGGCGTACTTGCCGTTCGGCGTGAAGTACAGGTTGTACGGGTCGTGCACCTCGACGGGCTTTCCGGCCTCGCCGGTGGCCGGGTTGATCGGGGTGAGCGTGTGGCCGCGGTTGTTGTTGACCCACAGGGTCTTCATGTCCCAGGAGGGCACCACGTGCTGGGGCTGGACGCCGACCGGGATGGTGTCGATCACCTGGTAGGTGACCGGGTCGATGACGGACACCGTGTTGGAGGTGGTGTTCGGCACGTAGACGCGGGACGGGAAGTCCTTGACCACCGGGGAGAGCTTGTTCGGCCGGTCCGCCGCGTAGACGTCGTTCGGATCGAGGAGCGGCGGCATGCCGGGCAGGCCGGGCGGGAGGGCCGGCACGGCCTTGACGGGCTTGGCCGGGCCCTTGGTGCCGAGCGCCTCGGCGGGCCCCTTTCCGGCTGCTCCGCAGCCGGCCAGGGCGGCGAGGACCAGACCGGCCAGCAGCACGGTGACCTTCCGGGGAAGGCGGGTGGTGGTCATTGGGTCAGCAGCTCCGTGGTGGTCACCGCGCGCAGCTTGCGGCGCGCGAGTTCTTCGAGGAGGGGGGGCATCGCGTCGACCGTGTCCGCGTAGCCGAAGTGCAGGCTCACCACCGATCCGCCTTGGATCGTCCCGGTGACGGTGCGGATGACGGCCGCGGCGCCGGGCGAGGTGAAGTCGAGGGAGTCCACGTCGTACGAGAGGACGTGCGGGTAGCCGGCCCGCTGGGCCAGTGTCCGGACGAGCGGGGTCGCGTACTGGGTCTGGGAGGGCCGGAACCAGGTGCCGATGGAGCCGGTGAGCCGTTTGAGCCGCTGGGCGCAGCCGGTGATCTCGGCGTAGGCCTCCGCTTCGGGCAGGTCGTTGAGCGCGAGGTGCCGCTGGGTGTGGTTGCCGAGCTCGTGACCGCCGTCGAGGATGCGGCGGGCCATGTCCGGGTGGGCGTCGAGCCAGGTGCCGATCGCCAGCACGGTGACCCGCGCGCCGCCGCGTTCGGCCTCGGTCAGGACCGCCCGGGCGATGGCCGGGTCCCCGTTGCCGTGGAAGGTGAGGGCGACCCGGGGGCGGTCGCGCGGGCCGTGGCCGATCTCCACGGGCTGCCCGGGGAACCGGCGCGGGGCGGCGGCGGCCGCCTTGGCGGGGCGGTCGGGTCTGGCCGGACCGGGGGGCGGGGCGGAGGAGGCGGGGGCGGGGCGGCCCGGTCCGCAGGCGGCGGTGAGGCCGGCCGCGGCGGTCGCGGCCGCCCCGAGACCGGCCGCACGCAGGGCCCCGCGCAGGGCCGCGCGGCGGCCTGGTTGTGAGAGCACCTGCCCATTTAAGGGGTGGATGACCCGGAAGGTAATGATTGACCCAATTCGGTACGTCTACCCGAAGGGGCTGAACGGGTGGCCGATCCTCTATGTGATCAACGATTTACTCAGAGGTTCCGATAGTTATTCATAGATTGCGAGGCGAGTGGCCCATCTCACCTAGGATTTAGCTAGAAAGTCTTATGATTTGCACACTTATGTCCAAGTAGGGACTTTTGGCGTTTGGACCCTCGTCTGCCATAGTCGGAACCACGGCTTCCCCATTGACCCGAGCGAAGTCGCCACGCCGAGGATCACACCCCCTTCGATCCTCGGCGCACCCATGAAGCCCCCACACCGCCCCACCACGGCGAGCCGGGGGCTTCAGGCATTTCGTCGGCGCTCAGGCGCTCAGGCGCGCAGCCACTCAGGCGTTCTGGCGGTCGGCGACCCGCATCTCGAACCAGGTGATCTTCCCGCGCGGCAGCAGATCGGCGCCCCAGCGGTCGGACAGCTTGTCGACGAGGAAGAGGCCCCGGCCCGTGGTGTCGAGCTCGTGCACCGGCATCAGGCAGGGCAGTCCGCGCGAGGGATCGCGCACCTCCACCCGGATCCAGCCGCGCCGCCGCAGCATGCGTAACCCGAAGGAGCGGGCCCCGGTGTGCCGCACCGCGTTGCCGACGAGCTCCGAGACCAGCAGGACGGCGTGCTCGGCGATCTGCGGCGAGAGCCCCCACAGGCGGATCACCACGCACTGGGTGAGCCGGCGCGCCGTGCTCGCCGACTCCGGCATGGACGGCAGCGTCACTTCCGCCTCGGCCGGATTCCCGTACAACTCCAGCGCCTTGAGGCCCTGTTCGTCCTCAAGGGCCGCCGTGAGCCGTACCGCCGAAGCGCTGCCGCGCTGCCGCGGCTGTTCCACACCCTCCAGGCCCGCCATGCACCCATCATGGACGGCCGGCCTGCCCCTCCGGGCCGTTCCAGAGGAAAACACCCCCCGGATTCAACGAATCCAAGGGGGTGCCCCGTCATATGCGGGAGGCAACAAAAGTGCCTCCCTACCCAGTTTGACCTGCGGTGACACACCGCAGGGAAACGATCACGTTGAGTGGATCACCGTGGGGGCTTAAGACTGCCTTAAGGCCTGGCTAATCCACCCCCAGGGAGGACCGGCGCCGCGCTCAGACGAACTTCGCCTTGCCCGGGCCCTCTTCGACGAAGCTGCGCATGCCGCGCTCCCGGTCCTCGGTGGCGAACAGGCCCGCGAACCAGTTGCGTTCGATGGTCAGACCGGTGTCGATGTCGGCCTCCAGACCGGCGTCCACGCACTCCTTGGCGGCGCGCAGCGCCATCGCCGGACCCTGCGCCAGCCTGGCGGCCCAGGCGTGCGCCTGCTCGTACACCTCGGCGGCGGGCACGACGCGGTCGACCAGGCCCAGCGTGAGCGCCTCGTCGGCCTTGACCATGCGTCCGGTGAAGATGAGGTCCTTGGCCTTCGACGGGCCGACCAGCCGGGAGAGCCGCTGGGTCCCGCCCGCGCCCGGGATCAGGCCGAGCAGGATCTCGGGCTGGCCGAGCTTCGCGTTGTCGGCGGCGATCCGGTAGTCGGCGCACAGCGCGAGCTCACAACCGCCGCCCAGCGCATAGCCGGTGACGGCCGCGACGACCGGCTTGGGGATGCGGGCGACGGCGGTGAAGGCGTCCTGGAGCGCACGGGACCGGGCGACCATCGCCGCGTGGTCCATCGTCTGCATCTCCTTGATGTCCGCGCCCGCCGCGAACACCTTCTCGCCGCCGTAGATGACGACGGCGCGGACGTCGGCCCGGTCGGTCGCCTCCACCGCGAGCTCGCGCAGCCGGTCCTGGGTGGCGATGTCCAGGGCGTTCATGGGCGGCCGGTCCAGGCGGATGGTGCCGACGCCTTCGGAGACTTCGAGAGAGATGGTCATGCGGGCCAGGTTAGCCGCGGTTAACGCGAGCCGGCCCGGTGCTGTGTGTCACAGCACCGGGCCGGCTCACGGGGTACGGGACCCGCTTACTTGATCCACTCCGCCCAGTCCATGTTCCAGCCGTTGAGGCCGTTGTCCGGGGCGATCTGCTTGTCCTTGGAGTTCTTCACGATGACCACGTCACCGATCATGGACTCGTTGAAGAACCAGGCGGCGGGCTGGTTGCCGTCGCCGGCGCCGCGGACGTCCTTGAGGCCGACGCAGCCGTGGCTGACGTTCTCCGAGCCGAACGTGCCGGAGGAGGCCCAGTAGTTGCCGTGCACGAAGGTGCCCGAGTTCGACAGGCGCATCGCGTGCGGGACGTCGGAGATGTCGTACTCGCCGCCGAAGCCCACGGTCGCGCCGTTCATCCGGGTGACCTTGTACTTCTCGCTGATGACCATCTGCCCGTTGTAGGTGGTGGTCGAGGGGGCACCCGCGGTGATCGGCAGGTTCTTGATGACCTGGCCGTCGCGGACGACCTCCATGTGCTTCTCGCTCGCGTCGACCGTGGAGATCTGGGAGCGGCCGATCTTGAAGGTGACCGTACGGGTCTGCTTGCCGTAGACGCCCGGGCGGCCCTCGACGCCGTCGAGGGCGAGCTTCACGGTGACCGTGGTGCCCGCGGCCCAGTACTTCTCGGGGCGGAAGTCCAGGCGGTCGTTGCCGAACCAGTGGCCCTCGACCGGCACGGCCGGTTCGGCGGTCACGGTGATGGCCTTCTCGACGGCCTCGGGGTTGGTGATCCCACGGGAGAAGTTGATCGAGACCGGCATGCCCACGCCGACCTCCGCGCCGTCCTCCGGCGTGTAGTGGCCGACGAAGGTGTTGGTCGGCGTCAGGGTGGTGAAGGTGGTGTCCTTGGCGGACTCCCGGCCGGCCTCGTCCTTGGCGACCGCGTGCACCTTGTACTCGGTGGCGGAGGCCAGGTGACGGGCCGGCTCCCAGCTGGAACCGTCGTCGGCGAGCTTGCCCTCGACCGCGTTGCCCTTGGTGTCGGCGACGGTCACCGTGGTGAGCTTGCCGCCGCTGCTGGAGATCTTCAGGACGCCGCTGGTGGCGACCTCCTTGGCCCCGTCGTCGGGCTTGACGCTGACGACTGCCTTCGAGGCCTCGGTCCCGTTCTTGGCGCCGCCCCCGGCGTTGTCGCCTCCGCCGCCGCTGCCGTCACTCCCGCCACCGCCGCTGCACGCGGTGGTGAACAGCAGGGCCGCCCCCAGCAGAAGGGCCGGCAGGCCGGTGCGGGCGCGGCCGCGTATCGGCTGCAGGTTCACTCTTGTTCTCCCCATGTCCCCCGCGCGCGGACAGTCGCGCGCTTGTCGACAGGAAATCACATGGGCGGATCACGATGAGCCACGGTCTTGTCACCGTTCCGTCCCAACATGCTGATCAGCGGCCGGGTCGGTCGTCGGGGACGGTCTGCGGGAGGGTGGCGGGGGTCAGTCCTCGGTGCCCGGCTTGGTGCCCCACACGTACACCGCGTCGCCCTCGGTGAGGAGGTCCCAGAGGCGCGCCGCGTCCGGTTCGGTGAGGTTGACGCAGCCGGCCGAACCGCTGCTCCCGTAAAGGGAGTCGGGCGTGCCGTGCAGGGCCTGGCCCCCGTCGAAGAACTGCGCGTAGGGCATGGGAGCGTCGTACAGCGTGGAGACGTGGTCCTTGCTGCGCCAGTACACCTCGTGCCAGCCCGGCCGGGTCTCCTCGTAGTCGCGGCCGGTGCGGATGGGAACGGGCGGGAAGACGACGCGCTCGCCCCGCTGCACCCACAGGAGCTGACGGTCCATGTCCACGCACGTCACCCGGTGTTCGCGGACGGGGCAGTCGCCCGCGGCGTCGGGGTCCGGGCGGGCGGTCACGACGAGCATCGTGCGGTAGGTGGCCAGGCCCGCGTAACCGTCCGCGGGGTCGACGCCGTTCGCGCGCTGGAAGGCCCGGACCGCGGCGCAGTCCGCCGGGGACTGCACCCCGTCGACGGGCCGGCCCAGGTGGCCCTCCAGCTCCCGCTGGTAGGGGCCGGTGCCCGCCGCGCACGCGCCCTCCGGTTCCGCCGGGACGGCGGCCGCCGCGGACGGGTGCAGGGCCGCCAGGGCGAGCAGGGCGCCGACCGCCGCCGCCCGGACTGCCGGGCCGGTCCCCTGACGTGCGGCCATCGGCGCCTCCTCGGGCCTGCGGACTTGACGGTCGCAGCCCAGCCAACCCGCGGGGCGGGGGTCCGGCGCGCGCTGATGCGCCGGCGGGGTGAGGAGCTCACTCCACCGGCGCACCGGATCACGCTTCCACCGGGCCGGCGTCAGGCCCGGGGCCCCTGGGCGTCCTTCGGGTGCCCGGGGTGCCCGACGTCCTTCGGGTGCTTCGGGTACCGGCCCTTGCCGTGGTCGCCCTTGCCGTGATCACCCTTGCCGTGGCCGTGGTCGCCCTTGCCGTGACCACCCTTGCCCTTGCCCTTGCCGTGGCCGTCGCGCTCGTTCTGCAGGGTGACCACGAGCCGGCCCTCCGGCGTGGCGCCGTCCAGCCGGAGCGGTCCGGTCACCCGGTCCGCCGGCAGGGCGTAGCCCTCGGGCACCGCCGTCTCGACCAGGTAGTACCAGCCTTCGGGGAGCGGGCCGAAGTCGCAGACCCCGCCGCGGTCCGTGGCGCAGCCGTCGGCGACCCGCCGGTCGGCGTTGATGCCGCGCGTCTGGAGCCCGGCGGTGTCGTTGGTCTCCTGCCACAGCTCGAACACCGCGCCGCGCAGCGGCCGTCCGGTCTTGGCGTCCTGCTTCACGATCCGGATGGAGCCCTCGTCCTCCTCGCTCCGCGCGTTCGGGACGGCGACCTCGATGCCGTCCGTCACGTCGCCCTCGTCCAGGTCGAAGCGGGTGACCGGGTCCGCGGGCGGTTCGTAGCCGGCCGGGACGGCGGTCTCGCGCCAGTAGTACGTCCCGCCGACCGGCAGCTCGACGGTGCAGGTGCCCCGGGCGTCGGTCTCGCAGGCGACGTCCAGCAGGGTGTCGCCCCCGGGTGTGACGGGCTGGAGCCCCTCGATGGCGTTGCTCTCCCGCCACAGCTCGAAGCGTGCGCCGGGCAGGGGCCGGCCGGTGGCCGCGTCGGTCTTGCGCAGCACCACCCGCGCGTCGTCCGGCGGCTGCGGGGTCCGCCGGTTGTCCGCCTCGTACCGGACGCCGGCCGCGGCGTTCTCGGCGGTCAGCGTCACCGTGTGGACCCTCTCGGCCGGCAGCTCGTAGCCGGGGGGCGCCTGCGTCTCGCGCCAGTAGTACGTGCCGAGCGCGACGGTCTCCTCGCAGAGTCCGCTCGCCCGCGTGGTGCACTCGGCGACGCGGGTGTCGGCGTCCGCTCCGCCGCCGGTCTGCAGGCCGGCGGTGCCGTTGGTCTCCCGCCACAGCTCGAAACGGGCCCCGGCGAGCGCTGCGCCCGTCGCCCCGTCCCGCTTGAGGACCGAGAGGGAGCCGGTGACCGGGGCCGGGCCCGCGCAGTCGGGCAGGTCGCCGTTGAAGGGGTAGGCGTGGAACTCCTGGCCGCCGCCCCCGGCCGTCGCGCTGCCGTGGGTGACGGATCCGGTGGTGAGGAAGCGGCCGTTGATGCCGGGCAGCGTGACCGTGGTCTCGGAGGTCTGCTGCCCCATCAGGAAGCTGCCCTGGAACTGGCCGCCGCCGGTCAGGCGCACGGTGGTGGCGTCGGGGAAGTTCCACAGGAGGCGGTCGCGGTAGGCGTTCAGCGGGTCGGTGTCCTGGAGGCCGCCGCTGTAGGTGTTGATCGTCCGGTCGGTGCCCAGGACGTTCACCAGGACGGTGGCGGTGTCCGGGATCCGGGCGAACCGGATGCCCTGCTGGCCGCCCCCGTCGCCCACCAGGTCCGCGTTCACGTTGAAGACCTGGAGCGGGGAGGATCCGTCGCCGGTGAAGACCGTCTCGTAGCGGTTGTTGACGGCGGTTCCGGTGGCCGGGCGCGGCTGCCCGTCGACCCGGGCGTAGCACTGGCTGGCGGCGCTGAGCCGCTCGCGCAGTCCCGCGTACGGGGTGACCGCGTCGGGGTCGTGGACCAGGCGGCCGGACACCCTGCCGGTGACCGGGCCCGCGTGGCGGACCACACCGCCGTCGGCGAGCAGGCGCTCGTCCGGGGGGACGGTGATCGCGCCGCCGGTGGTGAGGAAGTCGGCTCCGTCCGGCGGCGGCACGAGCGATCCGGCGCCGACGATCCCGACGTTGTAGCGGCTGTCGCCGCCCGCCGCCTTGTCCTGGTCGAAGTCGCCGAGGACGACGAGGCGGCCCTCGGCCTCGGAGGCGCTCCCCCGGACCCGGAAGTCGCCCCCCGCGAAGATGTTGATGCCGTTGTCCCGGCCCCGCAGTACGCCGTCGCTGTGGATGGGCGGGTACGGGTCCGGGCAGCGGCCCGGGACGCAGGGGCCCAGTCCGTCGGGCAGCGGGGCCCGGGCGGCCGCGGCCGGCCGGCCGGCGCCGGGGCCCGCGCCCGGGTCCGCGGCGAGGGCCGTGGGGGCCGCGGCGGCCAGCACGGCCCCGATCGCGAGCCCGAGGGTCCAGTTCCTTGCTGACATGACGCTCCGTCCGTTCCCGGCTGCCCTGATTGCCCTGACAGGCTGGGGGCCGGGCGTCGGCGGACGGGGCTCGGACACTCTCCGCTACGTCATTCCGATCACACGAGTCACCCGTACGGCGTCGCCGTGCGGTGTTCAGACGATGGCGGAGCCGGCGACCCAGTCCGCCCAGGACATGTTCCAGCCGCCCAGGCCGTTGTCGGGGGCCACCGTCTTGTCCTGTGAGTTGACGACCTCCACCACGTCGCCGATCAGGGTCCGGTCGAAGAACCAGCCGGCGGGGGTGTCGGAGCCGCCGCCCTTGTCGTCGCGCAGGCCCACGCAGCCGTGGCTCACGTTGGTCGTGCCGAAGGTGTCGGGGCTGGACCAGTAGTTCCCGTGCAGGAAGGTTCCCGAGGCGGTGAGCCGCATGGCGTGCGGGACGTCGGGGATGTCGTACTCGCCGCCGAAGCCGACGGTCTGGCCGTTCATCCGGGTGACGTCGAAGAGCTCCATCACCACCATCTTCCCGTTGTAGGTGGTGGTCTTGGGCGCCCCGGCGCTGATCGGCAAGGTCGACAGCAGCTCCCCGTCCCGGCGGACCTCCATGCTGTGCGTGGCGGCGTCCACCTTGGAGATCTGGGAGCGGCCGACGGTGAAGGTGACGGTCTTGGACTGGATGCCGTACGAACCGGCCGCGCCCTCGACGTCGCGCAGGTCCATCTTCACGGTGACCTTGGTGCCGGACTTCCAGTACTCCTTGGGCCGGAAGTCGAGCCGGTCCTTGCCGAACCAGTGGCCGACGACCTGGACGGCCGGGTCGGAGGTGACGGTGATGGCCCGTTCCACTTCCGCGCGGCGTTCGATCGCGCGGTTGAACTTGAAGGAGACGATCATGCCGGTGCCGACGGTGGAGCGGTTCTCGGGCTTGAAGTAGCCGATGAACCGCTCCTCGGGAACGTAGGTGGTGAAGGTGGTGTGCCGGGCCTGGCGGCGGTTGTGGCCGTCGAGGGCGACGGCGTCCACGGTGTACTTGGCCGCGAGCGCGAGCCGGCCGGAGTCGAGGTCGGGGCTCCAGCTGAGTCCGTCGTCGGCGATGGCGCCGGGGACCTCCTCCTGCTGCGCGTCCTCCACCTTGGTGACGACGACCCGCTCCAGCCGGCCCTCGGGCACGCTGACCACCAGCCGCGCGTCGGCGGGGACTCCCTTGGCGTTGTCGTCGGGGGTGATGCGGATGGCCTCGTCCGGCGAGCGGGGTTTGCCGGGCAGCTGGATCTCGACGGGCGATTTGCCGTCCTTGGTGCATCCGGCCAGCCCGCCCAACAGGCCCGCCCATGCCGCCACGGCGGCCAAGCCCGCCCCTGCCCGCCTCGTCAGAAGTGTCACGATCCCTCCAACGACGCGGCCCCTCCGGGGGAAACGTGGGCGCGCGCGACGTTCCGGGCGGAACAGTCCGGGCAGAACAGTGTGAAGGACCAGACGGGGGCGGGCCCGGGCCGGGACGCCGGGGCCGCACTCCCCACCCCCGCAGGTACCCAGGAGCCGTGGAGGCGGGCAGTGTCGAGCGCAGCCGAGCAAGAGGCGGTGGAAGCCGTCGGCAACGCCGTCGATGCGGTGCGGGGCGGCCAGACCGCGCCCGCACCGCGGGTCGACGGACATCCGAACGGCCATCCGAACGGTCGGCCGAACGGCCATCCGGGCGGCCATCCGAACGGTCAGTCGAACGGCCAGGTCAAGGGGCAGGTGTTACGCGTCCACACGCGCCCGGGGCCACCGGTGTGGCCGGGGTCCTCGCATCCCCTGGGGGCCCGGTTCCACCAGGGGCCGGAGGGGACGGCGGGCACCAACTTCGCCCTGTGGGCGCAGGGCGCGGAGGCGGTGGAGCTGTGCCTGTTCGACTCCGAGGGCGGCGAGACGCGCTGCCCGCTCACCGAGCTCACGCACGAGATCTGGCACGGTTTCGTGCCGGGCGTGCGCCCCGGTCAGCGGTACGGGTTCCGGGTGCACGGGCGCTGGGACCCCTGGACCGGCGCCCGGTTCAATCCGGCGAAGCTGCTCCTGGACCCGTACGCGCGGGCCGTCGACGGGGACTTCACCCTGCCGCCGGAGGTGTACGGGCACGTCCGGGACTGGCCGCAGCAGTACATCGCGGACACCGTGCGCGACGACCGGGACTCGGCGCCGTTCGTCCCGAAGGGCGTGGTCGTCCACGATGACGACGACTGGGCGGACGACGTCCGGCCGAAGACCCCGTGGGCCGACTCGGTGATCTACGAGCTGCACGTGCGCGGGTTCACGATGCGCCATCCGGGTGTTCCCGAGGAGCTGCGCGGTACGTACGCGGGGCTCGCCCACCCGGCGGCGGTGGAGCACCTGACGAAGCTGGGGGTCACGGCAGTCGAGCTGCTGCCGGTGCACCAGTTCGCGCACGAGGACCACCTGCTGCGCCGGGGGCTGCGCAACTACTGGGGCTACAACTCCATCGGCTACTTCGCCCCGCACGCGGGCTACTCGGCGTCCGGGACCGCCGGGCAGCAGGTCGGGGAGTTCAAGCGGATGGTGCGGGCCCTGCACGCGGCCGGGATCGAGGTGATCCTCGACGTGGTCTACAACCACACGGCGGAGGCCGGTGAGCTGGGTCCGACCCTGTCGCTGCGCGGGATCGACAACCGGGGTTACTACCGGCTCCAGTCCGACCAGCGCCGCTACGCCGACTACACGGGCTGCGGGAACACCCTGCACGCCGGTCGCCCGCACGTGCTGCGCCTCATCACGGACTCGCTGCGCTACTGGGTGACGGAGATGGGGGTGGACGGCTTCCGCTTCGACCTGGCGGCGGCGCTGGCCCGTTCGATGCACGACGTGGACATGCTGTCCCCGTTCCTGGCGGTGATCGCCCAGGATCCGGTGCTGCGGCGGGTGAAGCTGATCGCCGAGCCGTGGGACGTGGGTTCGGGCGGCTACCAGGTGGGTGCGTTCCCCCCGTTGTGGACGGAGTGGAACGACCGCTACCGCGATGCCGTACGGGACTTCTGGCGGGGCGCGCTGCCCGACGTACGGGACCTCGGGTACCGGCTCTCGGGGTCGAGCGACCTGTACGCCTGGGGCGGCCGGCGCCCGTACGCCTCGGTGAACTTCGTGACCGCGCACGACGGTTTCACCCTGCGGGACCTCGTGTCCTACGAGCGCAAGCACAACGAGGACAACGGTGAGGCGAACCGGGACGGGACCAACGACAACCGCTCGTGGAACTGCGGGGAGGAGGGCGGGAGCGAGGACGCCCGGGTGGCCGCGCTGCGCCGTCGCCAGCTGCGCAACCTGCTGACCACCCTGCTGCTGTCGACGGGGGTGCCGATGCTGGTGGCGGGCGACGAGTTCGGGCGCACGCAGGGCGGCAACAACAACGCCTACTGCCAGGACAACGAGACGGGGTGGGTGGACTGGTCGCTGCTGGAGGACCCGGCGTGGCGGGAGCTGTGCGCGCTGACGCAGCGGCTGATCTCGCTGCGGCAGGCGCATCCGGTGCTGCGGCGGCGGGCGTTCTTCTCGGGGCGGCCGCAGGGGGCGGACGGGCTGCGGGACCTGGCCTGGTTCACGCCGGCGGGCACGGAGATGACGGAGCGGGACTGGTACGCGCCGGCCGCCGCGCTGGGGATGTACCTGTCGGGTCGGGACATCCCGGGCCGTGACGAGCGGGGCCGGCAGGTGACGGACGACAGCTTCCTCGCGCTGCTGCACACCGGGGACCGGCCGCTGGCCTGGGTCCTGCCGGGGGCGCCGTGGGCCCAGGCCTACGAGCTGGTCCTGGACACCTCCCTGGAGGACCAGTCCGAGGCGCCCCGCACCCGTCACCGCGGCGGGGGGACCCTGACGGTCCCGGCCCGCTCGGTCCTGCTGCTGCGGGTCTGCGGGTCCGCGGGCGGGGGGCCGTCCGCGGGCGGGGGGCCGTCCGCGTGAGGTGGCGGCGGCCCGCGGCCCGGCGCGCCGCCGCCTCCGGAGGTGACCGGACACCCGGAAGGGCTCTCCCGTTCCCCCTGCGATGATGTGTTCGACATCTTTCTGAGGGGGTCCTGCATGGGCAGAGTCAACACCGCGCTGCAGGAACTGCGCGGGGCGCAGAAGTCGGCGAAGGGGGTGTCGCTGTATTCGCGGTTCGTCAACCGGCCCGCCGGGCGGTACCTGGCCGCCGGTTCGTACGCGCTCGGGCTCACCCCGAATCAGGTGACGCTGGTCAGCGCCGCCTTCAGCTTCGCCGCCGTGGCGGCGGTCGCCCTGTGCGCGCCCTCGTGGGCGCTGGGGATCGCGGTGTGGGCGGCGCTCGCCGTCGGCTTCGCCTTCGACTCCGCGGACGGGCAGCTGGCCCGGCTGCGCGGGGGTGGCAGCGCGGCCGGCGAGTGGCTGGACCACGTCGTGGACGCGGCCAAGCTCACGGCGCTGCACGCGTGCGTGCTGATCGCCTTCTACCGGTTCCCCGAGGAGTACGGGACGACGGCCGACGGCTGGCTGCTGGTGCCGCTGGGCTTCCAGTTCGCCGCCGTCGTCACCTTCTTCGGCGGGCTGCTGACGGAGAAGCTCAAGCCGAAGCCGGCCCCGGGCAGCCCCGCCGCGGCCCCCTCGACCGTGCGCGCGGTGGCCCTGCTGCCCGTGGACTACGGGGTGTTCTGCGTGGTGTTCCTGCTGCTCGGCGGCGGGAGGCTGTTCGCCTGGGCCTACGCCGGGCTGGGCGTGGTCGCCGGGCTGTTCCTGCTGGCGTTCCTCGCGAAGTGGTTCCGGGAGCTCAGCGCCGTTCCCCGGTGACCTGACCGGGGAGGGCGGCAGGTTCCGCGAGCGCGTCCAGCGCCCGGCGCAGCTGGGTGCTGGACGTGTGCACGGTGTAGGGGAAGTAGACGACGTCGACGCCGTGGGCGGCGAAGTCCTTCTCCAGCCGCTCGCCCTTGGGCGTGCCGCGCCAGTCGTCGCCCTTGAAGATGACGTCGAAGCGGACCTGCTTCCAGGTCTCCACCTTGTCCGGGACGGTCTCCACGAAGGCGGCGTCCACGTACTTCACGCTGCGGACGATCTCCAGCCGCTCGACGAGCGGGATCATCGGGCGGCGCCCCTTGGCGAGTTCGGCCATCTCGTCGGAGACCACCCCGGCGACGAGGTAGTCGCAACGGCTGCGGGCGTGGCGAAGGATGTTCAGATGCCCGATGTGGAACAGATCGTAGGCTCCCGGTGCGTAGCCGACTCGGTACGGTCTACGCGCCGGCGCGCCAAAGTCGGACATGTCGAGCTCCGTCATCTGTTATCCCCAGCGGCCGCACCCCCCGGTGCAGCTGATAAGCAGACAATAGCGTGCACGTTCCGCGGCACGCGGGTGAACGAATAGGGTGACGTGCGCATCATCCAGGGGAAGAGGGGACGCTCGGTGTCCAGATCCGGTCAGCGGCGCATGCTGCTGGTTTCCACCAATTACGCTCCGGAGCACGCGGGGATCGGCCCGTACGCCACCCAGATCGCGGAGCACTGGGCGGATCTCGGCCACGAGACGCACGTGCTGGCGGGCATGCCGCACTACCCGGCGTGGTCCGTCGAGCCGGAGTACAAGGGGGCGCTCCAGCGCACGGAACGGCGCGCGGGTGTCACCGTCCACCGGCGGGCGCACACCGTGCCGCCGCGCCAGACCGCCGTGAAGCGCGCGCTTTTTGAAGGATCGATTCTGCTGCACGGCGCCGTGGCCCCGCCCCGGATGCCCAAGCCGGACGCGGTGCTCGCCCAGATGCCCAGCCTGGCCGGCGGGGTGCTCGCCGCCCGGCTCGCGGCCCGCTGGAAGGTCCCGTACGTCCCGGTCGTCCAGGACCTGATGGGCGCCGCCGCCGCGCAGAGCGGGATCAGCGGCGGGGACAAGGCAGCCGCGATCGCCGGCCGCGCCGAGGCGTACGCCCTCAAGCGCGCCACCCTCGTCGGCGTCATCCACGAGACCTTCGTGGACCGGGTCGTCGGCATGGGCGTGGACCCGGGCCGGATCCGCCTCGTCCCCAACTGGTCGCACGTGGCGGTGCCCACCAAGCCGCGCGGCGAGACCCGCCGCCACCTCGGCTGGGGCCCCGGCGAGACCGTCGTCCTGCACTCCGGGAACATGGGCCTCAAGCAGGGGCTGGAGGTCCTCGTGGGCGCCGCACGGCTGGATCCGAATGTCCGCTTCGTACTCATGGGCGACGGCAGTCAGCGCGCCGCGCTCGCCGATCTGTCGGCCGATGTACCGAATCTGGACATCATCCCCCCTGCCGCGGACGGCGAGTTCCCGGATATCCTCGCGGCGGCGGACGTACTCGCGGTCACGCAGCACGCTGCCGTGCTGGACATGAGCGTGCCGTCGAAACTCACCTCCTACTTCCAGACCGGCCGCCCCGTCGTCGCCTCCGTGGCGGCGGAGGGCGGCACCGCCCAGGAGGTGGAACGCTCGGGCGCAGGGGTGCTCGTACCGCCGGAGGACCCCGAGGCCCTGCTGAAGGCCGTACGGGCCCTGGCCGAGGACCCGGAAGGCGCGGACGCACTGGGAGCGGCCGGACCCCGCCACGTGGCGGCCCATCTGAGCCGTGAAGCGGGCCTGGCCCGCATCGACGCACTGATAGACGAAGCACTTGGGGGACCCCGGCCGTGATCGAGACGAACCGCCCTGCAGCGGCACCGGCCGACGACGAACCGGATCTCCTCAGAGACCAGTTCCGGCAGCTCCTGCGCTACCGCAGGCTCATCGGCGCGGGCATCGGCATCGGCCTGCTGGGCGGCGTCTACCTCGGCATCTCCACGGCCGACACCTACGTCGCGACCGCCGACGTGGTGCTGCGCGCGCCCACCGACGACCCGTTCAACCCGAGCCTCGCCCCCGACAAGGCGATCAACATCGGCTCCGAGCGCCAGGTCGCGCTCAGCTCCTCCATAGCCAACGAGGCGGCGAAGAAGCTCGGCGTGTCCGCCTCCGGCTTCGCCGCCCTGCGCAGCGGGCTGCAGGTCACCAACCCGCCGCAGACCATGGTGCTGCGCTTCACGTACACGGCGTCCTCCCCCAAGGAGGCCGCCAAGCGCGCCAACGCGATGACCGAGGCGTACCTGCTCAAGCGGCAGGAGTCCCTCGACGCCACCCGCGACAAGATGGTCAAGGGCTACAAGGAGCAGCGCGACCCGATCGCCAAGCAGCTCGACGAGCTCTCCAAGGAGATCGCCCGGATGCCCGCCGGGGCCGGGCGCGACGCGGCGAGCTCCGCCAAGACCGACCTGCAGAGCGAGGTCGGCGGCTACAACACCAAGATCACCAAGCTCGAAGCCCTCGACATGACCCCGGGCCGCGTCACCAGCGCCGCGACCGCGCCCCCCGGAGCCGACGGCCCCGGCATCCTCATGTCCCTCGCGCTCGGCGCCGCCGTGGGCCTCGCCCTCGGCCTGCTGGCCGCCTGGGTCCGGCTCGTCTTCGACCCGGCACCGCGCTCCGAGGGCGACGTGGCACGGGCCCTGCGCGCGCCCGTACTCGGCTACCTGCCCCGGGACCGGACGGGCGGCGGACCGCTGCTCGCCGCCGGCGAGGCCGATCCCCGCCTCGCCGAGGAGTACCGCTCGGTGGCCTTCCGGCTCGCCTACGACTCCCGTTTCGCCGACCGGCGCCGGCTGCTCGTCGTCGCCCCGCGCGGCAGCAGCGAGACGGCCGCCGCGGTGGCCGTGAACCTCGCCGCCTCCTTCGCGGAGACCGGCAAGGACGTCCTGCTCATCGAGGCCGACCTGCGCACCCCCGTACTGGCCAGCCAGCTGCCGACGGACGCCGGCGGCCGGCCGCGCTGGAGCCAGACCCCGGGCGGCCAGAAGGGCGGCGGACGGCACTCCGACTCCGAGTGGCCCGACGGACGCCAGCTCGTCGTGGACGCCGGCGAGTCCGGCTCCTTCGACCTGATCCCCGGCGAGCGGGCACGCAACGTGCCGCGCGCGCTGACCTCCCCCCGCGCCACCCGGCTGATCTCCGAGGCCGACTCCCCCAACGCGACCGTCGTCGTGCTCGCGCCGCCCGTGCTGTCCTACGCCGACGCCCTCGCCCTCGTCGACCGCGTCGACGGCGTCCTGGTCGTCTGCAACCCGCGCGGCGTCCACCGCACCGACCTGTCCCGGATCCGCGAGCTGATCAGCGGCGCCGGCGGCACGGTGCTCGGCGCGGTGCTGCACGCCCCGCTGCCCGGCGAGAAGCGCGGCCGCGGCAAGGACAAGATCCCGGCCCCCGCGCCCGCCGCCGGTTCCCCGGCGGGCGGCCCGCAGGCGCCGCAGCCGATCGCGTACGAGGTGGCCGAGCCCGAGCAGCACATCCCGGGTGACGGCACCGACACCGTCGCGCTGCGCACCGTGCGCATGGGCCGCAGATGAGCCGACGCGGCCTCGCCGCCGTCGCCTCGGTCCTCGACCAGGCCGCCTCCAGCGCCACGAACATCCTGGTGCTGGTGCTGGCCGCCCGGCTGTCCTCGGCAGCCGGGTTCGCCGACTTCTCGATGGTGTACGTGACCTTCAGCGTGCTCCTCGGACTGAACATGGCCTACGTCGGCCAGAGCCTCGTCCTGGAGAAGGGCGAAGGGCTCGGCGCGATGTGCCGCTCCGCCGCCGGCTTCACCGGGGCCGCGTCGGCCGCGGTGGGAGCGCTGCTCGTGGTGGTGGGCCTCGCGCTCCCCGCGACGCCCGGCCGGGCCTTCCTCGCGCTGGGCCTCGTCCTGCCGTTGGTGCTCCTCCAGGACGGGCTGCGCTACTGCTTCTCCGCGCTGCGCGCCCCCGCGCGGGCGCTGGCCGCGGACGCGCTGCGGCTGGTGTGCGTGGTCGCGGCGCTGGCCGTGCAGCCCGAAGGGGCCTCTGCGGGGCGGCTGGTGCTGGTGTGGGGCCTCTCCGCGGTGCCCGCGCTGGGGCTGGGGCTGTGGCTGCTGCGGCCGTACGGCCGCGGGGCCCGGGGCGGTCTCGCGGGACTACGACCGTATCTGCGCCGCGGTCACCTCGGGCAGCGGTTCGTGGTCGAGTTCGCGGTGGGCAACGGCTCCAGCCAGCTGGCCGTACTGGGCCTCGGCGTCTTCGCGACCCCGCTGGCCGTCGGCGCGCTGCGGGGTGCGACCACCCTCTTCGGGCCGCTGAACGTCCTGTTCAACTCCGCGAACTCCTTCGGGCCGCCGGTCCTCGGGCGGCTCGGCGGCAAGCGGGCCACCGTGCGGGCGACCGCGCTGCTCGGCCTGGTCCTGGCCGCGCTGGGCGCGGGCTGGGGGGCCGTGCTGTACGCGCTGCCCGAGCGGGTGGGCCGTCAGCTGCTCGGCGACACCTGGGCGGCGACGGCCGCGCTGCTGCCGGCGACGGGGGCGCAGTACGCGGTGATGGGGCTCGGCACCTGTGCGCTGCTGACCCTGCGGGTGCTGGCGCCGAAGGCCACGCTCTCCCTCCAGGTGGTCTTCTCGCTGCTGTCGGTGGGGCTGCTCCTGGGGGGCTACGCCGTGTGGGGGGTGGCGGGCGCCGCCTGGGCCCTGGCGACCGGCTCCACGCTCAAGGCCCTGGCCGCGTGGTGGCGGGTCGCCCGGCTGCCCGGTGCCGTCCCGGCGCAGGCCGAAGCCGCCCCGGTATCCGCGGCCTGACCCGCTGCGCGGAGCTCTGCCGCCCCGACCCCTTCTCCGCTTCCCGGCCGCCGCCCGGACCCGGTCCTCAAACGCCGGACGGCTGGCCCTTTTCAGGAGTGGGGAGATCGGTTGAATCCGTCGGGCAGGGCCCAGTCTGGGTGGTAGGTGATGACCCGCTCGTACGCCGCCTGGAGGCTATGGCGATCAGACTTCCCGCTGAGGGCCACAGAGAAGAAGGCATGCCGAGCATCCGACGCCTCCTTGACTCGGCGAGCATTCAAGACGGCAAACTCGCCGATCCCTACGCCGGCTTCGAAGGAGCCCTTCATCGCGATCTTCACGCACTCGAAGAGGTAGTCCTCACCGCCGCAAGCTTCCAGCTGGCCCCTTCGCGCAAGCTCGGCTGCTACGTCGTGAAGCCCAGTGGGCTTGCCAGCCTGGTGCAGGCCGATGATGGCGCTGTGGATCGCACCGTTCCGACTCAATCCACCGAGCGCCAGTCCGTAGGAATGCTCATTCGGCTCTGGAGTGTCCGAGGCTGACTCTGCATCTGAAGCGGCATCCCAAAGACTCTTGAAACGGTCGACCTCCGCTTCCTCTGCCAGCTTTGGTCGCGCAGCCTTGGCCAGTTGCTCGACAACCACCTCCACGACGCCCCAGGCAGGAAGCTGGGGCTTGATGAAGGCGTGGTGGATCTTTGTGTGGCTCGCAGCCTTCTTGACCGCTCGTTGCAGTTCACGGGCAGAGGGATGTCCTGCCTTGCGGTGGAGGGCATGGAGTTCACTGTTGAGGGTGCGGAGGGGCCCTACGGGCAAGGTCGGTTTCGTCCAGCGGCCCACAGCAACCTCCATCCGAGCACTCTGATGACCTGATGGTGTCAGGAAGCGTCACGGCTTGTCAGGGAAAGTGAGAGCTTGCCGTGCGCCTGTCAGGAGACGTAAATACCTCTGCCGAGTCTCTCAAGCTGCTGTTCACGCCAACGTTTGGAGTCTTTGTGGAGCAAATCAGCACTCGCACGCTTCTACTCGCAGTCGTAGGAGCCTTGACGGTCTACGTCGCGCTACGGAACCCGCCACTAGGAGCTGCGCTTGGCGTCGGCGTCCTGGTCGTTGCCTTTCTCCACGACATCCTGAATCGGTAGGTGCGTCGTGTCAGCCCTCAATCGCCCCCTCCAAGAGCGGGGTTCTTGTGCTCTGCCGTTGACGAGCGGGTCGTGTCGGCGGGCCCTCTCCTGTTACGGTCATCCGTTCGCCGAGGAGGTCATCATGACTGTTTCGCTGCCCGTCGCTGCCCGAGTGGACCTGCGCCGTCGGCCGGTCGAAGACGTGCTGGAGCGCGTGGAACGGGCCCTCCACGCGCGATTGGATCGGCAGGCGTTGGTACGTAAGCGCCGTTCCTTGGGTGGCCGTACGGAGCGGGGTACCTGGGTGCGAATCGAGCGGCGGGGATTCGAGCGGATCGGCCCGCAGGGCTGGAACGGGACCGAGGCCGCCGCCGTGCTGCAAGGGGTCGCGATGCCCGAGTGGTACCAGGGCGTGGCGTGGCGCGAGCCGGGTGAGCCGGTGATGTGGCGCGCGGATGAGCTGGAGCTGCTTGCGTCGCCGTCTGTCGCCAAGGGCGCCCTGGTGCTCGAAGACCCGGGCCTGCCGGATGCGTGGTGGGCGGAGCTGAATGCCTCGCTGGACGCCCTCGGGGGCCAGCAGACGCCGCGGATCGCGACGCCGGACACGGTGACGATCACCCAGGAGCAAGTGACGCAGACACTCCGTGAGGTCTTCCCAGACATTGCAGATACGCGCATCGAGCGGTGGGCGCCGGCTCATGCGGATCTGACCTGGGCCAACGTGATGGGACCGGAGTTTTCCATCATCGACTGGGAGGACTGGGGGATGGCGCCCCGGGGCCTGGACGCCGCAACGCTGTGGGGCAACGCGCTGGCCGTCCCGGCGCTCGCGGACCGCGTCCACCTGGAGCGGCGTGCGGACTTGGAGAGCCGGGACGGCAAGCTGATGTCGCTGTTCTTCCTGTCGAAGATCGTCGGACCCCACGCGTACGAGGAGGATCCGCTGCTGGTGCCGGCCCGCAAGGAGGCCGAGCGCCTGGTGGCTGAGCTTCAGCGCTGACGGTGCCCATGCAGGGCGCGCAGGTACTGACTGACGGCGGTGGTGTCCACATCCGCGCCCAGGGCCTGGACCAGCTCGGCCAGGTGACCGGGGTTGTCGGTGCCGGCGGCCACTGCGGCCGCACTCGGTAGGTGAAACGCCGTACGGAAGGCTGCCTGCACGTGGGACAAGCCATCGTGGGGCGGTCGAAGGAAGGGGCGAGGGTCGAAGTCCTCCCAGACCTTCCCGTTGCCACCCCCGAAGGGGCTCATGCCCCAGGTCTCGCCCGCCTGCCAGACGCTGCGTAGAACGGCCGTGGTGTCGAGGAGGTCGATGCCCACGAGGAACCCGGCCCGGACCATGAGGACGTCCGGAGACGGCAGGTCGTCCACCCCGACCATGCCGAGCGGCCGGGTGTCCCAGGAAGACACACCCCATGTGCCGCACAGGCCCTCGCGGGCCGCGTCGACCAGGGCGGTGCAAGCGCTGCCGAGGAGGGCGTGGCCATCGGCCGGAGATAGGCTCGTGAGGCTCCGTTCGGGGTTGTGGAGGAGCACGGTGTCAGGTTCTCTGCCGAGTTCCCGGGTCGCCTTCTCAATGGCCAGGCGCAGCCGACTTGGATCGAGGGAGTGCTCAGCGCCCCCGGCGCCCGGGAAGAAGCCCACCTTCGTGGACAGGGCGAACTTCGGCAGCAGATCAGCAGCCGTCTCGGCCAGCACCGCGTGCGAGCGGAAGCCGAGGTAGGCAGCCGCGGTGTCCAGGGAGGTGACGCCGAGGTCGAGTGCGGCCGTCAGGATGTCGCGGTGGTGACGAGACCGGTGTAAGCCGAGGACAAGGCGGGGGTCAGCTCCGTGCACAGTTCCTCCTTCAGCAGGATCTCGGCGAGCTGTTCCACGTCCAGGCCGGTCTTCTCGGCGGCGTCGGCGATGTCGACGGGGTGGCCGCTCAGCAGCAGGGCGAGCGCGGGGTACGCCTTTCCGGAGAAGGAGACCTTCTTGCCTGCCGCGAGGACGTCCACGGTGTCGGCGTGCTGCTCGATCACGGGCTCGAAGTCGGTGACGCACACGACGGCCGCGGGCTTTCCGAACAGGCCGGTGGCCGGGACATGCCGGGCCGCCAGGCGTTCCCGCTCCCGGGCATCGAAGAAGTCCTGCGGAGTCAGCTTCGTAGCCATCTCGGCAACGGCGTCGGCCAGGAGCCGCTGCTGCCCCTCCCACTGGCCAGGGGAGTTCCAGCGGTCCAGGTCGTACCGGAACAGCTCCTGCGTGCGGGCTTGGTCGGCGAGCCAGGCCAGCCAGTTCACGCCGACGCGCTTCACGATGCCGAAGGTGGCGTGCAGGCTGTAGCCGTCGCCCTGGTCGTCCCGGGTGGCCTGGTGCCAGAAGCCGCGGGGGATGTGCATCACGTCGCCGGGCTCCATGACGCCCTGCCACACGATCTCTTCGCCGGGCTCGGAGTTGGGGGCGGAGTCGCGGTACATCGGAGCCTTGCGCGAGGCATCGCGGACTTCCCAGCTCTTGCGGCCGGCGAGCTGGACGATCACGACGTCGTGATCGTCCCAGTGGAGCTTGAAGCCGCTGGCGTCCTGGGTGGTCAGGTAGGCGTTCACCTGCACCAGCTCACGGGCCCACCACTGGAGCGCGCGGCAGGTGGCTTCCATGGCCGGGTCGAAGAAATCGACCTCGTCCAGAACCATGGTGCAGCCCTCGCGCATCAGCGCGCCGACACGGTTCATGTCGGCCATGGGGATGGCTTGTCCCCGCCGAGTGACGGAGGGGTGGATGTAGCGGCCGGGGTGCAGTTCGGCGCCGTCCTGGAAGATGCGGAACTGGGGGGTGGTGACGCTGCGGCGCATCACCAGGTCCAGCAGCTTCTTGGGGGTGAGCAGGCGATCGAGCAGATCAAGATCCTCGATCGTTCCCCGGGTAAAAGCGGCTCCGAGTTCCCGGGGTCCGTCCCAGCCGAGGGCCTTCTCCATCGCGGTGACGAAGTGGTGGTCCATGTGTTCCTCCGGTCTGCGTCATGGGCGTGAGGCCGGGGGCCCGCCGTGGTTGACGAGCCCCCGATCGGTGCTGTGGCGTGCTGGTGGTGCTACTCCTGCGGGAGGTTCAGGCCGTCGCGGTTCTCGCCGTCGTCCCCCGCGGAGGTGCCGGTGGAGTCGGACTCCGCCGCCGCGGCGGTGAAGCGGTCCTGGACCTTGATCAGGCTCTCGACGCCGACCAGCAGGTCTTCTTTCTGCGCTGCCATGTGTGTCTCCATTTCCTGGAAGTCCAGGGCCGACGGGTGCCGGCCCAGCCCCGATGGGGCATACCTCACCAGCCCTTTTGTTTCCGGGCCGGGGAGGAGACAGGGGGTGTGAGGCCAGCGCCAGCCGCACGGAGCTCGGCCATGTACCTGGGGATCCCGATCCACAGGGGCATTCACCGTCGGGAAGTGATCACTACGTCGCGACCGGGGTGGTGTTGGATGCCAGCCGACGACGACGTCCGCCACAGCGCGGGCACTTGCACGGCGGGTAGCGGCCGGGGTTGGAGAGGATGTCGAACGGGTCGCCTTCCAGGACCCGCGTGCTCGGCGACCACGTCCGGCCCGAGTCCCGCGATACCCGGATGCTCATCCGGACGCGGGGATCTGTGCCCAGGTCAGGGGCCTTTCCGAAGACCGTTCGTTTTGTGTCAGGAGTGCCCGCCGATTCGTTCGGGGTGGTCGTCCTCGGTCGCTTCGCCATGTCCAGAAGCATCGCGATCAGGACGAGGGGCCAGAAAGGCCCAGCGGATTACCCAACTTGGATAGCATCACCGTCGGTTAAGACCTTGAAGCGATCCGTGTTCTTCCTCCGGAGCGTGCCCGATGCCCGAGTCACGTCGCACGAAGGAACTACCGACACGTCTGCTCACCGATCCCGAGATGATCGACGCGTGCCGCGTGCGCGACTTCGCGATTGTCTTTCGCCTCGTCAAGGCTCGCGCAGGCATCTACCCGTCGATGATCGCGCGCCATTGTGACTTGACGCCGAGCCGCGTGGGGGAGGTGATCGCGGGCCGGCGGCAGCTACTCCACATGGACGTGATCGAGCGGATCGCCGACGGGTTGCGCATCCCGGGGCACATGCTCGGGCTGGCCCGACGGGAGTGGGAAACGCCGGTTGCGCTTGCCGTGGCAGAGCGAGAGCCACCGGAGTCGGTGAACCCTCCTGCCGGGCTCAGGCCGCTTGCGGCCTTACCCGGGGTGGAGGTCGACAGCATCCTCGCCCTGGCTGCCGGTACCAAGCCGAGCCCGTCCACTCTGCAGGCGCTCCGGTCCTCGATCGAGGACTACTGGCGACGCGACGACGAGCATGGAGGGGAGAGCCTTCGACCGGCTGTCGTCGGCCAGCTGCGATACGTCGAAGGGCTGCTGAAGGGCCGGCGGCCGACGCCGATACAGAACGGCCTCTACGGCATCGCGGCGGAGCTGGCGCGGCTGACGGGTTGGACGTACTTCGACGCCCGCCAGTACCAGCAGGCCCGCGCGTACTTCTCGGAGGCCCTGCAACTGGCCAGAGAGATCGACGACCATCCGTTCATGGCCAACGTGCTGGCCTGCATGAGCCTGCAAGCGACCTACCAGGACAAACCTGCGGACGCGCTTGCGCTGGTGTCTGCTGCCCAGGACCAAGCCCGCGCCGCCACCGGGGTGACGCCGAGAGTACGGGCGATGCTGGCCATGCGCGAAGCCTTCGCCCACGCGACCTTGGGGGACCGGAAGGCGACGCACAACGCGATCTCCGAGGCTCACGGTCAGTTCGAGCGCGTCCACGAGGGCGACCCGGACCCGGCATGGGTGATGTACTTCGATGAGCAGAAGCTCATCGTGGACACCGGCATTGCGCACGGGCGTCTTGGCGAAGCCGCGATTGCCGAACCGCTGATCGCGGATGCGCTGGCGCGGGAGGATCCTGCGAACCAGCGCGGCCGGGCGTTCCATGCCTTCTGGTTGGCCCGCACGCAGCTCCAGCGGGGCAAGCTCGACCAGGCGTGCCACACGGCGACAGAGGCCCTGGTGCCTGCCGCGGCGGTGTCGTCCGAGCGGGTGGCCGGGCACCTTCGCGAGTTCTACGAGCAGCTCGCGCCCCATCGCGAGGTGCCGGCCGCGGTTGCCTTCGAGGCACGTCTACGAGCGATGCTTCCCCCGCCGGGTCAGCGGACCCCTTCGTCCATCAGGACGTAGAGGAGGCCGACCAAGGAGCCACTGCTGACGATCTCGCGACGGTCGATCATGCCCCGGATGTTCGCCAGCGGGATCCACTCGACGCGGTCCGACTCGTTCTTCTCGGTCGGCGGCCCGTCGTACGTCGCACCATCCGCGCGGAACAGGTGGTGCTGGGAGTCCGTGATGCCGTTCGCCGGTTCGGCGTAGATCAGCGGCTTCATCGGGCCCGGACGCCAGCCGGTCTCTTCGAGGACTTCACGGGCGGCAGCCTCACCGGGGGTCTCGTCCGCTTCCACCAGGCCCATGGGTAGCTCCCACGCCCATGCGTCCGTGATGAAGCGGTGACGCCACATCATCAGGACCTCTTGGCAGTCGTTGAGCACGGCGGCCACGGCCAAGTGGCGGAGCTTGACGACGTGGTGTTCCCAGCGGTGGCCGTCCGGCGTTTCGATGTCGGTGAGCCACAGGTTCACCCACTTGTTCTCGTAGATCGGACGTTCCCCGTGGATCTTCCACTGCATCGCTGCGGCCCCTCTCGATCGGCCTCCAGCATCGCAGACTCAGGTTGAGCCGCGGCCGGGTTCCGAGCAATTCACGTCACAGTGACGAATACGAATAGCTCAGCCGCTGCGCCGGCATTTGAGGCGCGGACCCCGGCGCGGAGCGTCAGCGCAGGGTGGTGGACTTGTCCGTGCGGTGGGTCGCGACCAGCGCGAGGCACAGGGCCGCGATCGCGACGCGCCCCGACGCCTGGAGCAGCGGGCCGCGCAGCAGGATGAAGGAGTAGCCCGCGACCAGCGGGACGACCACCGAGATCAGGCTGCCCGGCGGCGACCTCCGCGTGGCCCGTTTCGCGTAGCGCCTGTCGACGCGCGCGGCGGCGTACCCCATGCCCAGCAGCCCCGCGCCCATGCCCAGCGGGCCGAAGTCGAGCCACAGCTCCGCCCAGATCGGGGAGGAGAGGTTGGTGTTGACCGTGCCCATCCACTGGCCGACCATCACGCCGGTGTCCCGCGGCTTGCCCGGCCACACCGAACGCGGCACCGCGAACAGGATCGAGCCGGCCAGCTGGCGTCCGTAGAAGTGCCCGGGGCCCGACTCCGAGAACGTGATGGTGTTCGCGAACATCCCGATCTGGTCGTAGTCCTTGAGGGCCATCGGCTCCAGGAAGGACGTGGTCTCGACCGGCCGGTAGTTCTTCTCGTCGTACCGGAAGCGGTCGGCGAAGGGGAAGATCAGCAGGGCGACGACCACCGCCATCGACAGCGCGACGCGGTACATCGCCGCGCTCACCGGGAAGACGGTGAACAGCATCGCGAACATGACCGTCAGGAACCAGTACCGCGGGTTCGAGATGGGGTTGTTGACGATCAGGTTGAGTCCGGCGAGCGCCCCCCACGTGACGAGGATGGACACCTTGCGGCGGGCGAACTTCGAGGTGATCAGCCAGCGGGTGTGGAGGAGCAGGGCGAGCAGGGCCGGTACGGTGCCGAAGCCGCGCAGCAGGGCCTGCCCGGCCTGGCCGTCGCCGTTGGAGACGCCCGCCTCCTCGATGCCCGCGATGATCTCCTGGCGGCTGGAGAAGAAGACCGCCGGGCCGCCCAGCTTCATCACGAAGGCGGCGCTGCACAGGAACGAGAGGACCGTGAGGAGTTGGAGCCGGCGCCGGTGCGCCATGACGGGCCTGGACTCCTTCTGGGAGCCGCCCGCGCGTCCGGCCGGCCGGTGCCGGGCCAGCAGCACGCCGACGTCGAAGGCGGTGCAGCCGAGCAGCACGAGCCCGATGGCGATCGTCAGGTCGGAGCGCGGGCCGACGACCGGCGTCGGGACCTGGCCGAGGACGGCCTGCGCGAGCGGGGCCACGCCCATGGCCATGTAGACGAAGAGCCAGAAGGAGCCCTGGAGCAGCTTGCGGCGGCTGGTGAGCACCATCGCGGAGAGCCGGGCGCCCGCGTACATGGTGAGCAGGAGCTGGAGCCAGAAGGCCGCGTCACGGACGCCCGCGCCCGTCTGGGCGGCGACGAACAACGGCAGGAAGACGGTGAATCCGAGCGCGAGCGGCACCGACAACGCGCGCGAGAGCAGGGTGCGCGGGAGGGTGGCCCGGCCCCACAGGCTCTCGTCCTCGAAGGGGGACGGGACGGGCTGCTTCGCGGGCGTTGCGGGGGGTTTGCGTATGTCCGTCGTCACTGCCGCCCCCACCCGATGTGCCTGGTCCGCGCGCAGTCTAGTCTGAGCGGGCCACGCCCGGGGAGGCGGCGGCCGGGGTCCCCCGGGACGGAGTCCGGGGGCGCAGATGGGGGCGACAGTTGCGGGACCTTCCTTCCTTCACGCTGGCCGGATACGACAAGGGCCGCGGTCTGCTGTCCCAGGCGCTCTGGTTCGCCGTGATGAACACGCTGTTCATGAGCTGGTTCTGCCCGGCCCGGCTGCGGGTGGCGCTGCTGCGGGCCTTCGGGGCGAAGATCGGCGAGGGCGTGCTGATACGCCACCGGGTGCGCGTGCTGTGGCCGTGGAAGCTCACCGTCGGGGACCACACCTGGATCGGTGAGGGCGCCTGGCTGCTGAACCTGGAGCCGCTGACCATCGGTTCGCACGTGTGCCTCTCGCAGGAGGCCATGCTGTGCACCGGCTCGCACGACCACCGGGCCGCCGACTTCCGCTACCGCAACGCGCCCATCACCGTCGAGGACGGCGCCTGGGTGGCCGTACGGGCGACCGTGCTGGCCGGGGTCACGGTGGGCCGCTGCGCGGTCGCCGGGGCGGGCTCGGTCGTGTACACGGACCTGCCGGAGCTGACCCTGCAGACCCAGGACGGGCGGCGCCGCCCGGTGGAGGAACCCAAGTGAGCCCCTCGATGCGCGTGCTGCACGCCGTCACCCTGCACTCCCCCTCGCACGCCTTCGGCGGGCCGGTCCGGGTCGCGCTGAACCTGGCGAAGGGGCTGCGCGCCCGGGGCCACGAGGCGCGGCTGCTCGCGCTGGGCGAGGGCTTCGACGAGTGGCCCACCTCCGTGGAGGGCGTACCGGCGAAGCTGTTCCCGGCCCGCCGTCTGCTCCCCCTCGGTTTCAGCGGGATGACCTCGCCGGCGCTGCTGGCGTCGGCCGGCCGGCTGGTGCGCGACGCCGACCTCGTCCACGTCCACCTGGCCCGGGACCTGGTGACCCTGCCGGTGGCGCTGGCGGCGCTGCGGGCGGGCAAGCCGCTGGTGCTGCAGACCCACGGGATGGTGGACCCCAGCGAGAAGCTGCTGGCCAAGGTGCTGGACGCGGTGGCGGTGCGCCGGCTGCTGCGCGGCGCGGACGCGCTGCTGTACCTGACCCCGCACGAGCGCGAGGGCCTGGACGCGGTGGTGGGCGCACCGCTGCCGAACGCGGTGCGCCTGGTCAACGGGACCCCGGCGCAGGAGGAGCGGCCGCCGCTGGCCGGCCCGCCGCGGATCCTCTACTCGGCGCGCCTGCAGGCCCGCAAGCGGCCGGTGGACTTCGTGGACGCGGCCCCGGCGGTCCTGGCGGCGTGTCCGGACGCGCGCTTCGTGGTCGCGGGTCCGGACGAGGGCGAGCTGGGGGCCGTACGCGCCCGGATCGGGGAGCTGGGCCTGACGGACCGGTTCACGGTGACGGGGGCGCTGTCCGGCGCGGAGGTCCTGACGGAGCTGCGCCGGGCGCACGTGTACGTCCTGCCCTCGGTGGACGAGCCGTTCCCGATGTCGGTGCTGGAGGCGCTCTCGGTGGGCGTCCCCTCGGTGGTCACGCACTCCAACGGCCTGGCCCGGGACGTCGCGCGGGCCGGTGCGGGGCACGCGGTGGATCCGGGTCCGGCGGGCCTCGCCGCGGCCGTACTGGCCCTGCTGGACCCGGTCGCCAACCGGGAGGCCTCGCTGTCGGCCCGCAGGCTGGCCGCGGACTCCTTCTCCATGGACGCGGTCCTGGACACCCTGGTGCCGGTGTACGAGGGCGCGCTGCGCGGGTGAGGCGAGGCCCCGCCGCGGCGTCAGATGACGTCCCGGCGGTGCTCCTCCACGACCGGTATCGCGCCCGCGGCCCGGCGCCGCTTGTAGATGCTGGTGTAGACGGCGAGGCCGATCCCGCCGACCGCCATCATGATCAGGCCGACCAGGTCGAGGTTGACGCTCTCCATCTCCCAGTCGCTGGCGAAGGTGAGGATGGCGCCCACCACGATCAAACCGATGCATCCGCCGATGCCCATGTGTCCGCCTTCCGCCGTTGTGGCTGTGACCGCGCGGATACCCGGGTCCGGGACACGAAAACGCCCCCGGGGGCCGGGAGTCCGGTCCTCGGGGGCGTGTCCTGCGCCGGCGGCGTGCCGCGGTGCTACGCGGGGATCCAGGCGTAGCAGCCCGAGGAGTTGAACTCCGCCGTGCCCGCCGGGATCGTCGCCGTGATCTTGTCGCCGGCCTTGAGCGGGGCCTCGGGGCCCGAGGCGAGGACGGAGCCGTCCTTGCCCTTGGCCTCCCAGGTGCAGTTCGTGGCCTGGGTCAGCGCCCGGTAACCACCCGCCGCGGGAGACTGCTTGGGGCCTTCGGCGAAGCCCTTCGCCGCCGCGTCGAGGATCGGCTTCTGGTCCGGGCACAGGTACGTGATCGCGTCCTTGGCGCCGGGGATCTCCCCGGTGATGACGGCCCCGGTCGCCGCGTCCTTGTCGTGCTTCGCGGTGCGCGCCACCCGCTGACAGGCCTCCTGGCCGGTCTGCAGGACGGCCGCCGGGTCCGTCTTCTCCGGGACCCGCCCGCTCAGGTACTTCTTCTCCTGCGCCGTGAAACTGCCCGTCTTCGGGGTGAGCTTCGTGTCGGGCAGGACCGGGCCCGTCGGCTTCGCGTCGGCCGCGGGCTCCGCCGCGGCCGGGGCGTCCGCGGGATCGGGGGCCGCCGACGAGGCCGGGGGCTTCACCTTCGCCTCGGAGTCGTCACCGCCGGAACTGCAGGCGGTCAGGGTCAGGGCGGCGGTCAGCAGGACAGCGGCCGCCGCGGAGCGTCGGTACATCGGATGGCTCCCGTACTACTTACAGGGGTGGGACGGGCGAGCGGGGCCCGGCCGGGTAGCGCCGGGCCCCGCTCACCGTCAGGCGGTTGCCTGGAGGGTCGCTACTTCGCGCCGAAGGTCAGAACCAGCTGCGGGGTACCCTCCGCCGCCGTGGACTCCGCCGACCAGATCCACAGCGGGTCGGTGCCCGTGCTCGTCAGGCCCAGGCTGTAGCTGCCGCCCAGCACCGCGGAGAGCGCGGTGGTGTCCAGCTCGACGCTGTGCACCGCCGAGCCGTCCGGCACGCCCGCGAGGGTGCCGAGCGGGGTGGTGCCGAGGGTGGGCTTGGTGTTGAAGGTGGTGCCCGCGCCGCTCCAGGTGCCGGTGACCGGGACCACGGAGACGGTGTCGGCGGTGCCGGCGCCCGTCTGCGTGGAGGTCTTGATCTGCAGCGAGGCGGACTTCAGGACCTGGCCGGCCGGGGCGGCCGGCAGGTTGAAGCGCAGGTACGTCTCGTACGCCGAGGTGCCGCGCACCGCGAGCGAGGTGGACGTGCCGTAGGCCGTGCTCGGGGCGCCCTGGTTGATGTAGGTGTCCTCGGTCGCCTTGACCGCGGAGACCGAGTCGGTGGGCGCCTTGGCCAGGTCGAAGTGGTTCTTGACCTGGGCCTGGGTGAGCGCCGTCGGGTAGACGGCCGTCTCGTCGAGCTGACCGGCGAAGAAGTTGCTCGTCGGGCGGGTCGGCCAACCGGAGAGGTTGTCGCCGCCGGCGTGCCAGTAGCCCGCGTAGGTGCTGGTGCTGGTGGCGTTCAGCGAGCCCTTGTTCTGCCCGTCGACGTACAGCGTGATGCCGCCGGGGCCCTGGGTGCCGACCACGTGGTGCCACTTGTTGTCGTTGTACGTCTCGAACAGACCCGTGGAGACGGTCCGGGCCGAGCCGTTGTAGACGCCGAAGACGAGGCGACCGGTGTTGGTCATGTAGATGTGGCGGTCGTTCGAGCCGCTGCTGCGCGTGGTGTTGTTGCCGAAGCCGATCAGCTTGCCGCCGCGCGTGGTGTTCGTCTTGAACCAGGTCTCGACCGTGAAGGTGTTGCCGACCGACTGGCGGCGGTCGCTGTGCACGAGCTGGCTGGTGCCGTTGAAGCCCATCGCCGTGCTGGCGCCGGAGACCGCGCCGGGCGTCTGGCGCAGGGCCGGGGCGTTGAACTGCACACCGCTGGTGTTGCCACCGGTGGAGGAGTCGGCCACGTACGGGCTGACGGAGTCGTCGTAGCGCCAGTACAGGTCGGCGCCGTCCTGGCGGACCTGGTTCGGGTACGTCTGGACCGAGGTCGGGATCGTCACCGAGGCGACGGCCGACAGGGCGCTGGTGTTGCCCGCGTCGTCGGTCGCGGTCACGCGGTAGGTGTACGTCTGGCCGGCCTTGACCGTGGTGTCGTTCCAGGAGGCCTGCGGGCGCTGCCACTCCAGCGAGCTGGCGGTGACCGTCGCGGCCGGGGTGGCCGAACCGTTGCGGTAGATGCGGTACGTCAGCTTGCTGTCGTCCGCGTCGTAGCTGGTGCGCCAGCGGACCTGGGCCTCGCCGGGCTTGACGCTCGCGGCGCTGGCCACCGGGGTGGTCGGGGCGCCGATGTCGCCGGTGGAGGCGAAACGGGTCAGGCCCTGCTGCGCCTTGCCGTTGATGAGGGTGAACTCACCGCCGACCCACAGGTACTTGACGTCGTTCTTGTCTGCCACGGCCATGACGCGCGGGCCGATCCCCTCGCCGAGGCCGTCGTTGGCGGTGGGGTGCCAGCCGAGCTTGCCGGGGCCGCGCACGAAACCGTCGACGGGCGCGGGGGCGGCGCCGTCGTGGTTGGTCGGCTGGGCCAGCAGGAAGTTCCGCTTGCCGTCGGGGAATTCCAGCTCGGTGGAGCAGTCGTGCGCGTGCGAGGAGCTGTAGAGCACTCCCTGGTACGGCAGGACGAACTGGGTGGCGCCGAGGCAGCGGTCGCGCCACTTCTCGGTGAAGTCGCTCAGGCGCAGGCCGATGCGACCGTCGAAGACGCCGCCGCCGGAGCCCTCGTGGCCCGTGTAGAAACCGGTGTCGTCGGTGGAGATGTCCTTGACGACCGAGTTCGACGGGATGTTGGTGTAGGTCTTGGTGACCGCGCCGGTGGTGGCGTTGACCACGGCCAGCGCGTGGCTGTTGGAGCCGTTGACCGTGAAGAAGTCGCCGCCCAGGAGGACGTTCTTGCCGTCGGGTGTGACCTCGACGGCGCGGCCCGGCTCGTCGACGTTGGCGACGAAGGGCTTGAGCGCCCCGGTGCCGGCGTCCACGGCGGCGAACCGCTCGCGGGTCTGCCCGTCGACGGCGTTGAAGTCGCCGGCGGCGTACAGGGTGTCGTCGGTGACGGCGAGCCCGCGCACGGTGGCGGGGAAGCCGGGGTGGAACGATGCCTTGGGGGTGCAGCTCTCGATGTCGATCGCCGCGAGGCTGGAGACCGGGGTGCCGTTGACGGCGCCGAAGTAGCCGCCCGCGTACAGGGTCTTCTTGTCCTTGGAGACGACCAGGGTGCGCACGGTCGCGGTGCCGTCGCCGATGGTGAAGGCGAGCTTGCAGGAGGTGGGCTTGCCCGTCGCGGCGTCGAGCGCGACGAAGTTCACGGCCTCCTGCTCGGCGCCCGCGGCGCCCTCGGGCGGACGGACCGCCGAGAAGGTGCCGCCGGCGAAGACAGTGCCGTTCGCCTGGGCCATCGCAAAGACGATGCCGTCCGGCTGCCAGGTGGGCAGCTCGTCGGCGGTGAATGCCACCGGCGGGGTGATGGCGGACGCCTGAGGCATCAACACCAGGCCTATGCCGGTGCCGGCACCGGCCAGTGACAGGACGAGGGCAGCAGTCAGCCCTCTGGATCTACGCATGAGCCCCCCAGGGCAATTGCCCGGTTTGATGGCTGGAACTATCCGAACAGCCATATGTACGGGCGCAGACTAGGGCTCACGCGAGGGCCTGGTCACCCCTCTTGACCCATTGCATACCAACTTGGAATCAACGGCTCGGCATCGAGGGTGCACAACGGACATATGACAGGTTTGAACCGGTCATACCCGCGGGGAAGTGCGCGAATGACCGGGACACGGCAAATCGTAGGGGAAATATAAGGCTTCAGCGGTCGATGCGGACCGTCACGCCCGCGAGTTGGTCCTCGACCTGGCGAATGTCGGAGTCCACCATGATCTGCGCCAGCTCCGCCACCAGGACCGACGGCTTCCAGCCAAGCAGGTCATGGGCCTTCGAGGCGTCGCCGATGAGGGCGTCGACCTCGCTGGGGCGCTCGTACTTGGCGTCGTAGCGCACGTGCTCGGTCCAGTCGAGACCGGCGTGCGAGAAGGAGGACTCGACGAACTCGCGGACGGTGGCGGCCACACCGGTGGCGACGACGTAGTCGGTGGGCTCGTCCTGCTGGAGCATCCGCCACATGGCGTCGACGTACTCGGGGGCATAGCCCCAGTCGCGCACCGCGTCGAGGTTGCCGAGGTAGAGGTGGTCCTGGAGACCGGCCTTGATGCGGGCGACCGCGCGGGTGATCTTGCGCGTCACGAACGTCTCGCCGCGGCGCGGGGACTCGTGGTTGAAGAGGATCCCGTTGACGGCGAACATGTCGTACGCCTCGCGGTAGTTCACCGTGGTCCAGTACGCGAAGACCTTCGCGGCGCCGTACGGACTGCGCGGGTGGAAGGGGGTGCCCTCGTTCTGCGGGGGCGGGGTGGCTCCGAACATCTCCGAGGACGAGGCCTGGTAGATGCGGGTGTCGACACCGCTGGCCCGGATGGCCTCCAGCAGCCGCAGCGCGCCGAGACCGGTCACGTCGCCCGTGTAGAGCGGGGCGTCGAAGGAGACGCGGACGTGGGACTGCGCGCCGAGGTTGTAGACCTCGTCGGGGCGTATGTCACGGAGCAGGTTCACCAGCGCGACGCCGTCGGAGAGGTCGGCGTGGTGCAGGACGAAGGACCGGTTGGCCGTCTGCGGGTCCTGGTAGATGTGGTCCACCCGCTCCGTGTTGAAGCTGGAGGACCGCCGCACGAGCCCGTGCACCGTGTAGCCCTTGGAGAGCAGGAGCTCGGCGAGGTACGAGCCGTCCTGCCCGGTGACGCCGGTGATCAGTGCGGTCTTGCCCATGCGGTCCCCCTGGGGATGGTTTCGGTCAGTTGTGTGAGCGGGGCGCCCCCACCCGTTCGCGGTCCCGGGGGACTGGATGCGTACCGTACACGCCCGGTC
This sequence comes from Streptomyces sp. NPDC005533, assembly GCF_042871845.1. Classification (NCBI taxonomy): domain Bacteria; kingdom Bacillati; phylum Actinomycetota; class Actinomycetes; order Kitasatosporales; family Streptomycetaceae; genus Streptomyces; species Streptomyces sp. NPDC005533. Next base: position 127,398 of record NZ_JBIAJH010000001.1, on the reverse strand, counting down.
CAGCCGCCTTTGCGGCGGATTCCTCCACGCCCTTCGCACACGGCCCGCACACCTTCGCCACCGGGGCCCGTGCGGGTGCGGGCGGCGGGACCGGGCCCGCGGGGGCCGGACCACTGCGCCCCGCGCGGGAGCGGACTGGCATCATCGGCGGTATGACAAGTTCGCTGCCGCTCCTGCCCCCGCACGCCCGCGTCTTCGTCGCGGGCCACCGCGGCCTCGTGGGGTCCGCGGTCGCCCGGCGGCTGACCGCCGACGGCCACGAGGTGCTCACCCGGGGCCGGGCCGACCTCGACCTGCGCGACGCGGCCGCCACGGGCGCGTACCTGAAGGACGTCCGCCCGGACGCCGTCGTGCTGGCCGCCGCCAAGGTCGGCGGGATCATGGCCAACAGCACCTACCCGGTGCAGTTCCTGGAGGAGAACCTCCAGATCCAGCTCAGCGTCATCGCCGGCGCGCACGCGGCCGGTGTGGGCCGGCTGCTGTTCCTCGGCTCGTCCTGCATCTACCCGAAGCTGGCCCCGCAGCCCATCCGCGTGGACGCCCTGCTGACCGGCCCGCTGGAGCCCACCAACGAGGCCTACGCCCTCGCGAAGATCGCCGGCATCGTCCAGGTCCAGTCGTACCGCAAGCAGTACGGGGCCTCGTACATCTCGGCCATGCCCACGAACCTCTACGGCCCGGGCGACAACTTCGACCTGGAGACCTCGCACGTCCTGCCCGCCCTCATCCGGCGCTTCCACGAGGCCGCGGCCGAGGGCCGCGAGGAAGTCACCCTGTGGGGCTCGGGCACCCCGCGGCGGGAGTTCCTGCACGTGGACGACCTGGCCGCCGCCTGCGCCGTGCTGCTCGGCGGCTACGACGGCGACGAGCCGGTCAACATCGGCTGCGGCGAGGACCTGACCATCAGGGAACTCGCCGAGACGGTCGCCGAGGTGACCGGCTTCCGGGGCCGCCTCGCCTGGGACACCTCCAAGCCGGACGGGACCCCGCGCAAGCTGCTGGACGTCGACCGCCTGACCTCGCTCGGCTGGAAGCCCGCCGTCCCGCTGCGGGACGGGATCGCCGCCACGTACAAGTGGTGGCGCGAGCAGAGCTGATCGCACGGGCGGCCCCGGTGTTCCGGTGCCTCAGTACGCTCCGCGGCCGTCGACGACGGCGCGGAGCGTGCGGCCCATCACGTCGACGTCGCTGGTGAAGGACCAGTTGTCGACGTACTGCAGGTCGAGCTGGATCGTTTCGTCCCAGGACAGGTCGGACCGCCCGCTGATCTGCCACAGCCCCGTCATCCCGGGCCGCACGGTGAGCCGGCGCAATTCGACCTCGTCGTACTGGGCCACCTCCTCCGGCAGCGGCGGGCGCGGGCCGACCAGCGACATGTCGCCCGTCAGTACGTTGACCAGCTGCGGGAGTTCGTCCAGCGAGGTGCGGCGCAGCAGCCGGCCCACCCGGGTCACCCGGGGGTCGCGGCGCATCTTGAACATCAGGCCGTCGTTCTCGTTCGCCCCGGACAGCTCGGCCTTGCGGGCGTCGGCGTCCATCACCATCGTGCGGAACTTCCACATGACGAAGGGGACCCCGTCACGGCCGATGCGCTGCTGCCGGTAGAAGGCCGGACCGCGCGAGCCGAGGCGGATGGCCAGCACGATCCCGAGGAAGACCGGCGCGAGCAGCAGCAGCCCGACCGCGGCTCCCACCCGGTCCAGGACCGACTTGAGCAGGGTCTGCATCCCGCGGCTGACGGGCGGCGCGACCCTCAGCACGGCGAGCCCGCCCGCGGAGAGGGTCTCCAGCCGCTTGACGGAGACCTCCACCAGCCCGGGGAAGATGGCCAGTTCCAGCCCGGCGTCGTGCAGGGCCCAGGCGACGCGGCGCAGCCGCTCCCCCGTGATCCGCACACCGGGGGCCACCAGTACCAGGTCGGCGTGGTGGCTGGCGACGGCGCCGAGCACGGCCGCGGAGTCGCCGGCCGGCGCCTCGGGCATCGCCTCGTCGAGCCGGGCCGCCACGGGCACCCCGCTGGAGAGCGCACCGGAGCCGACCGGGACCACGCCGACGACCACGTACGGGTGGTCGGTGCGGGCGGCGAGGTGCGCGATGACGTCCTCGGCGGCGTCGGGCTCGCCGACGACGAGGACCCGGCTGACGGCCTGGGCTTCGCGGCGGGCCGCCGAGAGGTGGCGGTAGGTCAGTTTGTGGCAGGCGACGGTGATGAGGAGGGCCGGCAGCAGGGCGCCGAGGGCGGACAGGCGGGGGGTGGCCTCTTCGGTCACCACGCGGGCCACGGCCAGCACGCCGATGAGAATCAGCCAGTCATGGACGACGGGGAGCACCCCGCGCGACTCCCCGAGCGCGCGTGCCGTGTACCGCCGGCGCAGCGCCTGTACCCCGGTCCACGCCACGGCGGCGGCCAGGGCGCAGTAGAGGGGCCGGACCTGCTGTGCGGCGTCGAAGACGAGCCCTACGGGAAGGGCGGCGCCGAAGAAGTCGGCGGCGACGGCGGCCGGGCGGTACCAGCGGGCCTTGTCTCCGTGGCGGCGGGCGGACCCGACGGACTCATGGGCCGTCCCGGCCACTCTTTGCGCAGGAAAATGGACATGCCTCATGGGCCCCCCTGGCACGTGGTCTATGACGTTGGCGGGTGTCCATGGCTTCCCCTGGCAACGGACATCTGCCGCACCGGGAAACAGTACGACAAACACCCGTACGGTAAACGCCGTTTGGGTCAACGCAGCCTCTTGTTGCGCAAGTGTTAGCAACCGGTATCAGCCGTTCCGGAAGCCGGACACCCTGCATCGCACACGAAGGTGAATGGTCCGGATACCGGATACGTATCTTCGAACAACGAACCGTTTCCGGCCAACCTTTTGACGCGCCCCTGACATCTAGTCCGCCAAGTGGCAATCTTCGACCGTTCATCGCACCAGCCCTGTTCTGCCCGGAGGCCCACCCAGCCATCCGGAACCCCCCTTGCAGAAGGAGTCTGCGTTGAGGTCCACCCCCCAGAGGCGTGCCACCGCGGCCGGCGCGCTCGTTGCCGCGGCAGCCCTGCTCGCCGTAGGCATACAGACCGGCACCGCCACCGCCGACGCCACCGCGTCCCAGGCACCCAAGGCCGCCCAGCCCAATCCGGGCGCGGCCAACCGCGTACTCAGCGCTTCGGAGCGTGCGACGCTCCTCGCCGAGGCCAACTCGACCACCGCGCAGGCTGCCAAGGCCCTCGGCCTCGGTAGTGGCGAGCGACTCGTCGTCCGCGATGTCGTCCAGGATGCGGACGGCACCACGCACACGACGTACGAGCGCACCTACGACGGCCTCCCCGTGCTCGGCGGTGACCTCACCGTGCACGCCAAGGGTGGAGTCACCAAGAGCGTGACCAAGGCGACCAACCACGAGATCAAGGTCGCCGACACCGACGCCACGGTCACCCCGGCGGCCGCGGAGAGCCAGGCGATCTCCGCAGCCGGCGCCGAGGGCTCGAAGGATGCCAAGGCCTCCAAGAACGCCCGCAAGGTGATCTGGGCGGCCGAGGGCGTTCCGGTGCTCGCGTTCGAGACCGTCGTCGGCGGCCTCCAGCACGACGGCACCCCGAACGAGCTGCACGTGGTGACCAACGCCAAGACGGGCGCCAAGATCACCGAGTGGCAGGCCATCGAGACCGGCACCGGCAACACCATGTACAGCGGCCAGGTGACCCTCGGGACCACCCAGTCGGGCAGCACCTGGAACCTGACCGACGCCGCGCGCGGCGGCCACAAGACGTACAACCTCAACCGCGGCACCGGCTCCGGCACCGGCACGCTCTTCTCCGGCCCGGACGACATCTGGGGCAACGGCACGCCCTCCAACCTGGAGACGGCCGGTGGTGACGCCCACTACGGCGCCGCCGTCACGTGGGACTACTACAAGAACGTGCACGGCCGCAACGGCCTGCGCAACGACGGCGTGGCCCCGTACAGCCGGGTCCACTACGGCAACGCCTACGTCAACGCCTTCTGGAGCGACTCCTGCTTCTGCATGACGTACGGCGACGGTGAGGGCAACAACAAGCCGCTCACCTCCACCGACGTGGCCGCGCACGAGATGACCCACGGTCTGACCTCGGTCACCGGCAACATGACCTACAGCGGTGAGCCCGGCGGTCTGAACGAGGCGACCTCCGACATCATGGCGGCGGCCGTCGAGTTCTACGCCAACAACCCGCAGGACGTCGGCGACTACCTCGTCGGCGAGAAGATCGACATCAACGGCGACGGCAGCCCGCTGCGCTACATGGACAAGCCGAGCAAGGACGGCTCGTCCAAGGACTCCTGGTACTCGGGCCTCGGCGGCATCGACGTCCACTACTCCTCGGGCCCGGCCAACCACTGGTACTACCTGGCCTCCGAGGGCTCCGGCGCCAAGGTCGTCAACGGCGTGAGTTACGACTCGCCGACCGCCGACGGCCTCCCGGTCACCGCGATCGGCCGTGACGCCGCCTCGAAGATCTGGTTCCGCGCGCTGACCACCGGTCTGTTCAAGTCGAACACCAACTACGCGGCGGCCCGCACGGCCACCCTGCAGGCGGCGGCCGACCTGTACGGCGCCGGCTCGGCGACCTACAACAACGTGGCCCACGCCTGGGCGGCCATCGCCGTCGGATCGCGCCCCGCGCCCAGCGGCGTCTCGGTCACGGCGATCCCGAACCAGACCACCCAGGTCAACACCGCTGTCAGCCTGCAGGTCCAGGCCACCAGCACCAACCCGGGTGCGCTGAGCTACGCGGCGACCGGCCTGCCGGCCGGCCTGTCGATCAACTCCTCCACCGGCCTGATCTCGGGCACGGCCACCACCGCGGGCACGTCCAACGTGACCGTCACGGTGACCGACTCGCAGAGCAAGACCGGGACGACGTCCTTCACCTGGACGGTCGGCACCTCCCAGCAGAACGTCTTCGAGAACACGAACGACTACCAGATCGCGGACAACGCCACGGTCGAGTCCCCGCTCGCGGTGACCCGCACGGGCAACGCCCCGAGCACGCTGAAGGTGGACGTGAACATCGTCCACACCTACGTCGGTGACCTGGTGGTCGACCTGGTCGCCCCCGACGGCAGCGTGTACAACCTGCGCAACCGCACCGGCGGCAGCGCGGACAACATCGTCCAGTCCTTCACCGTGAACGCCTCCTCCGAGGTCGCCAACGGCACCTGGAAGCTCCGCGTCAAGGACGCTGCCAGCCTGGACACCGGCTACATCAACAGCTGGAAGCTCACCTTCTGACCCCGTCGGGGCCGCGTGAGCAGGAGCTGAACAGATAGACACGGGGCCGCCCGGGAGAAGACCTCCCCGGGCGGCCCTGTCCCATGGGCCCCGCGCCGGGCCCTGTCCCGGGTCGGCGGGCCGGCAGGTCAGCCGAGGGCGCGGAAGACCCGCTCGATGAGGTCTTCCTCCTGCTCTCGCTCGTCGCCGCGGGCCTGGTCGTCGCGGGCCTGGTCGCCGCCGCCGTTCCAGTCGCCGCGGCCCTGGTCCTCGCGGGCCTCGTCCTCACGGGCCTCGTCCTCGCGGCCCTCGTCCTCACGACCCTGGTCGCCGCCGTTGTTCCAGTCGCCGCGGCCCTCGTCCTCGCGGCCCTGGTCGCCGCCGTCGTTCCAGTCGCCACGGCCGTCGTTGTCGCCGCGGCCGTCGTCACCCTCGTGCACCGGCGTGAAGTAGGCCGAGACGACCCTCACCCGGTTCACCTGCCGGTCCGGGCCCAGCGTCGCCACCTCCTCGCCGGAGCAGCTGCGGTTGTCGAAGAGGTGCGCCCGCGACCGCGTGTTGTTCTGCACGGCGACCGCGGGCCTGTCCCGGGAGGTGCGCGTGAGCACGTAGCAGGTGTGGTTGTTCGCAGGCCTGATCTGGCCGATCTCCTCGACGTCGTCGTCGTTGACGAAGCGGTAGTTCAGCGTGCCGAGCACACGGTCGTCGTGGTCGTCGGCCAGCGACGGGCCGGCAGTGGGCAGGACGAGCGCGAGAGCGCCGACGAGCACGGCGGCGGTGGTACGAAGACGCATGGGGAAATCCGTTCCTCGGGTCCGCGGATGCCGGGTCCGGTGGCATCCGCGGGCAGCGTAGGAGCGGAGGAGGTAGCTGAAACGATTCGGCATGCCCAGTACGTTCGAAGGTTCACCCGTGAGGTCCCAGCGGTACGGGCTCCTTCCGCACCCCCTCGGCCCCGCACGGGCTCAGTTCCGTACGGCTTGCGCCCCCGCCGGCCCGTGGGCCCCGGTGGACTCCGTGCGGGGCCGCGGGAGCGGGGCGGCGGCCGCCGGGGCCCCGCCGCGGAGCAGGAGGAAGACCGCCAGCGCGCCGGCCAGCCCCATCGCGGCCGAGACCAGGAACGTCTCGCGCAGACCGCTCGCGAAGGCGGCGTCCACCAGGCCGGTCAGCGCCTCGCGGGCCGCGCCCGCCGGGGCCTCGGCGAGCACCTGCCCGGCGCCACCGGAGGCCAGCGGCTCCGCCAGCCCCCGGCCGCCGTCGCCGAGCCCGGAACGCAGCCCCGCGTGGAAGACCGCCCCGAGGACGGCGATGCCGAGGGCGGTGCCCAGCTGGCGCGCCGTGTTCAGGGCGCCGCCCGCCATGCCCGCCCGGGCCGGGGCCACGGCCCCCATCGCCGTGGCGGCCAGCGCCGGGGTCGCGGCGCCCACCCCGACACCGGTCACGAGCAGCCCGGGCACCAGGGCGGTCCAGCCGTCCCCGGCGTCGAGCATCCAGGCCTGGAGCAGCGCGCCGACGCCGATCAGCAGCAGCCCGCCGCCGATGGTCAGCCGGGGCGGTACCCCGTGCAGCAGCCGGCCGGCCACCGCGGCGACGACGAAGCCGGCCGCGCTGAGCGGCAGCAGCACCAGGCCCGCGCCGACCGGGCTCATCCCCTCGGCGGACTGCAGCCACAGGGAGACGTACATGAGGTACGAGAACGCGGCCCCGGACAGCAGCAGTCCGGCGGCCATGACGGCGACGAAGGTGCGGCTGCGGAAGAGCGAGAGGTCCAGCATCGGGCGGGCGCTGCGCAGTTCCACGAGGACGAAGGCGGCGAAGGCGGCCACGCCCAGGCCGAGCAGGCCGAGGGTGGTGGGCGAGCCCCAGCCGTTCTCGCCCACGCGGATCACCGCGTACGTGACGGCCGCGGCGCCCGCCGTGAAGGTGGCCATGCCGGGCAGGTCGAGGCGCCCCGCGTGCGGGTCGCGCGACTCGGCCACCGCCCTGACAGTGACGTACACGGCGAGCGCGCTGACGGGCAGGTTGATGAAGAAGATCCAGCGCCAGCCGAAGTTCTCGGTGAGCAGCCCGCCGATGATCGGCCCGGCCGCTGCGGCGGCGCCGTTGACCGCGCCCCAGACGCCGAATGCGACCCCGCGGTCGCGGCCCTGGTAGGACGCGCTGAGCAGGGCCATGGTGGTGGCGAACATGGCGGCTCCGCCGACGCCCTGGACGGCGCGGAAGGCGATCAGTTCGGCCGGGCCGGTGGCCAGCCCGCAGGCGAGCGAGGCGGCGGCGAAGAGCCCGAGCCCGATGAGGTAGACGCGGCGGCGGCCGATCCGGTCGGCGAGCGAGCCCGCTCCGAGCAGCAGGGCGGCCAGCGCGAGGGCGTAGACGTCCATCACCCACTGGAGACCGGCGAAACCGGTGTGCATGTCGGCGGACATGTCGGGCAGGGCGACGGTCACGATCGTGACGTCGACCAGGAGCATGAAAGCGCCGAGGCAGACGGCCGTCAGGGGCAGCCATTTGCGCATGGGTGTTCTCCTCAGGATTGCGCAGGGGCGGGGTCGCGGGCGGATCCGCGGTGACCCCAAGGTCCCACCGCCCAGGGCCCGCCCCCATCCAGCGGCCCGCTTCCGCCGGATTTCCGTCATCGACACCCCTGTCATGATGGAAACCATGACCGACACGCAGCTGGACGCCCTCGACCAGTCCCTGGTGCACGCCCTCGTGATCGACGGCCGGGCCCCCTTCAGCCGGCTCGCCGAGGTGCTGGAGGTCTCCGACCAGACCGTCGTACGCCGCTACCGGAGGCTGCGGACCACCGGTCTGGTGCGGGTGGTCGGGCTGCCGCAGGGCAGCCGCGTCGGCCTGTTCGAGTCCTGGCTGCGGGTGCAGTGCGCCCCCGACGCCGCGCTCCCGGTGGCCGAGGCGCTCGCCCGCCGCCCGGACATCGCGTGGGTGACCCTGAACTCGGGCGGCACGGAGGTCCACTGCATGACGCGGGCCCGCACCCGCAGGGACCGGGACGCCCTGCTCTTGGAGAAGCTGCCGCGCACCCGGCGGGTGACGGGCATCAGCGCCCACACCATCCTGCGGAAGTTCTTCGGCGGGCCGGACTCGTGGGCGGGCGTGGAGGCGCTGCGCCCGGATCAGATCGCGGCCCTGCACCGGCCAGAGGCCCCGCCCGCGCCGGACCGGTACGCCCTGGACGAGACGGAGTTCGCGCTGCTCGCGGTGTTGGGCCGGGACGGCCGCGCCGGGTATCCGGAACTGGCCCGCGCCACCGGGCTGTCGGAGTCGACCGCCCGCCGGAGGGTGGAACGGATGCGCGATCTCGGAGCCCTCTTCTTCGACGTGGAGTTCGTCCCCTCCCTCTTCGGCTACGAGGCCGAGGCGACCATGGTGCTGACCGTCCCGCCGGCCCGGCTGGCGGAGGTGGGGGCCGCACTGGCGAGCCACCACGAGGTGCCCTTCGCGGCGGCCGTGACCGGGGCGGCCTCCTTGATGGCGGTGGTCGTGTGCCGGGACACCGACGCGCTCTACACCTACCTGACCGAGCGGATCGGCGCGGTGGACGGCGTGGGGCAGGTCGAGGTGATCCCGGCCCTGCGCAGCGTCAAACGGGCCGGGATGCTCGTGGAGGGCGAGCGGCTGGTCGATCCGCCGCCCGCCCCCTGAAGCGGTACCGCGGCGGCGCCTACCGCAGCAGTACGCCGCCTCCCGCGTCCGTGTCCACCGGAGCCGCGACCAGGCCCAGTTCGGCCGGGGTCGCCAGCAGCGGGTGCGCGGGCAGGATCCGCACCGTGTAGCCGAAGGGCCCCGTACGGTCGAGGGCGAGCGGGCCCTCGTAGACCCAGCGACCCTCCAGGTCGGGTCCCGCGGCCGGCTTGAGCGGGAAGGTCCGCCCGTCCCGGATCACGTCCTGCGCGTCCACCCGGCCCGCGAAGGCCTGGACCTCCACGTCCTCGGGCGCGAGGGCGTCCAGCGACACCTGCACCCGCAGGGTGAGGGTGGACCCCAGCTCGGCGGTGCCGTTCACGGGAGCCGCGGCCAGCGCCTCCACGTGCTCGACGGAGACCCGCGGCCAGGCCGCCCGGACCCGGCCCTTCCACCACGCGAGGTCGCGCGCGGCCCCGGCGTCGAGGGCCCGGTGGGCGAGGGCGGCCGGCGCGTACAGCCGCTCCACGTACTCGCGCACCATCCGGCCCGCGAGCACCTTCGGCCCCAGCGAGACGAGCGTGCGCCGGACCATCTCGATCCACCGCACCGGCAGCCCGGCGCGCCCGGCCCGGTCGTAGAAGCGGGGGGCGACCCGGCCCTCGATCAGCTCGTAGAGGGCGCTCGCCTCCAGGTGGTCCCGCCGGTCCTCGTCCGCGCCGAGCCCGTCGGCGGTCGGGATGGCCCAGCCGAAGTCCGGCTCGAACCACTCGTCCCACCAGCCGTCCAGCACGGACAGGTTGAGGCAGCCGTTCAGCGCGGCCTTCATCCCGCTCGTCCCGCACGCCTCCAGCGGCCGCAGCGGGTTGTTCAGCCAGACGTCGCAGCCCGGGTAGAGCTTCTGCGCCATGGCCATGCCGTAGTCGGGCAGGAAGACGATCCGGTGCCGCACGCGCGGGTCGTCCGCGAACCGCACCAGCTCCTGCACGAGCCGCTTCCCGCCGTCGTCGGCCGGATGCGCCTTGCCCGCGACCACGATCTGCACCGGCCGGTCCGGGTCCAGCAGCAGCCTGCGCAGCCGGTCCGGGTCGCGCAGCATCAGCGTCAGCCGCTTGTACGAGGGCACGCGCCGGGCGAAGCCGATGGTCAGCACGTCGGGGTCGAGCACGGAGTCCACCCAGCCCAGCTCCGCGGCGGCGGCCCCGCGCTGGAGCCACGAGGCCCGCAGCCGGTCCCGTACCTCCTGGACCAGCTGCTCCCGGAGCACCCGCCGCAGGTCCCAGACGTCCTGGTCGGGGATCTCGGCGACGGCGTCCCAGCGCTGGGAGCCGCCGACCGACAGGGCGTCCTCGGTGCGGCCCGCGCCGATCTGGCGGACGCCGAGCCGGACCACCTCGGGGGCCACCCAGGTCGGGGCGTGCACCCCGTTGGTGACGGAGGTGATCGGCAGTTCGGCCGGGTCGAAGCCGGGCCACAGGCCGGCGAACATCTCCCGGCTGACGGCGCCGTGCAGGGTGGACACCCCGTTGGCGCGCTGGGCCAGCCGCAGTCCCATCACGGCCATGTTGAAGACCCCGGGGTCGCCTCCGGGATAGGTCTCGGCGCCGAGCTCCAGGATCCGCTCGACGGGGACGCCGGGCAGTTCCCCGCCGTCCCCGAAGTGCCGGGCGACCAGGGCCCGCTCGAAGCGGTCGATGCCGGCCGGGACGGGGGTGTGCGTGGTGAAGACGGTACCGGCGCGCACCGCCTCGACGGCGGCGTCGAAGCCGAGCCCCTGCTCCCGTTCCAGTTCCCTTATGCGTTCGAGCCCGAGGAAGCCGGCGTGGCCCTCGTTGGTGTGGAACACCTCGGGGGCGGGGTGGCCGCTGAGCGCGCAGTACAGCCGGACGGCGCGGACACCGCCGATGCCGAGGAGCATCTCCTGGAGCAGCCGGTGGTCGCTGCCGCCGCCGTAGAGCCGGTCGGTCACCTCGCGGGCGACGGCGTCGTTGTCCTCGACGTCGGAGTCCAGGAGCAGCAGCGGCACCCGCCCGACGCGGGCCTGCCAGATGTGCGCGTGCAGGGCGCGGCCGCCGGGCAGGGTCAGCGAGACCCGGGCGGGGGTCCCGTCCTCCTGGCGGAGCAGGCCGAGCGGGAGCTCGTTGGGATCGAGTACGGGGTAGTGCTCCTGCTGCCAGCCGTCGCGGGAGAGCGACTGCCGGAAGTAGCCGTGCCGGTAGAGCAGTCCCACCCCGATGAGCGGGACGCCGAGGTCGCTGGCGGCCTTCAGGTGGTCCCCGGCGAGGATGCCGAGGCCGCCGGAGTACTGCGGCAGGGCGGCGGTGATCCCGAACTCGGGGGAGAAATAGGCGATGGCGGCGGGCAGTTCCGCGCCGTTCTCATGGCTCTGGTACCACCTCCCGCCGTTGACGTAGTCGTCGAGGTCGGCGGCGGCGACGGCGAGCCGCCGCAGGAAGCGGCGGTCTGCGGAGAGTTCGGCGAGGCGGGCGGCGGAGACGGCGCCGAGCAGCCGGACGGGGTCGCCACCGGCGGCCTGCCAGCCCTCGGGGTCGACGGATTGGAAGAGTTCACGGGTCTCGGCATGCCACGACCAGCGCAGATTGCGCGCGAGGTCGGTGAGCGGCAGCAGGGTTTCCGGGAGGACGGGGCGCACGGTGAATCGACGGATAGCCTTCACACGTTCCACCTTCGCAGGGGATTGCGGATCGGAGCGGCCGCACCACGCTGTGCACCCGCGCATCACCCCGGGAAGGCTAGCGAGGCCCGCGTGTTCCGGCCATGGCGCCTGCGGCGGCGGCCGGCCCCCCGCCTCCCGCCCCCTGCCGGTGCCCGCGGGTCCGGACCGGACCCCTCCCCCGCCGTGCACAACCCGTTCGCCGGGGTATCCGCGTACGGAGGCCCCGTCTCCCGGCCACTCGTTCGGGCGGTCCGGAAGGGGCCCGGGAGACCCGTGGGACGGGTGGTGTCGGCCCTACGTCACCTAGTACCGGCCGACTTGACGGAGCCCCGCCGGGATGTCGATGCAGGGCTTGGTAATACCCGCTCCACTACGTACGAGTAGTTAACCGAGCGCGCGGATTGGGCGGGACGAGAGTGGGAAGGGCTCCCCGGGTACACGTCGTACAGCACGAGGCACCCGCCCACAAACCCTCTCCCCGCCACCCGAGTGAACGCGGACAGGAGCGGCCATGCCCGCAGCCCAGCCGTCTTCCGAGCGGCTAGAAACAGAGCGAACAGAGCGTGCACTACCAGTCGTGACTCCGACTGGCCTGTTGTCACCGAGCCCTGCGAACTGCCCCCAGGTGATCCCATCATGATCGGTCGCATTCCCGTGCTGGACGTCCGCCCCGCCGTCGACTGCGGCGCCAGACCCGCCAAGGCGGTCGTGGACGAGGTCTTCGAGATCTCGGCCACCGTGTTCCGCGAGGGCCACGACGCCGTCGCGGCCCACATCGTCCTGCGCGATCCGAGCGGGCGGCTGCGGCCCCCCGTACCGCTGCGCGAGCTCGCCCCCGGCACGGACCGGTGGGGGGCCCGCGTCTCCGCCGACGCCGAGGGGAGGTGGACGTACACCGTCGAGGCGTGGAGCGACCCGGTGGCCACCTGGCGGGCCCACGCCGCCATCAAGATCCCGGCCGGCATCGACACCGGGCTGATGCTGCTGGAGGGCGCCGAGCTCTACGAGCGGGCCGGGGCCCGGATCACCAAGCGCGACGGCCGCGAGGCCGTGCTGGCCGCCGCCGAGATCATGCGCGACGAGGACCGGCCGGCCGCCGAACGGTACGCCGCCGCCCTCGACCCCGCCGTGGACACGGCGCTCGCCAAGCGCCCGTACCGTGAGCTGGTCACCGCCTCCAAGCCGCTGCCGCTCCTCGTCGAGCGCAAGCGGGCGCTCTTCGGCTCCTGGTACGAGATGTTCCCGCGCTCGGAGGGGGCGGTGCTGGAGCCCGGCGAGGCGCCGGTCAGCGGCACCTTCCGGACCGCCGCGGAGCGGCTGCCCGCCATCGCCGCGATGGGCTTCGACGTGGTCTACCTGCCACCGATCCACCCGATCGGCAGCACCTTCCGCAAGGGTCCGAACAACACCCTGTCCGCGGGGAGTTGGGACCCGGGCGTGCCCTGGGCGATCGGGTCGACCGAGGGCGGGCACGACGCCGTCCACCCCGAGCTCGGCACCATCGAGGACTTCGACGCGTTCGTCGCGCGCGCCCGCGAGCTGCGCCTGGAGATCGCGCTGGACTTCGCCCTCCAGTGCTCCCCCGACCACCCGTGGGTGGAGAAGCACCCGGAGTGGTTCCGCCACCGGGCCGACGGGACGATCGCGTACGCCGAGAACCCGCCGAAGAAGTACCAGGACATCTACCCGATCCACTTCGACACCGACATGGCCGGCATCGTCGAGGAGACCTGCCGGATCCTGCGGTACTGGATGGACCACGGGGTCCGCATCTTCCGCGTCGACAATCCGCACACCAAGCCGGTGGTCTTCTGGCAGAAGGTGATCGCGGACATCAACAAGTCCGACCCCGACGTGATCTTCCTGGCCGAGGCCTTCACCCGTCCCGCCATGATGCGCGCGCTCGCCGCGGTCGGCTTCCAGCAGTCGTACACGTACTTCACCTGGCGCAACACGAAGGCCGAGCTGACCGAGTACGTGACCGAGCTGTCCGGCACCACCTCGGCCTCCGTCATGCGGCCGAACTTCTTCGTGAACACCCCGGACATCCTCCACGCGTACCTGCAGGAGGGCGGCCGTCCCGCCTTCGAGGTGCGGGCGGTCCTCGCCGCCACCCTCTCCCCCACCTGGGGGGTCTACGCCGGCTACGAGCTCTGCGAGAACACCCCGGTGCGCCACGGCAGCGAGGAGTACCTGAACTCGGAGAAGTACGAGTTCCGGCCGCGGGACTGGGAGGCCGCCGACCGCGAGGGCCGCACCATCGCCCCGCTGATCACCGCCCTGAACCGGATGCGCCGCCGCAACCCCGCGCTCCAGCAGCTGCGCGACATCCACTTCCACCCGACCGACAACGAACAGGTGATCGCCTATTCGAAGCACGCCGGAGCCAATTCCGTACTGGTGGTCGTCAACCTCGATCCGCACCACACCCAGGAGGCGACGGTCTCGTTGGACATGCCGGTACTCGGCCTCGACTGGCACGGGTCCCTCGCGGTGCGCGACGAGCTCACCGGCGAGACCTATCACTGGGGCAGGGCGAACTACGTGCGCCTAGAGCCGGGCCGAACGCCCGCGCACGTGCTGGCCGCTCTGCGACCGTCCCCGCCCACCGGAGGGTCACCCACCACATGATGATCAACGATCCCGTCCACGACACGTTCGAGGACACCCCCGCCAAGGACCGCGATCCCGACTGGTTCAAGCGGGCCGTCTTCTACGAGGTCCTCGTCCGCTCCTTCCACGACAGCAACGGCGACGGCGTCGGGGACCTCAAGGGGCTCACCGCCAAGCTGGACTACCTCCAGTGGCTCGGCGTCGACTGCCTGTGGCTGCCGCCGTTCTTCGCCTCGCCCCTGCGTGACGGGGGCTACGACGTCTCCGACTACACCTCCGTGCTGCCGGAGTTCGGCGACCTCGCCGACTTCGTGGAGTTCGTGGACGCGGCGCACACCCGCGGCATGCGGGTGATCATCGACTTCGTCATGAACCACACCAGCGACCAGCACGACTGGTTCCAGCAGTCGCGCAAGGACCCGGAGGGCCCGTACGGCGACTACTACATGTGGGCCGACAACGACAAGCAGTACCAGGACGCCCGCATCATCTTCGTCGACACCGAGACCTCCAACTGGACGTACGACCCACTGCGCAAGCAGTACTACTGGCACCGCTTCTTCTCGCACCAGCCGGACCTCAACTACGAGAACCCGGCCGTGGTCGAGGAGATCATCTCCGCGCTGCGGTTCTGGCTGGACCTCGGGATCGACGGCTTCAGACTCGACGCGGTGCCCTACCTGTACGCCGAGGAGGGCACCAACTGCGAGAACCTCCCCCGCACCCACCGGCTCCTGAAGCGGGTGCGGGCCGAGATCGACGCGCACTACCCCGACACCGTGCTGCTCGCCGAGGCCAACCAGTGGCCCGAGGACGTGGTCGACTACTTCGGGGACTTCGCCAAGGGCGGGGACGAGTGCCACATGGCCTTCCACTTCCCCGTCATGCCACGCATCTTCATGGCGGTGCGAAGAGAGTCCCGCTACCCCGTCTCGGAGATCCTGGCCAAGACGCCGGCGATCCCGGACCGCTGCCAGTGGGGCATCTTCCTGCGCAACCACGACGAGCTCACCCTCGAAATGGTCACGGACGAAGAGCGCGACTACATGTACGCCGAGTACGCCAAGGACCCGCGGATGCGGGCCAACATCGGCATCCGGCGCCGCCTCGCCCCGCTCCTGGACAACGACCGCAACCAGATGGAGCTGTTCACCGCCCTGCTGCTGTCGCTGCCCGGCTCGCCGGTGCTCTACTACGGCGACGAGATCGGCATGGGCGACAACATCTGGCTGGGCGACCGCGACGGCGTCCGCACCCCGATGCAGTGGACCCCGGACCGGAACGCCGGTTTCTCCTCCTGCGATCCGGGCAGGCTCAATCTGCCGGTCATCATGGACCCGGTCCACGGGTACCAGGTCACCAATGTCGAGGCGGCCATGGCGTCGCCCTCCTCACTGCTGCACTGGACCCGCAGACTGATCGAGATCCGCAAGGCCAACCCGGCCTTCGGACTCGGTTCGTACACCGAACTGCCCTCGTCCAACCCGGCAGTGCTCGCGTTCCTCCGCGAGTACGGGGACGACCTGGTGCTGTGCGTGCACAACTTCTCGCGCTTCGCGCAGCCCACCGAGCTGGATCTTCGGTCGTTCAACGGACGGGTCCCGGTGGAGCTCACGGGCGACGTGCGCTTCCCGCCGATCGGTGAGTGGCCGTACCTGCTGACCCTGGCGGGACACGGCTTCTACTGGTTCCGGCTGCGGACCGAACAGCGCGGCGAGCAACGCGGCGAGCAACGCGACGGTTAGCGGGCCGGTGGAGGGGCGGGCAGCTCGAATGGGTCAATCGCCCGCCCCTGTACGGACCATCCTGACCCGACACTCGCACATGCCGGATAAGCAACTGCCGCGCATCCGGGACACTCTGCGCATTCTGTGACGGCCCGGGGAAAGGACGCGACGCCATGTCGGAGGCTGCATCCGCCCGGAGCCGGCTGACGGCCGACCGGGCAGCCGGGATCGCCCCGCTGGAACCGATGCTGAGAGCCTGGCTGCCCGCTCAGCGCTGGTTCGCGGGCAAGGGCCGCACCATCAGCAGACTCAGGACCGTCTCGGCGGCCGAGCTGCTGCCGCCGGGATCCACCCCCGGGATGCTGCACCTGCTCCTCGACGTCGACGGGGACTGCTACCAACTGCTGCTGGGCATCCGCCCGTCCTTGCCGCCCGCGCTCGCGCCCACCCTGATCGGCCACGCCGAGGACGGCCCGTACGCCGGCCGGGTGGTCTACGAGGCGCTGGGCGACCCGCGGCTCGCGGCCATGCTGCTGGAGCGGCTGCGCTCCCCCGGGGTGCTCGGCCCGCTGCGCTTCGACCGGGACCCGGCCACGCCGATCCCGGCGGGGCTCTCGCCCCGGCCGCTCTCCGGAGAGCAGACCAACTCATCGTTGATCTACGGAGATTCGTTCATCCTGAAGGTGTTCCGCCGGGTCGGCCCCGGGGTCAACCCGGACCTGGAGCTGCCCCGGGCCCTGGCCGCCGCCGGCTGCGCCCGCGTCCCGGCCCCCGTCGCCTGGTACGAGGCCGAGCCGCCCGGGAGCGAGCCGCTGACCCTGGGCGTGCTCCAGCCGTACCTGCGCGGCTCCGACGACGGCTGGCAGCTCGCGCTGCGCCGGCTCGGCGCCGGGGACGACTTCACCTCCGAGGCGCACGCACTCGGCCGCGCCACGGCGGAGGTGCACAGCGCGCTCGCCGCCGCCCTGCCCACCGTCGCGCTCGGCCCGGAGCAGACCGCCCGGCTGGCCGCCGGAATGACCGCCAGGCTGGCCGCGACCGCCCGGGAGGTGCCCGCCCTGCGGCCCTACGAGGCGGGGCTGCGGGGGGCCTTCGACGCCCTGGCCGCCTCCCGGGGGGCGGGGGTGCCCGCCCAGCGGATCCACGGGGACCTCCATCTGGGTCAGACCCTGCGCACCCTCGACGGCAGCTGGTCGTTGATCGATTTCGAGGGCGAACCGGCCCGGCCGCTGGCCGACCGGCGCCGTCCCGAACCGGCGGTCCGCGACATCGCCGGGATACTGCGCTCCTTCGACTACGCCGCCCGCTCACACCGGCCGTTCGCCCCCACCTGGGCGGACGACTGCCGGGCGGCCTTCTGCGAGGGCTACGCCCGCACCACCGGCCGGGACCCCCGCGAGGACCCCGTACTGCTGCGGGCGTACGAGACCGACAAGGCGGTGTACGAGGCCCGGTACGAGTCCCGGCACCGCCCCGACTGGCTGCACGTCCCGATGGCCGCGATCCGGCGGCTCTCGGAACCCTCGCGGCCCGCGCACCGCGTGCCGCCGACCCCGCCCGCCCCCGGTTCCATCTCCCCGCATCCCCATCCCCGCCCGAAGCCCCCGAGGAGGCCGCTCGCGTGAGCGCCGCACGACAGCCGTCACCGACCGTCCGCGACGAAGCCGTACCCGCCCCGGCGGCGGCGAAGAAGCCACGCGCACCCCGGGCCCGCCGCGCCACTCCCGCGCGCGGGGTCCGGCCGGCGCCCGCGCTCGGCGGTGACGAACGGGCCCGGCTGCTGGAGGGCCGCCACCACGATCCGCACGGGGTGCTGGGTGCCCGCACCGCGCGGGGCGGGGTGGCCTTCCGCGTGCTGCGCCCCTACGCCAAGGCGGTCACCATCGTCGCCAAGGGGCTGCGGGCCGAGCTCTTCGACGAGGGCGACGGGCTGTTCTCCGGGCTGCTGCCGCTGACCGGCGTGCCGGAGTACCGGCTGCTGGTGACGTACGACAGCGACGAGATCGAGGTCCACGACCCGTACCGGTTCCTGCCCGCCCTCGGCGAGCTGGACCTGCACCTGATCGGCGAGGGCCGCCACGAGCAGCTGTGGACGGCGCTCGGCGCGCAGCCGATGGAGCACCAGGGCGTGGCCGGGACCCGGTTCACGGTGTGGGCGCCGAACGCCCAGGGGGTCCGCATCGCCGGGGACTTCTCGTACTGGGACTCCGTCGCCTACCCGATGCGCTCGCTCGGCGCGAGCGGCGTGTGGGAGCTGTTCCTGCCCGGTGTGGGCGCCGGTGCGCTCTACAAGTACGACATCACGCGCCCGGACGGCAGTCACACCCTGCGCGCCGACCCGATGGCCCGGTCCGCGGAGGTCCCGCCGGCGAACGCCTCGGTGGTCACCGCCTCCGCCCACGTGTGGCAGGACGCGCAGTGGATGGCACGGCGCGGTGAGCGGCCGCCGCACCAGGCCCCCTTCTCCGTGTACGAGCTGCACCTGGCGTCCTGGCGGCCCGGGCTCTCGTACCGGCAGCTCGCGGAGCAGCTCCCCGCGTACGTCAAGGAGCTGGGCTTCACGCACGTGGAGATGATGCCGGTCGCCGAGCACCCCTTCGGCGGCTCCTGGGGCTACCAGGTCACCGGCTTCTACGCGCCGACCTCGCGGATGGGCACCCCGGACGACTTCCGCTTCCTCGTCGACGCGCTGCACCGGGCCGGGATCGGGGTGATCGTCGACTGGGTGCCCGCGCACTTCCCGCGCGACGACTGGGCCCTCGCCGAGTTCGACGGACGCCCGCTGTACGAGCACCAGGACCCGCGCCGGGCCGCGCACCCGGACTGGGGGACGCTGGAGTTCGACTACGGCCGCAAGGAGGTCCGCAACTTCCTCGTCGCGAACGCCGTGTACTGGTGCGAGGAGTTCCACGTGGACGGGCTGCGCGTGGACGCGGTGGCCTCGATGCTCTACCTCGACTACTCGCGCGGCGAGGGCGAGTGGACGCCCAACGAGCACGGCGGGCGGGAGAACCTGGACGCGGTGGCGCTGCTCCAGGAGATGAACGCGACGGTGTACCGGCGCTGCCCGGGCGTCGTGACGATCGCGGAGGAGTCCACGGCCTGGAACGGCGTGACGCGCCCGACGGACTCCGGCGGGCTCGGCTTCGGCCTGAAGTGGAACATGGGCTGGATGCACGACACCCTGCGCTACATGTCGAAGGAGTCGGTGCACCGCAAGTACCACCACCACGACATGACCTTCGGGATGATCTACGCCTTCAGCGAGAACTACGTGCTGCCGATCTCGCACGACGAGGTGGTGCACGGCAAGGGCTCGCTGGTGTCCAAGATGCCCGGGGAGGACTGGTGGCAGAAGCGCGCCGCGCACCGGGCGTACCTCGGCTTCATGTGGGCCCACCCGGGCAAGCAGCTGCTCTTCATGGGGCAGGAGTTCGCCCAGGGCTCGGAGTGGTCCGAGATGTACGGGCCGGACTGGTGGCTGCTGGACGACTCCTACGCGGCGGCCGGTGACCACCGGGGGGTACGGAACCTGGTGCGCGACCTGAACCGCACCTACACGGCGGCGCCCGCCCTGTGGGAGCGGGACACCGTGCCGGAGGGCTTCGCCTGGGTGGAGGCGGACGCCGCGGAGGACAACGTGTTCGCCTTCCTGCGGTACGCGCAGGACGGTTCGCAGCTGCTGGCGGTGTCGAACTTCTCGCCCGTGGTCCGGCACGGCTACCGGATCGGGGTGCCGGAGGAGGTGCCGCTGTGGCGGGAGGTCCTCAACACCGACCTCCAGGTGTACGGCGGCAGCGGCGTCCACCACACGCAGCCGCTGCGGGCGGAGCCGGTGCCGGCGCAGGGCCGTCCGGCCAGCCTGCGCCTGACCCTCCCGCCGCTGGCGACGGTCTGGCTCCGGCCCTAGCGGGTGAGTGACCCGTCGTACCGCGACGGGGCCCTCGCCACCCCCGTGGGCGAGGGCCCCTCCTATGACACGTACGGAATAGGTGTCCGGTTCATCTTGTGTGGAGGGTGTGACGACCCTTGTGTCGGCGGGCATTGGCTGGAACCGTACCCACATCAAAGGATCTTCGAGCGCGCCGATTACCGGACAGTCGCCCGGAAACCCGACGAAAGCCCTTATCTTCATAGGACTTTCCTACGAGGTATGGGCTTGTTTGTTTGGTCTGTAGGCGCCGTCGCCCGGCCACTTCTACGGTGTGCGGTGTGCACTCCAGCCCACCTTTCAATGCCCCCGCCGCGCGTCGTCTGCGCGCGGCCCTGGGCATGGCTCCCGGACATGTCGCCTACGGCCTGCGCGCCCAGTACGGACTCGTCGTCGCGCCCGAGACGGTGATGGCCTGGGAGCGTGGCGAGATATCACCCTCTTCGGTCGAACTCACGGCGCTCGCGGGCGTGCTCTGGTGCGCTCCGGGGGAGCTGCTCGCCGAGCCGGTCACCCTGCGGGAGCACCGGATGTCCCGGGGTCTCGCCGCGGACGAACTGGCCCGGCGGATCGGCCTGGAGACGAGCTCGTACCAGAAGATGGAGGACACCGGGCGCTGGCGGGGCAACGAACGGCAGTCCGCCGCCCTCGCCTCGGTGCTCGGTCTGACGCTGGCCCAGTTCGTGACGGCCACCGGCAAGCACGAGGAGCTGGCCGACCTGCTGCGCAGTGCGGTGACCACGCGCTGGCAGGCGTACGTGAAGCCGCTCGGCAAGCTGCTGCCGATCCCCAAGGCCAACCTGGAATGGGTGCTGGAGCAGCTGCACGGCGACTACCAGTCGCGCATGGTGGCGACGCTCAGCTGGGGCGGCGGCGGGGGCGAGGCCGGCAGCGGCGACGCCGGCCGGGAGTTCCTCGTCGAGATCGTGGACCGCTTCTGGCAGCTCGCGGGTGGCACGAGCTAGGCCGCTACCCGGGCAGCGGCGCGTGGACCACGGTGGCCGCGGTGCCCGCGGCCGCCAGGTCCCTCCTGAGCCGGTCGGCGGTCTCCCGATCGCCCACCAGGACGGTCGGCGGGGTCGGGCACGCGGCGATCGCGGTCTTCAGGTGACCCAGGGAGGCCCGGTACTCCTCCTCCCCGGCCGTCGCGGGTCCGCCGACCTTGACGTAGAAGACCTCGTACAGCCCGACCATGTTGCCGGCCTGCCGGGTGAGGATCTGGGCGAGGAAGGTCGACCTCAGGTTGAGGTAGGCGTCGTTGCCGTACAGGGCGATCACCGGGGAGGTGACGCCGGGCAGGTCGCGCCCGGTGAGGGCGGCGGCCGGCGGGCCGATGTCGCCGCTCTTCGCCTCGCCCCGGCTCCACTTGAGCAGGGGGCTGCCGTACCAGGCCGAGGGGTGGCCCCAGCCGGAGGGCACGCCCCACTGGACGCCGCCGAACAGCGCCAGCGCCGCGGCCGCCGCGAGGCAGGAACGCAGCAGGAGGTCCGCGCGGCGGCGCAGTGCGGGGCCCGTCGTCCCGCCGGCGGGCGGCAGCATCAGTCCGATCAGGCCGAGCGAGAGCAGGGCGATCACCAGCCCGGCGGCGGTCAGCTTCTCGAAGTAGTACGAGTAGTAGCCGATGGTGTGCTTCTGCCAGGCGCCGAAGACGCCGATCAGCGCGGCCGCGCCGAGGAGGAGGGCCAGCAGCGTCCGGCCGGTGCCGGTCCGGCGGTTCACCGGGAGGGTGGTCGCGACCACGGCGAGCAGTCCGAGCCCGATGAACACCGGGCGGTCGGGGATGACCATCGGTCCGGCCAGGTTCGAGGTCTTGGCGACGTCCAGCTTGGTGAGGACGGAGAAGGCGCTGGGCAGTCCCGCCACGAGCGTGGCGGCCGCCAGGGCGCCGAGGACCGGGATCCACCGCCCGGCGAACCGGCGGCGGTGCACGAGCAGCACCGCGACCAGCGCCATGCCGACGAGGGCGCCGTAGAGGTTGTACACGTACGTCACGGCGATGAGGCCGGCCGCCGCGAGGAGGACGAACTCGGTGCGGCCCGCCGCGGGCCGCACCAGCAGGGCCAGGGCGACGGCCAGGAACAGCAGGCCGATGGTCTCGGAGTCGAAGCCCCGCTCGATCAGCTCCGCCATCGATCCGGACATCATCACGGCGGCGGCGGTGGCACAGACCGCGGCCGCGCGCCAGCCGCGCAGGCGGGGGCCGCCGATCCAGCGGGCGGCCCAGACCAGCGCGCCGCAGAACAGTGCGTAGGCGGCCAGGACGTAGAGGAAGTACCGGTTCGTCATGGCGAGGGCGGAGCCCGCCTCGGCCGAGGAGGTCACCAGGGCGTCGACCCAGGCCAGCAGGAAGTGGGAGCCCTGCGGGTAGACCGCCTCGGACGGCGTCATCATGTACGTCCGGGCGGCGTCCTGGTGGAGGAAGGCGTAGCCGCCGACCTGTCGGATGCCGGTGAAGTACGAGAAGTGCCCCATCCGGTCCTCGGACGTGACGAAGTAGGCCAGCCTCTCGGCGGCCGACTTCCCGGCCACCGGGTGGTGGACGTAGTGCCAGACCACGGCGACGGTGGCGGCGACCAGCGCGTCCGAGCCGCGCAGGCGCAGCGGGAGGCGCGGCCGGCGGCGGGCCAGCCAGCCGGACACGGAGGCGACCGTCAGCAGCAGGCCGGCCCCGGGGACGGGGGCCAGGCCCCACGGCCAGACGGAGAAGAGCAGGCCGAAGCCCATCACGGCGCCGCAGAGCAGGAAGGCCGCGACCACGAGACGGTCGAGCAGTCCGCCGCCGACCCGGATCAGGGCGGCGATCGTCAGGACCAGGACGGGCAGGAGCAGCACGTCGAGGGCGACGGCGTGGAGCAGCAGCGGCACCGCCCAGGACGCCGCGAGGGCCGCGGCGAGGACGACGGGGCTGCGCCGTGCGGCGGGGCCGGTGACCCGGGGTCCCGGTGGGTTCTCGACCGGTTCGGCGGTCCGGACGGCGGAGCTGGTCGCCACGGGAGGGGGGCACCTTTCCATCGAGTGCGTGCGAGTGGTGGAGGGGGCCCGGCGTACGGGCCCGGTCCGTCACGCGACTCGGCCGGCCGGTCCCCCGGCCGGAATCCTAACCAGCGGGTCCGGTGCGGGCGGGCGCGGAGCGGCCCCGGAGCACCGGCTCCGGGGCCGTCCGGCGGGAAAGCGGGGCGGGAGGTCCCGGCCCGGGAGGGGCGCAGGTCCCGGCCGGGCGGGTCAGAAGACGGACTCCGCCTCGTACATGCGGTCGTCGGGGACCGTCTTCAGCTCGGTGGTCGCGGAGGCGAGGGGGGCCATCACGATGTCGGTGCCGCGCAGGGCGGTCATGTTGCCGTAGTCGCCGCGGTGGACGGCCTCGACGGCATGCCAGCCGAAGCGGGTCGCGAGCACGCGGTCGTACGCGGTGGGCACGCCGCCGCGCTGCACGTGGCCGAGGATGACCGGGCGGGCCTCCTTGCCGAGGCGGTGCTCCAGCTCGACCGCGAGGCGGTTGCCGATGCCGGCGAAGCGCTCGTGACCGTACTGGTCGATGGCGCCCTTCTCGTACGGCATGGAGCCCTCGGCCGGGTGCGCGCCCTCGGCGACGCAGATGACGGCGAACTTCTTCCCGCGGGAGAATCGTTCTTCCACCATCTTCACCAGGGCGTCCACCTCGAAGGGGCGCTCCGGCAGGCAGATGCCGTGGGCGCCGCCGGCCATGCCGGACTCCAGGGCGATCCAGCCCGCGTGGCGGCCCATCACCTCGACGACCATCACGCGCTGGTGGGATTCGGCGGTGGTCTTGAGGCGGTCGATGGCCTCGGTGGCGACCATGACGGCGGTGTCGAAGCCGAAGGTGCGGTCGGTGGAGGAGATGTCGTTGTCGATGGTCTTGGGCACGCCGACGACCGGCATCCCGGCGTCCGACAGCATCCGGGCGGCGGTCAGGGTGCCTTCGCCGCCGATCGGGATGAGGGCGTCGATGCCGTAGCGCGTCGCCAGTTCGGCGGCGTTCTCGGCGGCCTCGTGCAGGCGGGCGCGCTCCATGCGCGCCGAGCCGAGGATCGTGCCGCCACGGGCGAGAATGCCACTGACGGCGTTGATGTCGAGGGGGCGGAAGTGGCCGTCGAGGAGGCCTTTGAACCCGTCCTCGAAACCGATGACCTCGTCCCCGTGCCCGACCAGGGCGCGGTGTACGACCGACCGGATGACAGCGTTGAGCCCCGGACAGTCGCCGCCCGCGGTGAGAACTCCGATACGCATCGTGCTGTGTCTCCTGCCGTACCTGTGAAGGGCGTAATGGTGAAGCCTGTCCGATTGTTCCACGGGCCCGGGGTGCCGCGCGTCCTGTGCCGCTCCGGTTCCCGGGCCTTTCGACCCTCCTGGCCAGGGCCTTTCCCGGAGGGCGCCCTATCTATTGGCAGAGGTATTGTCAAGGGGTCGAGCCAGACCAATATGACATCCACAGCAGGGGACGGAGTGCGGGCGTGACGCGCAGCGTGTACGTGACCGGTATCGAGCGGGGCGACGGCCGCCAGGTCGTCGAGCTGGGGATCATGGAGCTCCTGACCCGGCAGACGGGCCGGGTCGGCGTCTACCGTCCGTTGCTCCACGACGGACCGGACCGCCTCTTCGAGCTCCTGAAGGCCCGCTACCGGATCGAGCAGGACTCCGCGACCGCGTACGGCATGGAGTACCAGGAGGCCTCGGCGATCCTGGCCGAGAAGGGCACCGACGAACTCGTCTCCCGGCTGGTCGACCACTACCACCGGGTGGCCCGCGACTACGAGGTCATGCTCGTCCTCGGCACCGACTACGCGGAAACCAACCTCCCGGACGAGCTGGCGCTCAACGCCCGCCTCGCCAACGAGCTGGGCGCGCTCGTCGTCCCCGTCGTGGGCGGCACCAAGCACCACGCCGAGGCGGTCCGCGCCGAGGCCCGCAACGCCTACCGCGCCTACGAGACCCTCGGCTGCCACGTCGTCGCCATGGTGGTCAACCGGGTGGCCCCGGAGGACCGCGACCTCATAGCGGAGCGACTGGCCGCCCGGCTCCCCGTGCCCTGTTACGTGCTGCCGGACGACAAGTCGCTCTCCGCCCCGACCGTCGCCCAGATCACGCGGGCGCTCGGCGGCGAGGTGCTCCTCGGCGACGAGGCCGGGCTGGCCCGCGACGCCGTGGACTTCGTCTTCGGCGGCGCCATGCTGCCGAACTTCCTGAACGCCCTGACCCCCGGCTGCCTGGTGGTGACCCCCGGCGACCGCTCCGACCTGGTCGTCGGCGCGCTGGCCGCGCACACCTCGGGCACCCCGCCGATCGCCGGCGTGCTGCTCACCCTGAACGAGCGGCCGAGCGCGGAGGTCCTGGCCCTCGCCTCGAAGCTGGCCCCGGGCACGCCCGTGGTGTCGGTGGCCGGCAACAGCTTCCCGACGGCCGCCGAACTCTTCTCGCTGCAGAGCCGGCTGAACTCCGCGACCCCGCGCAAGCTGGAGACCGCGCTCGGCCTCTTCGAGCGGCACGTGGACACCGGCGAGCTGCGCGACCTGCTCTCGGTGGCCCGCTCGGAGCGGGTCACGCCGATGATGTTCGAGCACGAGCTGCTGGAGCGGGCCCGCTCGGAGCGCCGCCGCGTCGTCCTGCCCGAGGGCGCCGAGGAGCGGGTGCTGCGCGCCGCGGACGTGGTGCTGCGCCGGGGCGTCTGCGACCTGACCCTGCTGGGTGACGAGCAGGCGATCCTGAAGAAGGCCGGCGACCTCGGTGTCGACATCTCGGGCGCGCAGCTGATCGACCCGGCGACCTCTCCCCTGCGGGAGGGGTTCGCCGAGTACTACGCCCAGGTGCGCGCCCACAAGGGCATGACCGTCGAGCTCGCCAACGACGTGGTCACCGACGTCAATTACTTCGGCACGCTGATGGTCCAGCTGGGCCTGGCCGACGGCATGGTCTCCGGTTCGGTGCACTCCACGGCGGCGACCATCCGCCCGGCCTTCGAGATCATCAAGACCAAGCCGGAGGCGTCCATCGTCTCCTCGGTCTTCTTCATGTGCCTGGCCGACCGGGTCCTCGTCTACGGCGACTGCGCCGTCAACCCGGACCCGAACGCCGAGCAGCTCGCCGACATCGCCGTCCAGTCGGCCGCCACGGCCGCCGCCTTCGGCGTCGACCCGCGGATCGCGATGCTCTCGTACTCGACCGGCACCTCCGGTTCGGGCGCGGACGTCGACAAGGTCCGCAAGGCCACCGAGATCGTCCGGGAGCAGCGCCTCGACCTCCAGATCGAGGGCCCGATCCAGTACGACGCGGCCGTGGAGCCCTCGGTCGCCGCGACCAAGCTGCCCGGCTCGCAGGTGGCCGGCCGCGCGACGGTGCTGATCTTCCCCGACCTCAACACCGGCAACAACACGTACAAGGCAGTGCAGCGTTCGGCGGGCGCGGTGGCGGTCGGCCCGGTGCTCCAGGGGCTGCGCAAGCCGGTCAACGACCTCTCGCGCGGCGCGCTCGTGCAGGACATCGTCACCACCGTGGCCATCACCGCGATCCAGGCGCAGGGCGGGCCGTCGTCCGCGGCCACCGCCTGACCCCCTCCCCCACCCCACCGCCCGAGACAAGGAAAGACCCCCATCGTGACCGCATCGCGCGTACTCGTCCTCAACTCCGGCTCCTCGTCGGTCAAGTACCAGCTCCTCGACATGACGGACCGGTCCCGCCTCGCGGTCGGCCTGGTGGAGCGGATCGGCGAGGAGACCTCGCGGCTGGTGCACGAGACGCTGACCGGGCCCGGCGCCGCCGGTGGCGAGCGCGAGCAGCTCGGCCCGATAGCGGACCACGAGGCCGCGCTGAAGGCCGTGGCCGCGGAGCTCGCCGCCGACGGGATGGGCCTGGACTCCCCCGAACTGACCGCGGTGGGGCACCGGGTGGTGCACGGCGGGACGCGGTTCACCCAGCCGACCGTGATCGACGACGAGGTGCTGGCGGAGATCCGGAACCTGATCCCGCTGGCCCCGCTGCACAACCCGGCGAACGTGATGGGCATCGAGGTGGCGCGCTCGCTGCGCGCGGACGTCCCGCAGGTGGCGGTCTTCGACACCGCCTTCCACTCGACGATGCCGGAGTACGTGGCGCGGTACGCGATCGACGCCGCGACGGCCGACGCGTACTCCATCCGGCGGTACGGCTTCCACGGCACCTCGCACGCCTACGTCTCCCGGGCGACGGCCGCGCTGCTCGGCAGGCCGGTGGAGGACGTGAACGTGATCGTGCTGCACCTGGGCAACGGCGCCTCCGCCTCGGCGGTGCGGGGCGGCGTGTGCGTGGAGACCTCGATGGGCCTGACGCCGCTGGAGGGTCTGGTCATGGGGACCCGTTCGGGCGATCTCGATGCGGCGGTCGTCTTCCACCTGGCGCGGGTGGGGGGCCTCTCGATGGATGAGATCGATTCGCTCCTGAACAAGAAGAGCGGTCTGCTGGGCATGTGCGGCGACAACGACATGCGCGAGGTGCTCCGGCGGGCGGGCGAGGGCGACGAGGTGGCGAGCCTCGCCTTCGCCGCGTACGTCCACCGGTTGAAGAAGTACATCGGCGCCTACTCGGCGGTCCTGGGGCGGGTGGACGCGGTGGCGTTCACGGCCGGGGTCGGCGAGAACGCCCACCAGGTGCGCGAGGCCGCGCTGGACGGCCTGGCCGAGCTGGGTCTGGCGTTGGATCTGCAGGCCAACGCGGCGCGCTCCCGGGAGCCGCGGCTGGTTTCGGCGGAGGATGCACGGGTGGCCGTGGCGGTGGTCCCGACGGATGAGGAACTGGAGATCGCCACCCAGGCGTACGCACTCGTTACTCAGTAGTCACTTGGACTTTCCACCAGACGGAATATTCCGCTACGAAACAAACCGATAGGATCCAGTCATGCGCCGTTCCAAAATCGTCTGCACGCTGGGCCCCGCCGTCGACTCGTATGAGCAGCTGAAAACGCTCATCGAGGCAGGTATGAACGTGGCCCGATTCAACTTCAGCCACGGATCCCAGGCAGAACACCAGGAGCGGTACGACCGCGTCCGGCAGGTCTCCGAGGACACCGGGCGCGCCGTCGGCGTCCTCGCCGACCTCCAGGGCCCGAAGATCCGTCTGGAGACCTTCGCCGAGGGTCCCGTCGAGCTGGTGCGCGGTGACGAGTTCACCATCACCACCGAGGACGTCCCGGGTGACAAGTCCATCTGCGGCACCACCTACAAGGGTCTCCCGGGCGACGTCGCCAAGGGTGACCAGATCCTGATCAACGACGGCAACGTCGAGCTCCGGGTGACCGAGGTCGAGGGCGCCCGCGTCCGCACCATCGTCATCGAGGGCGGTGTCATCTCGGACCACAAGGGCATCAACCTGCCGGGTGCCGCCGTGAACGTCCCCGCCCTGTCGGAGAAGGACGTCGACGACCTGCGGTTCGCCCTGCGGATGGGCTGCGACATGGTCGCCCTGTCCTTCGTCCGCGACGCCAACGACGTCAAGGACGTCCACAAGGTCATGGACGAGGAGGGCCGCCGGGTCCCCGTCATCGCCAAGGTGGAGAAGCCGCAGGCCGTCGAGAACATGGCGGCCGTGGTCGACGCCTTCGACGCGGTCATGGTGGCCCGTGGCGACCTCGCCGTCGAGTACCCGCTCGAGAAGGTCCCGATGGTCCAGAAGCGGCTCATCGAGATGTGCCGCCGCAACGCCAAGCCGGTGATCGTCGCGACCCAGATGATGGAGTCGATGATCACCAACTCCCGTCCGACCCGCGCCGAGGCCTCCGACGTCGCCAACGCGATCCTCGACGGCGCGGACGCGGTCATGCTGTCCGCCGAGTCCTCGGTGGGCGCCTACCCCATCGAGACCGTCAAGACGATGTCGAAGATCGTCATGGCGGCCGAGGAGGAACTCCTCTCCAAGGGCCTCCAGCCGCTGGTCCCGGGCAAGAAGCCCCGTACCCAGGGCGGCTCCGTCGCCCGCGCGGCCTGCGAGATCGCGGAGTTCCTCGACGGCAAGGCGCTCATCGCCTTCACCCAGTCCGGGGACACCGCCCGCCGTCTGTCGCGCTACCGCTCCACCCAGCCGATCCTGGCCTTCACCACGGACGTGAACACCCGCAACCAGCTCTCGCTGAGCTGGGGCGTCGAGTCGTACGTCGTCCCGCACGTGGACAACACCGACGCGATGGTCGACCTCGTGGACGGCGAGCTGCTCAAGCTCGGCCGCTACAACGAGGGCGACACCGTGGTCATCACCGCCGGCTCGCCCCCCGGCGTCCCGGGCACGACCAACATGGTCCGGGTCCACCACCTGGGCGGCGACGCCGGCCGCGACTGACGCCGCCGCACCGCCTGAGGCCCGAAGCCTGAACTCTGCCGCACAGAGACCGAGGGCGGCACCGCGGATCCGATCGGGATCCGGGGTGCCGCCCTCGGTGTGTCTCCGGGTGACCGTGTTTCCAGGTGACGGTGGTCCGGGTGGCGGTGGTCCGGGTGCGCGCTGCCGTACGGGACTACTCCGGCGGGCCGATGTAGTTCTTCAGGCCGGGGACGGTCAGGGTGCCGCCGAACTGGCCCGCCTGGACGACCTTGACGTTCGTGAAGAACGCGAAGGGGACGTTCAGGGGCGGCGGGCTGTTCGGGGTGAACTCGATCGGGATCAGCCCGAAGAGGTTTCCCTTGAGGCTCTCGGTGTACATCGTCACCGTGCCGCCGCGGATCTTGGACGTGGAGCCCGGACGGGACTTCAGGTGGGCGACCTTCCCGTCCTTGCCGACGGTCTGGTACAGGTCCTTGATGTCCAGCGAGTCCGCGGTGAACTTCAGGACCTTCTTGATCTTGCCGCTGCCCGTCTTGACCTCGACGATGCCGTGGTAGTCCAGGCCGTAGAGGGTCAGCAGCGAGCTGTCGAGGTACCAGGGCTCGTCCGGCAGGAGCGGGATGCCCTGCTCCAGCTCGGCGTCGGCCAGTGCCTTGGCGTCGTAGGTCGGGCAGGGGAAGGGCTTCTTCCCGTCCGGGTCCGCCGACTCCTCGGGCTTGGCCCCGTCCTCTGCCTTGTCCTTGTCCTTGTTCTCGCGCTCGCCCGCCTTGCCCGTCTCGTCCTTCGGGGTCTTCGCGGTGTCCTTGACCTCGTCGGACAGCTCCGAGACGTCGACGCCCGCCTGCTTCGCCGCGTCCCGGATCGCGTCCGCGGCCGGGTCCGGGGTCGGCTTGGCGGTCGTGGAGGGCGTGGGAGTGGGCGTCGGGGTCGTCTTCGGCAGGCCGTCCTTGAGGGGCCGGCCGAGCTCGTCGACGAGGCCCTTGAGCGCGTCGCCGACACCCAGCGGGTCCAGCGGGTTCGTGCTCTTGGTCGGCGTCGGGGTGGCGGCCGGGGCCGGGGCAGTCTCCTGCGTCGCCGGGGGCTTGGTCGCCGACGGCGAGGCACTCGTCTTCGGCTTCGGCTTCGCGGCCGCCGACGCGGACGGCGAGGGCGTCGCGCTCGGCGAAGTGCTCGGCGAGGGCGTCGTCGACGGCGTGGGGGACGGCGACTTCGACTCGGACTCCGCGGGTTCGTCGGACCGCGTGACGCACGGGCCGGGCGCGAAGGGGATCTCCTGGTCGTCGGCCACGGCCAGCTTCGGCGCCATGCCCATCCCGACGAACACGGCCGTCGGCATCGCCGCGAGCGCCATCGTCTTGCCGACGGGTATCTGGATCTTGTTCAGCAGCGACTTCCTGGGCGCCGCGTGGCGCGGCCCCTTGGTCTCACGGGACTCTGCGCCTGGGGCCACGCCCCGCTGCGTCTCGTCACCCCGCACTGTTCCTCCCGCCATCGGCGTGGGCAGTCGTCTCGCTCGCGTGTGCCGTATCCGTCTCGCGGGGCCCCGGAATGCCGTGGATGCCCGCCGGCGCCTGCGTCTTGCCCAGGTCCACCGCGGCCGCGGCCGGCTGCTGGTCCGCCGGCGCCTCGTCCACCGGCTGACCGGGGGCCCACGACAGCGCGAGCGCGCCGCCGAGCAGGGAGAGGATGAATCCCGCCCCGAAACCGCCGAGGTTGGAGACCGGCAGCGACACCAGGGCCAACAGGATCGCGGCCACGCCGGCGAAGACGCGGATGGTCTGCTGGAACCACAGGGCGAGGCCCAGCGTGATCAGCAGTACACCGATGATCAGTGCGCCCGCGCCGCCCGTGGTGGCCATCGCGAGGCTGACGTTGCCCAGCCGGAGGTCCGCGTACGGGAAGTACGCGATCGGGAAGCCACCGAGGAGCGTGAACAGCCCGGCCCAGAAGGGACGGCGACCGCTCCAGGCATGGAAGTGGTAGTACACCACGGTGAGCCAGGCGTCGTCTTCCGAGCGAACGTAAACCGGGGCCTGGGGGTTCATGGACAACAGCTCCCTGGAAACGGTGGTACGGAGAAATCTGTGGAGCCCGCAAGCACGGGCGGCGACGGCAGCCGCCGCCCGCCCTTGCGGTCCCGCATCAGGACGGTCAGTCCTGGACGTCCTTGTCCTGGTAGCACGGCTGGTCGCCGCCCAGCAGGCGCAGCTTCAGGTTGGGCAGCTTGAAGGTGCCCGCCGTGGTCGCCCACGCCTTCTGCTTGACGTTCGTCAGGACGGCCCGGTCGGCGCGCTGCGAGAACGCGTACGGGCTGGCGACCGTGCCGGCCTGCGGCTTGGTCTTGTGGCTCGCGTCGCCGACCGCGACACCGATGTCCAGGTTGGTGAACTCGGCGTCGGTGTCGAGCTCGGCCACATCCAGGTAGATGTTGCTCGCCTCGGCCGGGGTGCCCTTGTGACCGGTCTTCAGCTGGAGCGTGATGTTGCCCAGCGGAGTCGGGGTGACCAGGGACTGGCACATGTTGGTGATCTTGGCGTTGCTGAACCCGGAGATGGTGACCGGGTGGTGCTGCGCGTTGCCCTTGAGGTCGTGACCCTCGGCGATACCGCCGTACTGAATGAGGTTCTGACCGTCGAGCTTGTCGGCCGAGACCTTGAAGTCCTGGCCGGAGACGCTGAACGACGCCGCGAGGGCACCCTGCGCCAGACCCACACCGACCGCGGCCGTGGCCGCGATGCTCGGCACCATGACGAGCGCGAAGCGCTTCCATCTGGTCCCGCCACGAACCTGAGAACTCATTTCGTTCCTCCTTCTCGGACGTACATCTCCGGTCCGGGCCGTGCCCGTCCTGGGATGGGAGAAGTGCTACGTCCTCGGGAAGGAGCGCAGGCGGCCCGGGCCGCGGCTGTGCCACGTCCGAAACACCGGCGATCACCCCCGAGCGACAACCACTGGGCCACGCGTTCGCGCAACCTGGAGGACAGGCCCCGCCGGTGTGGCAGGAACCCCCCTGTCCCACGGCCGGTGCCACTGCCACAGGCCGACTCGGTGGGGACCCTTCACCGCGGCTCCGAGTGAGCGGCTCTGCGGGAAGGACCGAGCGTCGCCGATCGTGGTCCATTACCGGCCGGGGCACAAGGGGGTTCGTTACTGGCGGGTAACGGCCAGATAACCTGAGTGCGACCTGTCGCGGTCGGGCAGCAACACAGGGTGTTACCCAGGGCCACGACAGAACGGTGGAATGGTGAACACACCGGACAGTTCACAGGGTTCGATTTACTGCGAGTAACAGCGGCCGCGATTACCAAGTTTTGGCAAAGCGCGGCCGCTGTTTATCTACGTGTCAACAAATCGTCGGCCGCCCGGAGCGGGCCGTAGCGGGTCGGATCAGGCCTAGAAGAGCACCCGCGCGAGCGCCGTGCGCGCCGCGGACACCCGCGGGTCGTCGGCGCCGATGACCTCGAACAGCTCCAGCAGCCGCAACCGCACGGCGTCCCGGTCCTCACCGAACGTGACGCGCACGGTGTCCACCAGGCGCCCGAAAGCGTCCTCGACGTGACCGCCGACCAGGTCGAGGTCGGCCGCCGCGATCTGCGCCGCCGGGTCCTTCGGATTCTCGGCCGCCGCGGCCCGCACCGCCTGCGGGTCCATGTGCTGGACGCGGGCGAGGAGCTCGGCCTGGGCCAGACCCAGCTTGGCCTCGGTGTTGGCCGGGTCGTCCGCGAGCACGTTCTTGTACGCCTGCACCGCGCCGCCCAGGTCACCGGCGTCCAGCGCGACGACGGCCGCCTCCAGCAGGGCGTCGTACGGGCCGGCCGGGGCCTCGGCCTCGGCGTCGGCGGCGGCCGGAGCGGCCCCTTCCGCGTTCGGGTCCACCTCGATGCCGATGATCCCGAAGCGCTCCTCGGCGACCTGCACCAGCTGGGCCAGGGTCTCGCGGATCTGCTGCTCGGGGGCGACGCCCTGGAAGAGCGGCAGCACCTGACCGGCGACCACGGCGAAGACGGCCGGGATGCCCTGGATCTGGAACTGCTGCATCAGCATCTGGTTGGCGTCGACGTCGACCTTGGCCAGGACCAGGCGACCGTTCGCCTCGACGGTCAGCCGCTCCAGCAGCGGGCTGAGCTGCTTGCACGGCTCACACCACTCGGCCCAGAAGTCCAGGACGACAGGGACCTCGGCGGAGAGCTGGAGCACATCGCGTTCAAAGCCGGCCTCGTCTACGTCGATGACGAGCGCGGACGGCGGCACCGCGCCGGCGGCGGGCGCTGCGCCACCCTGGCCGGCCTGGCGCGCCGCTTCGGCGCGGGCCTGCTCGGCCTTGGCCTTGGCCTCGCCGGCCGCCTTCACCGCGGCGAGGTCGACGACGCCGCTCATGGACATGTTTCTGGGCTGCATGCGTACATCCTCCCCCGTGTGCGCGCGCCGACGAAAAAGATCGCGTGAATTGGCCGTGCCGGCCGTCTGCCGCGATCGTGGTGCCGGTCCTGATACTGGTCGTGGTGCTGATCGGCGCCGGGTCCCCACCTGGCGCCTGTAGCCCTTCGCGTGGTTGTCGCTCTTACGCTACGAGCCGTAGCGTAACTCCCCCGGCGGCCGTCCGGGTCCTTTCGCGTCCCGTGATCTGAACCACAGCGGCCGCGTCGGCTACCGGCGGGTATGGTCTCGGCCATGCGCAACCCCAGCCCCGGCCGCACCGGTCGTCCCCGCAGCGCCGCAGCGGACACCGCCATCCTCGCGGCGACCCGGGACGCGCTGGTCGAGCTGGGCTGGTCGAAGCTGACGATGGGCGACGTGTCGGCCCGCGCGGGGGTCGCCAAGACCACCCTCTACCGACGCTGGGCCGGCAAGAACGAGCTGGTCGTGGACGCGGTGGCGGAGCTCTTCGACGCGCTCGAACTCCCGGACCGGGGCTCCCTCGAAGCCGACATCGAGGACGTCGTCCTGCAGTTCGCGGCGCTGCTGCGGCGCCCGGAGGCCCGTACGGCCCTGATGGCGGTCGTCGCCGAGTCCACTCGCGACGAGGCCCTGCGCGACCGGATCCGGTCGGCGATCGTGGATCGGCAGAAACGTCTCGTCGTACTGGGCCGCGAACGGGCCCAGGCCCGCGGTGAGCTCCCGTACGAGGAGGACGAGGCCCTCGCGGACCGCACCACGGACCTGATCTTCGACGTGATCGCGGGCACGGTGGTGCACCGCGCCCTGGTGAGCTCCGAACCCGTGGACGAGGTCTGGGTGGCCACCTTCACGGCCCTCCTGATGCACGGCCTGCGCGGCCCCGCCGCGGCCTGAGCGGCGAAACGGCCGGCCGCGGCGCTCTTGCGGGGCGCCGCGGCCGGCCGTTCTCACGCTGTGCGGCAGGGCGTCAGAAGCCCGGCGGCTCCGTGTAGGTGCCCCACTCGTCGCGCAGGACGTTGCAGATCTCGCCCAGCGTGGCCTCGGCCCGCACCGCGTCCAGCATGGCCGGGATCATGTTCGACCCGTCGCGGGCGGCGTCGAGCATGGCCTTCAGGGAGGCGGTGACCCTGGCGTCGTCGCGCCGGGCCTTGCGCGCCGTCAGCTCCCGTACCTGGACGGTCTCCACCTCGTGGCTGACCCGGAGGATCTCCAGGTCACCGGTGACCGACCCGTGGTGGACGTTGACGCCGACGACCCTCTTGTCGCCCTTCTCCAGCGACCGCTGGTACTGGAAGGCCGACTCGGCGATCTCCCCGGTGAACCAGCCGTCCTCGATGCCGCGCAGGATGCCCGAGGTGATCGGCCCGATGGGGTGCTGCCCGTCCGGGTGGGCGCGCAGGCCGCGCTCCTTGATCTGCTCGAAGATCTTCTCGGCCTCGGCCTCGATGCGGTCGGTGAGCTGCTCCACGAACCAGGAACCGCCCAGCGGGTCCGCGACGTTGGCGACGCCGGTCTCCTCCATCAGCACCTGCTGGGTGCGCAGGGCGATCTCGGCCGCCTGCTCGCTCGGCAGGGCGAGGGTCTCGTCGAGGGCGTTGGTGTGCAGGGAGTTGGTGCCGCCGAGGACGGCCGCGAGGGCCTCCACGGCGGTGCGCACGACGTTGTTGTACGGCTGCTGCGCGGTCAGGGAGACGCCGGCGGTCTGGGTGTGGAAGCGCAGCCACATCGACTTCTCGCTCTTGGCCCCGTAGACCTCCTTCATCCAGCGCGCCCAGATGCGGCGGGCGGCGCGGAACTTGGCGATCTCCTCGAAGAAGTCGAGGTGCGCGTCGAAGAAGAAGGAGAGGCCGGGCGCGAAGGCGTCCACGTCCATGCCGCGCGAGAGGCCGAGCTCCACGTACCCGAAACCGTCGGCGAGGGTGTAGGCGAGCTCCTGCGCGGCCGTGGCCCCGGCCTCGCGGATGTGGTAGCCCGAGACGGACAGCGGCTTGTAGGCCGGGATGCCCTTCGTGCAGTACTCCATCAGGTCGCCGATGAGGCGCAGGTGCGGCTCCGGTTCGAAGAGCCACTCCTTCTGGGCGATGTACTCCTTGAAGATGTCGGTCTGGAGCGTGCCGTTGAGCACGGCGGGGTCCACGCCCTGCCGCTCGGCGGCGACCAGGTACATGCAGAAGGCGGGCACGGCGGGGCCCGAGATCGTCATCGAGGTCGTGACGTCGCCCAGCGGGATGTCCTTGAACAGGACCTCCATGTCGGAGGCGGAGTCGATGGCGACCCCGCAGTGCCCGACCTCGCCCAGCGAGCGGGGGTCGTCGGAGTCGCGCCCCATGAGGGTCGGCATGTCGAAGGCCACGGAGAGCCCGCCGCCGCCGGCGGCCAGGATCATCTTGTAGCGCTCGTTGGTCTGCTCGGCGTTGCCGAACCCGGCGAACTGCCGGATGGTCCAGGTCCGCCCCCGGTAGCCGGTGGCGTGGAGCCCGCGGGTGTACGGGTACTCGCCCGGCCACCCGATGCGCTCGAAGCCCTCGTACGCGTCGCCGGGCCGGGGCCCGTAGACCGGCTCGACCTCGTCGCCGGAGAGCGTGGTGAAGTCTGCCTCGCGCTTGCGGGCCTTGTCATAACGGGCCTGCCAGCGACGGCGGCCTTCCTCGATGGCGTCAGCGTCCATACCCATGAATTTACTAGGACGTCCTAGTAAATGTCGATGGCAAACCCCCGGGGACCCGCCCCGGGGGTGGGTGACGCTCGCCTCGTATCAGGCCTTGGCGGTCGCCAGCGAGTCGCTGACCAGCGGTTCCACCTCGGCGCGGACCTTGCGCTCGACGAAGAAGGCGGCCAGCGGAATCGTGCCCGACACGAGCACCCAGAGCAGCTTGCCGAAGGACCACTTGGCCTTGGAGCCCAGGTCGAAGGCGAAGACCAGGTAGATCATGAAGAGGACGCCGTGGGCCTGCGAGACCGCGAAGGTCAGGCCGGCGCCGGTGTCGAAGCCGTACTTCGCCACCATGCAGGCACAGAGGATCAGGAGCATGACCGCGGTCACGTAGGCCATGACGCGGTAGCGGGTCAGCACGCTTCGTTTCATGCGGACGAGCCTAACCGTCCGTTTTGCTCGATCTTGACGCGGCCCCGGTGAGCGCGGGACGGGCCCGGGTCCGCCTCAGGACTCCTCGAAGTCCGCGGCGGCCACCCGCAGCGGGCGCAGCAGCGCGAAGATCTCCGCGCACTCCTCCGCGTCGTAGGCGCCGAGGCCGAAGTCGATCGCCATCAGGTCCTTCGTGGCCGCCTCGACCACCTCGCGGCCCTTCTCCGTGATGGAGGCCAGGGTGCCGCGGCCGTCGTTCGGGTTGGGCCGCTTGTCGACCAGCCCGGACCTCACCAGCCGGTCCACGGTGTTCGTCACCGAGGTCGGGTGGACCATCAGTCGCTCGCCGATCTTCGACATCGGCAGCTCCCCGGCCTTGGAGAAGGTGAGCAGCACCAGGGCCTCGTAGCGCGCGAAGGTCAGCCCGTACGGCTTGACCACGGCGTCGACCTCGCCGAGCAGGATCTGGTGCGCCCGCATGATCGAGGTGATCGCGGCCATCGAGGGCACGGGTCCCCAGCGCTGCTGCCAGAGCTCGTCGGCGCGGGCGATGGGGTCGAAGGGAAGGCTGAGCGGCTTGGGCACGTCTCCGACCCTACCGGGAGGTCACTTCGCGGCGGGGGCCGTCTCATCCTTCAGTCCTCCCTCCTGCCGGGCGGCGGCCCGGAGTTCGGCGAGGAGCAGCAGGACGACGGTCGTGCCGAGGATCCCGGACCCGGTGACGACCGCGTGCACCGGCAGGAACTCGGCGGCGAGGCCGGCCAGGGCCATGCCCACGCCCTGGAGGGTCATCAGGCCGGTGCTGAGCAGGGTCATCGCCCGCCCGCGCAGCTCCTCGGGCACCACGTCGACGTACCACTGGTCCAGCCCGAGGGTGTAGGCGTGGGCCAGGCCGGCGAGCAGCAGCGCGGCCGCCAGGAGGGGCACGCCCGGCCGTCCGGCGAAGAGCAGGAGCGGCAGCGGACCGGCGGCGGCGAACGGGGCCACGATCCGCGATCGCGTGCGGGCGGTGAGGGCGGAGCCGGCCCAGAGCTCTCCGGCGATGGTTCCGACGGGCATCGCGCACATCAGCAGTCCGAGGACCGCGGTCCCGGCGCCGATGCCGTCGACGTAGGGGGCGAGCAGCGCCTCGGGCACCACGAGGAAGACGGGCGGCAGCCAGAAGAGCAGGGTGAGCGCGCGCAGCCGGCGCCGGCCGAGGACGGCGCGCAGTCCGGCGAGGGGGGAGGTACGCGTACGGGCGGGCCGGGTGCGGGTGCCCAGGCGCAGCAGCAGCGCGGAACCGAGGAATCCGGCGGCGGTGAGGGCGATGGCCCCGCGCGGCGCGAGCACGGTGAGCAGCAGTCCGCCGAGGCCGAAGCCGACGAGCTGGGCGCTCTGGGCCACCATGCGCATCAGCGAGCGGCCCAGAACGAAGGTGTCGCTGGGGCCGAGGATGTCGGCGAGGGAGGCGTTGCGCGTGCCCTGGAAGAGCGGTGCCACGAAGGCCATCGCGCAGCGCAGGGCGAGGAGCACGGCGACGGGCGTGCCCGGCAGGATCATGGCCGCCGCGCAGGCCGCGCAGACGAGGTCGCAGGCGACGAGCACCCGTCGGGCGGGGTGCCGGTCGGCGATCCCGGCGAGCAGCGTGCCGCCGAGTGCGTACGGGAGGAAGCCGAGGGCGAAGGTGAGCGCGCTCATCAGGGGTGAGCCGGTGGCGCGGTAGACGAGCACGGTGAGGGAGATCTCGGCCACGACGACGCCGAGTACGGACAGCAGGTGGGCGGCGAAGACGGGGCGGAACTCCCGAGTCCGGAAGACGGAGCGGTAGCCCGGTCGCGGCGTGGACCGCCCGGGTGCGTGGGTGTCGGCTGGCATGGGGTCCAGCGTCCGCGCCGGGGCCGCCGCGCCCCAGAGATTCGCGCGTACGCGAATATCGAGGCGACGCACACGTATGGGGAGGGGGGCCGGGATGGGCCTGCACCATCGCTTCGGACACCGGGACCTGCTGCGGTGCCGGTTCGCGCTGTCGCCCGCGTGGGAGACCCAGGAGGCGGTGCGCACCCTGAACCGGCCGGACCGGCAGGGCTACCACCTGCCCTGGCTGCGGCAGATCCGGGCCGCCGCCGACGGGCTGGACCTGCGGCCGCTGTGGCTGCTGATGCCGCGCCGGGGGCACAGCACCGACTTCATCAGCCCGCCGCCGAGCGGTCCGGGAGTCACCTTCGAGGAGGAGCTCGCCCTGATCCGCGCGGCCGATCCGGCCGCGGCGCGCGAGGACATGCGCAAGGCCCTGGCCTGTACGCCGGGCGCGCTCGACAGCGCAGCGGGCCGGGCCCTGCTCGCCGATCCCGCGCGGTCGGTGCGGGAGCTGGCCGATCTGATCGAGCGGGCCTGGAGCGTCCTGGTCGAACCGCACTGGCCGCGGCTGCGGGCGCTGCTGGAGGCCGACGTCCTCTTCCATACGCGCCGCCTCGCGGCCGGCGGCCTGGAGTCGCTCTTCGACGGCCTGCACCCCGACCTCTCGTGGGACGCCGCCTCCCTCACCCTGACCATCGAGCGGCCCTCGCACCACGAACGCGTCCTGGGCGGCCAGGGCCTCGTCCTCGTGCCGAGCGCCTTCGTCTGGCCGCAGATCGCAGGTGGCTTCGACCCGCCCTGGCAGCCGACCGTGGTCTACCCGGCCCGCGGGATCGGCGCCCTGTGGACCCCGGTTCGGGAGGACACCCCGGCCGCGCTCGCCCGCCTGCTGGGGCGGGTCCGGGCCGACGTGCTGTGCGCGCTGGCCGAACCGTCCTCCACCACGGCACTGGCCCACCGGCTCGGCCTCGCCCCGTCCACGGTCTCGGCGCATCTCACCACCCTGCACGCGGCGGGGCTGCTCATCTCCGCCCGCCGCGGCCACCAGGTGCTCTACGAGCGCACCCCGCTGGCCATCGCCCTCGCGAGCGGCGACCCCACGGTGTCGTAGGCGACGCCCCCACGGTGTCGCAGGGGGGCGGCAACTGACCGTTATGTCACGATATTCCGGTCCGCTGCCCGCCCCTTCGTCCCGAGGAAGCCGGATGCCCTCCGCCGCCCCCAGCCGCCGCCTCCCCTCCGTCCTCGGTCTCCTCGCGCTGCTCGCCGCGGCGCCGGCCTGCTCGGGCGGGCCGGGACCCGCGCCGGGGCCGCCCGCGGCCGCCCCGCCGGCGGGGGCCCCCGCCGCGTCCCCGTACTGGGTCGACCCGGGGAACGAGGCGGCCCGGCAGGTCGCCGCCTGGGAGGCGGTCGGCCGCAACAGCGACGCCCAGGTGATGCGCAGGATCGCGGACCGGCCGACGGCCCTCTGGGCGCCCGGCGGTGACCCGGGACCCGAGATCCGCCGGGCCGTGACGGGAGCGCGGGCGGCCGGGCGGACCCTGCTGCTCGTCGCGCACCACCTCCCGTACCGCGACTGCGGGCAGCCACCGGCCGGCGGCGCTCCGAACGCCCAGGCGTACCGCACGTGGATCGGCGCCTTCGCCGACGGCATCGGAACCGCCAAGGCCGTCGTCATCCTGGAGCCGGGCGCCCTCGCGCAGACCGTCGACGGCTGCACCCGGGCCGAACACCGCAAGGAGCGCGAGCGGTTGCTCTCCGAGGCCGTCGACCGGCTCAAGCGGAACCGGAACACCAAGGTCTACCTCGACGCGGGCGATCCCGCCTCGGTCAAGGACCCGACGGACCTCGTGACACCCCTCGCCAAGGCGGGCCTGGCGCGCGCGGACGGCTTCGCCGTCAACGTCTCCGGCTTCCAGCCCGACGCGGCCGCGCGGGCGTACGGCGCCAGGATCTCCGAGCGGACGGGGAACAGACACTTCGTCATCGACACCGGCCGCAACGGCGACGGCCCGCTGCCGGGCGACCCCGCCCGGGCCCGGTGCAACCCGCCGGGCCGCGCCCTCGGAACCCCGCCGACCGACCGCACGGGCGACCCGCTCGTCGACGCGTACCTGTGGGTCAAGCCCCCGGGCGAGTCCGACGGCACCTGCCGCGGCGGCCCGAAGGCCGGCACCTGGTGGCCCTCCTACGCCCTGGGCCTGGCCCGCCGGGCAAGGGACTGACCAGCCCCGCCCCTCCCGCCCCGCGCGGACGCGCCCCCGGCCACGAAGGCCGGGGGCGCGTCACGGGGCGGCTGCCGGGCGCCTCAGCCCCCGGCGAGGTGCCGCTCGACCGTCTCCACCTTCGACGTGATGCCGTCGCTCACGCCGGGCCGGATGTCGGCCTTGAGGATGAACGAGACCCGCGGCGCCCGCTCCTCGACCGCGGCCACGGCGCGCCGGACCACGTCCATGACTTCCTGCCACTCACCCTCGATGGTGGTGAACATCGCGTCCGTACGGTTCGGCAGTCCGGACTCGCGGACCACCCGGACCGCGTCGGCGACGTACTCGCCGACCTCTTCACCGACCCCCAGCGGGGTCACCGAGAACGCGACGATCACGCCTGCGCCACCTGTCGCGCGCGGGCCGCCACCACGCTGTCGGCCTCTTCCCGCTTGAGCAGCTTGTCGCCGTACAGCCCGCCGAAGGGCACCAGCGAGAGGGCGAAGAACAGCAGGACCCTCTTCACCGGCCACTTCGCCTTGGTCCAGACGTCGATCAGGAGGACCAGGTAGGCGAGGAACAGGATCCCGTGGATGGCTCCGAGCGGCAGCACCAGGTAGTCGATGTCCGAGATCCGGCTCAGCAGGGAACCGAAGATCAGCAGGGCCGGGAACGACAGCGCCTCCGGAACGGAGATGAGGCGCAGCCGGTGCAGGGCGGAGGCGGTCTTGATGTCCACGTTCAACCTTCGGGGTGGAGGCCTGGGTCGGTTCCAGTGTCTCAGCCGCTTTGCGGGATCTTGACCCGGCCCCTCCCCCGCGCGGCGGGCCCGGATCGCCCCGGCATCACCCCCGATATCGACCAGGTGTGGCATATATCGGCCACGGGGCCCTGTTCGGGTTCGCCCGCTGCCGATAACGTCTTCCCGTGGCTCAGTTCCGACTCCAAGGCAGCAAGGTGCTGGCCGTCGACCTGACCGGGGACGCCGTGAAAGCGAAGAACGGCTCCATGGTCGCGTACGACGGGCAGATGGCCTTCAAGAAGATGACCGGCGGCGGCGAAGGCCTCCGCGGCATGGTGACCCGCCGGCTGACCGGCGAACAGATGACGGTGATGGAGGTCCAGGGGCACGGCACCTGCTTCTTCGCCGACCGCGCCAGCGAGATCAATCTGGTCAATCTTCGCGGCGAGAAGCTCTACGTCGAGTCCAGCAACCTGCTGTGCACCGACGCCGGTCTGCGGACCGGCACCACCTTCACCGGCCTGCGCGGCGCGACGACGGGCAACGGCCTCTTCACCACGACCGTCGAGGGCTCCGGCCAGGCGGCCATCATGTCCGACGGTCCGGCGGTCGTGCTGCGCGTGAGCGCCCAGTACCCGCTCTCCGTCGACCCGGGGGCGTACATCGCGCACACCGGCAACCTCCAGCAGTCCTTCCAGTCCGGTGTGAACTTCCGCACGCTGATCGGCGAGGGTTCCGGCGAGGCGTTCCAGATCCGCTTCGAGGGCGAGGGCCTGGTGTACGTGCAGCCGAGCGAGCGCAACACCGTCGGGGGCGACATCTGATGCCGTTCCGCGAGATCAACTCGAAGATGGTCGAGGCGCAGGTCGTGCCGGGCCAGAAGATGTTCAGCCAGCGCGGCGCCATGCTCGCGTACCGCGGCGAGGTCTCCTTCACCCCGAGCCTGACGGGCGGTCAGGGCGGGGTCATGGGCATGATCGGGCGCCGGGTGGCGAACGAGCAGACCCCGCTGATGTCGGTCGAGGGCAGCGGCACCGTGATGTTCGGCCACGGCGGCCACCACATCCAGGTGATCAACCTGACCGGCGAGACCCTCTACGTCGAGGCCGACAGGCTGCTCGCCTTCGACGGCACCCTGCAGCAGGGCACGATGTTCATGGGCTCCCAGGGCGGCGTCATGGGCATGGTGCGCGGTCAGGTGACCGGCCAGGGTCTGTTCACCACCACCCTCAAGGGCCACGGCTCGGTCGCCGTGATGGCCCACGGCGGGGTCATCGAGCTGCCGATCACCCCTCAGCGCCCGATCCACGTGGACCCGCAGGCGTACGTCGCCCACCACGGCGACGTGCGCAACAAGCTCTCCACCGCGCTCGGCTGGCGGGACATGGTGGGCCGCGGCTCGGGTGAGGCGTTCCAGCTGGAGCTCTCCGGCCAGGGCGCGGTGTACGTACAGGCCTCCGAGGAGAAGCTGTGAACTTTGGCCCTGTGACCGGCGGACCCGGCGGACCGACGGTCTTCGACCCGTACACGCTGCCCTCCGACGACAACGTGAACGCCTACACCTTCTGCGTGGAGCTCAAGGGGAGCCAGTGGTTCCTGCAGAAGGGCAAGATGATCTCGTACTACGGGCGCATCGAGTTCAACGGCATCGGCAACGGGCGCTTCGACCGCCTGCT
Source organism: Streptomyces sp. NPDC005533 (assembly GCF_042871845.1). Taxonomy (NCBI): domain Bacteria; kingdom Bacillati; phylum Actinomycetota; class Actinomycetes; order Kitasatosporales; family Streptomycetaceae; genus Streptomyces; species Streptomyces sp. NPDC005533. Next base: position 84,323 of record NZ_JBIAJH010000001.1, on the reverse strand, counting down.
GCGGACCAGCTTCCACTCCCCGCTGCACGCGAGCGACTGGGTGGTCGCCGAGGGCTCGGGCAAGATGCTGCTGGCCGACCGGGCATTCGACGTGAACTCGTACGACCTGGACAACGGCAACCTGACGATCCGGTCGGGCAACCTGCTCGCGTACCAGCCCTCGCTCGCCCTGAAGCAGTCGATCGTCCCGGGCTTCCTGACCCTGATCGGAACCGGGAAGTTCGTGGCGGCGTCCAACGGTCCGGTGGTGTTCATGGAGCCGCCGCTGCGCGTGGACCCGCAGGCGCTGGTGGGCTGGGCGGACTGCCCCTCGCCGTGCCACCACTACGACCACGGCTACATGTCGGGCGTGCTGGGCGGCCTGCGCTCGCTGACCGGCATCGGGGGCAGCTCGGGCGAGGAGCACCAGTTCGAGTTCGTCGGGGCCGGGACGGTGCTGCTGCAGTCGTCGGAGATGCTGATGGCGGAGCAGGCGGTCGGCGCGGTCGGCGCGGGCGCGGCCACGGGCAACGCGCAGGGCGTGCCGGGGGCCGGCCAGGGCCCGATGGGGCAGCTGGGCGTGCCGCGGATGCCGGGACAGCTGGGTGATCTCCAGCGCCGCCTCGGACTGTGATACCTCGGACCACCCATATTTGTACGTAATTCAACTTTTTAGGTAGAGTTCATTCATGGAGACCATGGAGACCGAGACGGCCACCCTCCCCCAGACTCCGTCCGGGGGGACCCCCTGGCTGACCGACGCCGAGCAGTGCGCATGGCGCACCCACCTGGACGTCAGCAGACTGCTGATGCACCAGCTGGAAAAGGATCTCCAGCCCTTCGGACTCACCAACAACGACTACGAGATCCTCGTGAACCTCTCGGAGTCGCAGGACCACAGGATGCGGATGAGCGACCTCGCCACCGCCACCCTGCAGTCCAAGAGCCGGCTGTCGCACCAGATCACGCGCATGGAGACGGCGGGGCTCGTGCGCCGGGTGAACTGCGAGTCCGACCGCCGCGGCCTGTACGCGGTGCTCACGGACGAGGGCATGGAGACGATGCGCAAGGTCGCCCCGCACCACGTGGCGTCCGTCCGCCAGCACTTCATCGACCTGCTGCCGCCGGAGGCCCTGGCGGCGCTGCGCGCCTCGCTGACCCCCGTGGCGGAGCACCTGCGCGGCACCCGCGGCAAGGTCTGAGGCCGGGGCCGGGCCGTCCGGACCGCGCGCACTCGTCGCGCCCCGGACGGCCATCGGCCTCACAATGGCGGGGAACGCTCGCTGCCGGCCCTTGCCCGTCGGGCCGGCCTGAGGAGGTCCAGCCCATGAAGCGCAACGTGTTCGTCTCAGCCGCCGCGTCCGTGGTCCTGCTGACCGCGGCCCCCCTGGCGACCGCCGCCACGGCGTCCGCCGACCCGGCGAGAACCGTCCCCGCATCCGCCGCCGCCCGGGCCGACGTCTCGGCCGAGCAGGCCATCGCCGCCGCCCTCAAGAACTATCCGGGCGTGGTCGAGTCCCTCGACCGGGACGGCAACATCTGGCACGTGGACGTGATCACCAAGGACGGAAAGGGCCACGCCGAGCTGGAGGTCGACGCCGCCACGGGCAAGGTCTCCCGGCAGAACGTGGACAACGACGAGAACCCGGGCGAGCACAAGGGTCTGCTCGCGGCCAAGGTCACCGCTGCGCAGGCCGCCAAGGCCGCCGTGGCCGCCCACCCGGGCACGACCTGGACCGTCGAGTGGGACTCCGACGACGACAGCGGCAAGGCCCCGTACTGGCACGCCGAGGTCAAGGGCTCCGACGGCAAGACCTGGAACGCGTCGGTGGACCCGACGACCGGCAAGGTCACCGCACAGACCGACTCCGACTCGAACTCCGACTCGGACTCCGACGACGACTCCTGACCCCCGGCCACCGGCGGGGAGCGCCGCACGCGCTCCCCGCCGGACCGTGGGCCGGGGCGGGGGCTCAGGCCTCCGTCAGCGTCGCCAGCAGGGCGTCCGCGGCCGCGTACGGATCCAGCTCGCCCACGGCGACCCGCGCGGCCAGCGCGTCCAGGTGCGCGTCGCCCCGCAGGTCCGCCATCCGCGCCCGCAGGGCCGTCACGGCGATGGTCTCCACCTCACGGGCGGCCCGCGCCGCGCGCCGCTCGGCCAGCACCCCCCGCTCGTCCATCCACGCGCGGTGCTTCTCCAGCGCCTCGACCAGCTCGTCGATGCCCTGCCCGCGCGCCGCCACCGTCTTGACGATCGGCGGCCGCCAGTCCTCCCGGCCCCGCGCCTCGCCCAGCCCCAGCATGTGGTTCAGCTCCCGGGCCGTCGCGTCCGCGCCGTCCCGGTCCGCCTTGTTCACCACGTACACGTCACCGATCTCCAGGATCCCCGCCTTCGCGGCCTGGATCCCGTCGCCCATCCCGGGGGCCAGCAGCACCACCGAGGTGTCGGCCTGCGAGGCGATCTCCACCTCCGACTGCCCGACGCCGACCGTCTCGACCAGGATCACCTCGCAGCCGGCCGCGTCCAGCACCCGGATCGCCTGCGGGGCGGCCCACGCCAGCCCGCCCAGGTGCCCCCGGGTCGCCATGGAGCGGATGTACACGCCCGGGTCCGAGGCGTGGTCCGACATCCGCACCCGGTCGCCGAGCAGCGCCCCGCCCGAGAAGGGCGAGGACGGGTCGACGGCGAGGACGCCGACCCGCTTGCCGGCTTTGCGGTACGCGGACACCAGCGCCGAGGTCGAGGTCGACTTGCCGACGCCCGGCGATCCCGTCAGCCCGACCACGTACGCCCCGCCCGTGAGCGGGGCCAGCGCGGCCATCACCTCCCGCAGCTGCGGGGACGCCCCCTCGACCAGCGAGATCAGCCGGGCCACCGCTCTCGGCCGGCCCTCACGCGCCTGGGCCACCAGCTGGGGGACGTCCACCGCCGTCATACGTGCTGCGCTCCTCGGTTCTCGTACGGGTACGGGTGCGGGTACGGCCGGGGGGCCGGGGGCCCCCCCTCGGGGCCCCCCGGGCCCCCCCGGGCGAAAATTGGGCCCGGCCCCACAGGGGGGCGGCCAGCGGCCCCGCCCCCCCCCCCGCCGCCGCGCCCCGCGCCCCCCCCC
>NZ_JBIAJH010000001.1:0-81227 GCF_042871845.1 Streptomyces sp. NPDC005533 | reverse complement strand
CGGGGGGGGGCGCGCGGGGGCCGGGGGGGGGGGGGGGGGGGGGGGGGGGGGGGGGGGGGGGGGGGCGGGGGGGGGGGCGCCCGCGCCGCCCCCCCCCCCCCCCCCCCCCCCCCCCCGCCGGTGCCTACTTGGCGACGCGGACGATCAGGGCGTCGCCCTGGCCGCCGCCACCACACAGCGCGGCCGCGCCGATCCCGCCGCCGCGGCGCTTCAGCTCCAGCGCCAGGTGCAGCACCACGCGGGCGCCGGACATGCCGATCGGGTGGCCCAGGGCGATGGCGCCACCGTTGACGTTCACCTTTTCCGGGGTCACGCCGAGGTCCTTCATTGACTGCACGGCGACCGCGGCGAAGGCCTCGTTGATCTCGATGAGGTCCAGGTCGGAGACCTCCAGGCCCTCCTTCTTCAGGGCGTGCAGGATCGCGTTGGACGGCTGCGACTGGAGGGAGTTGTCCGGACCCGCGACGTTGCCGTGGGCGCCGATCTCGGCGATCCACTCCAGGCCGAGCTCCTCGGCCTTCGCCTTGCTCATCACGACCACGGCGGCCGCGCCGTCGCTGATCTGGGAGGACGTGCCGGCGGTGATCGTGCCGTCCTTGGCGAAGGCGGGGCGCAGCCTGCCCAGGGACTCCACGGTGGTCTCGGGACGGATGCCCTCGTCCGCCGAGAAGATCACCGGGTCGCCCTTGCGCTGCGGGATCTCGACCGGGGTGATCTCGGCCTCGAAGACGCCGTTCTTCTGCGCGGCCGCGGCCCGCTGGTGCGAGGCGGCGGCGAACTCGTCCTGCGGGGCGCGCTCGATGCCGAGGCGGGTGTTGTGCTTCTCGGTCGACTCGCCCATCGCGATGTTCTCGAAGGCGTCGGTGAGACCGTCGTAGGCCATCGCGTCGAGCATCTCGATGGCGCCGTACTTGAAGCCCTCGCGGGACTTGGGCAGCAGGTGCGGGGCGTTGGTCATGGACTCCTGGCCGCCCGCGACCACGATGTCGAACTCACCGGCGCGGATCAGCTGGTCGGCCAGCGCGATCGCGTCCAGGCCCGAGAGGCACACCTTGTTGATGGTCAGGGCGGGCACGTTCATCGGGATGCCGGCCTTGACCGCCGCCTGGCGGGCGGGGATCTGGCCGGCGCCGGCCTGCAGCACCTGGCCCATGATCACGTACTGGACCTGGTCGCCGGAGATGCCGGCCCGCTCCAGCGCGGACTTGATGGCGAAGCCGCCGAGGTCGGCACCCGAGAAGGACTTGAGCGAGCCGAGCAGCCGCCCCATGGGCGTGCGGGCCCCGGCGACGATCACAGAAGTGGTGTTGTTCGATCCGGACATGAGGCACAGCCCCTTGGATGAGGAGTGAACGAGGGTTTACGTGAATGTACTGGGCGGTACCGCAGCGGTCACCGGGCTGCCGGTGTGATCGCGCGCACGTTGCGTGACCGCCCCCTTCGGCGGTGCACTGTCACCATGCTGACAAGAATCGACCACATCGGGATCGCCTGCTTCGACCTGGACAAGACCGTCGAGTTCTACCGTGCCACGTACGGCTTCGAGGTGTTCCACTCCGAGGTCAACGAGGAGCAGGGTGTCCGCGAGGCCATGCTGAAGATCAACGAGACGTCCGACGGCGGCGCCTCCTACCTCCAGCTCCTGGAGCCCACCCGCGAGGACTCCGCGGTGGGCAAGTGGCTGGCCAAGAACGGCGAGGGGGTCCACCACATCGCCTTCGGCACCGAGGACGTCCAGGGCGACTCGGAGGCCATCCGCGGCAAGGGCGTCCGCGTCCTCTACGACCAGCCCCGCACCGGCTCCATGGGCTCCTCGATCACCTTCCTGCACCCCAAGGACTGCCACGGCGTCCTCACCGAACTGGTCACCTCCAACCCCGAGCACTGATGGACCACTGATGGCCCGATTCCCCGGCCGGTAGAGTGGCCATGGCTCGGCCGGGGTTCGGTGCGGAGACGGGGTCGGGGCCTGTGACCCCTGCCCCGGTATCTGACACCATTCCCCCGGGGGCGTCGTTCAGCGGGCGAGCGATGCTCATTTGGGAGTGAGCTTGCGACCAGGGGACGGATGGGACCGCGCTGTGCGGGGCTACGAAAGCCAGGAGAGCCATCAGGCCGGGGCCGACCACCTCTCGCGCTTCGAAGCCGAGATGGAGCGGCTGAAGAAGGAGCGCGGGAAGGCCGTCCAGCACGCTGAGGACCTGGGATACCAGGTCGAGGTGCTGCGCGCCAAGCTCCACGAGGTACGCCGATCGCTGGCGTCCCGCCCCGCCTACGACGGCGCGGACATGGGATACCAGGCGGAGCAACTGCTCCGCAATGCCCAGATCCAGGCCGACCAGATGCGCTCCGACGCCGAGCGCGAGCTGCGCGACGCCCGGGCGCAGACCCAGCGCATCCTCCAGGAGCACGCCGAGCACCAGGCGCGGCTCCAGGCGGAGCTGCACGCCGAGGCCGTCAACCGCCGCCAGCGGCTGGACCAGGAGCTCAACGAGCGCCGCCAGACCGTCGAGGCGCACGTCAACGAGAACGTGGCGTGGGCCGAGCAGCTGCGCGCCCGTACGGAGTCCCAGGCGCGCCGGCTCCTGGAGGAGTCCCGCGCCGAGGCCGAGCAGTCCCTGAACGCCGCCCGCGCCGAGGCCGCCCGGGTCGCCGAGGAGACCCGGCGCCGGATGGCCGCCGACGCGGAGGCGGCCCGTGCGGAGACCGAGGCCACCCTGCTGCGCGCCCGCAAGGAGGCCGAGCGGCTGTTGACCGCCGCCTCCGCGCAGGCCCAGGAGGCCACCGAGCACGCGGAGCGGCTGCGTTCCACCACCTCCGCCGAGGCCGAGCAGACCCGGCAGCAGACCATGGACCTCGGCCGGGTGGCCGAGTCCCGCGCGCAGGAGGCCGAAGCCGCGCTGCGCGAGGCCCGTGCCGAAGCCGAACGCGTCCTCGCCGAGGCCAAGGAGAGCGCGGCCCGCCAGCTCGCGTCGGCGGAGTCCGTCAACGAGCAGCGCACCCGCACCGCCAAGGAGCAGGTCGCCCGGCTGGTCGGCGAGGCCACCAAGGAGGCCGAGGCCCTCAAGGCGGAGGCCGAACAGGCCCTGGCCGACGCCCGCGCGGACGCCGAGCGGCAGCGCACCGAGGCCGGCGAGCAGGCCCGTACGGCCGCGGCCGAGGACATGGCGGCGCAGCTGGCGAAGGCCGCCCGCACCGCGGAGGACGTACTGAACAAGGCCTCGGAGGACGCCCGGGCCACCACCCGGGCCGCGTCCGAGGAGGCCGAGCGGATCCGCCGCGAGGCCGAGTCCGAGGCCGACCGGCTGCGCCTGCAGGCCGCCGCCACGGCGGACGAGCTCAAGGGCGCCGCGAAGGACGACACCGAGGAGTACCGGGCCCGCACGGTCGAACTCCAGGAAGAGGCCCGGCGGCTGCGCGGTGAGGCCGAGCAGCTGCGCGCGGAGGCCGTCGCCGAGGGCGAGCGCATCCGCGGCGAGGCCCGCCGCGAGGCGGTCCAGCAGATCGAGGAGGCGGCCCGGACCGCCGAGGAGCTGCTCGGCAAGGCCAAGTCGGACGCGGACGAGCTGCGCGGCGGGGCGACCGCCGAGAGCGAGCGGGTCCGCGCCGAGGCCGTCGAGCGGGCCGGCACCCTGCGCAAGCAGGCCGAGGAGACCCTGGAGCGGACCCGCGCCGAGGCCGAGCGGCTGCGCGCCGAAGCCGAGGAGCGGGCCGAGGCCGTACGCGCCGAGGCGGACGCCGCCGCCATGGCGCGGCGCGAGGAGACCGAGCAGGCGGTGGCCGCCCGGCGGGCGGAGGCCGACGAGGAGCTCGTACGGCTGCACACCGACGCCGAGAGCCGGCTGACGACGGCCGAGCAGACGCTGCGCGACGCGCGCGGGGCGGCGGAGAACATCCGCCGGGAGACCGCGGAGGAGACCGACCGGCAGCGTGCGGAGGCGGCCGAGCGGATCCGCACCCTGCAGACGCAGGCCGAGGCGGAGGCCGACCAGCTGCGCACCGAAGCGGCGCAGGACGCCGGGCGGGTGCGCGCGGAGGCCGAACAGGTCGCCGTACGGCTGCGCGGCGAGGCCGAGGCCGAGGCGGAGCGGGTGCGCTCGGAGGCGCAGGAGACCGCGGACCGGCTGCGCGCCGAGGCGAAGGCGGCGGCCGAGCGGGTCGCCGAGGAGGCCGCCGAGGCCCTCTCCGCCGCGCAGGAGGAGGCCGCCCGGCGCCGCCGGGAGTCCGAGGAGACCCTGGCGTCGGCCCGCACGGACGCGGAGCAGGAGCGGGCGCAGGCCCGCGAGCAGAGCGAGGAGCTGCTGGCCGCGGCCCGCCGCCGCTCGGAGGAGGCGCAGGCCGAGGCGGCCCGCCTGACCGAGGAGGCCGAGCGCCGCGCGTCGGAGCTGGTGTCGGCGGCCGAGGCCACCGCCCAGCAGGTACGGGACTCCGTGGCCGGGCTGCACGAGCAGGCCGAGGAGGAGGTCGCCGGACTGCGCAACGCCGCCGAGCACGCGGCGGAGCGTACGAGGACGGAGGCCGAGGAAGAGGCCGGCCGGGTCCGTTCCGACGCCTACGCGGAACGGGAGCGGGCCACCGAGGACGCCAACCGGATCCGCAGCGAGGCGCGTGCCGAGACGGACGCGGCGAAGGCGCTGGCCGAGCGGACGGTCGGCGAGGCGATCGCCGAGGCGGAGCAGCTGCGCGGCGACACCGCCGAGTACGCGCAGCGGGTGCGTACGGAGGCCACGGACGCGCTGGCCGCGTCCGAGCGGGACGCGGCGCGCACCCGGGCCGACGCCCGTGACGACGCGAACCGCATCCGCGGCGAGGCGGCGGAGTCCCTGGAGGCCGCGCGCGCCGAGGGCGCCCGGATCACGGCCGAGGCGACGGCGGAGGCCGAGCGGCTCACCGCGGAGACCCTCGCGGCCAACGCGGCCACGGTCGCCGAGGCCGAGGCGGAGGCCTCGCGGATCACGACCGAGGCGGCGCAGGCGGCGGAGGCCACCCGCGTCGAGGCGGCGGCGATCCTCGACCAGGCCCGCGCCGAGGGCAACCGGCTGCGGACCGAGGCCGCGGAGCAGGTCGACCGGCTCATCACCGAGGCGTCGGCGGAAGCGGACCGGCTCATCGAGGAGACCCGGGCGGCCAACGAGGCCACCGTGGGCGAGGCGGCGGCGAAGGCCGAGCGGCTGGGCGCCGACGCGGCACGGTTCAAGGCGCAGGCGGCGGAGACCCTCGCGAGCGCCGAACGCGACGCCGCGCGGATCATCCTGGAGTCGCGCGCCGAGGGCGACCGGCTCATCGAGGAGACCCGGGCGGCCAACGAGGCCACGGTCGGCGAGGCGGCGGCGGAGGCCGAGCGGCTGCGCGCCGAGGCGGCCCGCGTCCTGGACGACGCCCGGGCGGACGGCGGCCGGATCATCGGCGAGGCCACCGCGGAGGCGGACCGCGTCACGGTCGCGGCCAACGAGACGCTGGCGGGCGCCGAGCGGGAGTCCGAGCAGACGCTGGACGAGGCGCGCGCCGAGGCGAACCGCTTGCGCACCGAGGCGGCCGAGCAGGCGGACCGGCTCATCACGGAGGCGGCGTCCGAGGCGGAGAAGCTCATCGAGCGGACCCGCAAGGACAACGAGCGCACCGTCGCAGAGGCGGCCGGCGAGGCCGAGCGGCTGCGTGCGGACGCGTCGGAGGCGCTGTCCTCGGCGCAGGAGCACGCGTCCCGTACCCGCTCGGAGGCCGAGCGGGTCAAGGCCGAGGCGGCGACCGCGGCGGAGCGCATCCGTACGGAGGCCCGTACGGAGTCGGAGCGGCTGCTGGACGAGGCCCGCGAGGAGGCCAACAAGCGGCGCACCGAGGCGGCGGAGCAGGTCGACCGGCTCATCACGAAGGCTGCCGCGGAGGCCGACAAGCTCACGGGCGACGCGCAGAAGCAGGCCCTCGCCGCCACCACGGCGGCCGAGGAGCAGGCCGACGCGATGGTCGACGCGGCCCGCAAGGAGGCGGCGCGGATCACCGCGGAGGCGACCGTCGAGGGCAACTCCATGGTGGAGAAGGCCCGGACGGACGCCGACGAGCTGCTGGTCGGCGCGCGCACGGACGCGGCTGCCATAAGGGAGCGGGCGGAGGAGCTGCGCGGCCGGGTCGAGAGCGAGGTCGAGGAGCTGCACGAGCGGGCCCGCCGGGAGTCGGCCGAGCAGATGAAGTCGGCCGGCGAGCGCGTGGACAAGCTGGTGCGGGCGGCGACCGAGCAGAGCGTCGAGGCCGAGGCGAAGGCCAAGGCCCTGGTGTCGGACGCGAGCAGCGAGGCGAGCAAGGTGCGCATCGCGGCGGTGCGCAAGGCGGAGGCGCTGCTCAAGGAGGCCGAGCAGAAGAAGGCGGAGCTGGCCCGGGAGGCCGAGAAGGCTCTCGCGGAGGCCAAGGCGGAAGCCGAGCGCCTCGTCGACGAGGGCCGCCGTGAGCTGGAGGTCCTGGTGCGTCGGCGCGAGGACATTCAGGCGGAGATCTCCCGTGTCCAGGACGTTCTTGAGGCGTTGGAATCATTCGAGGCGCCTTCGGGCGGCGGGAAGCCGACGGTCGGCGGCCAGGGCGCGGGGGGCGTGAAGGCCGGAGTGACCGCAGGATCCACTCGTTCGGGTGGCAAGACGTCAGAGGGGTAGCCAAACCCGACGGGAATGTGTCCACCTGAGGGAGGTTCAGGCGAACGAGTGACAAGCATTCTGTCGCCTTGCCACTCAAAAGGGGTGTCATTGTCCAGATCAAACGCGGATTGACTCGATGACACGCCGCTCGGGCGCCTAGGATTCCCCTTAACACCTCACGTAGCACCTCATCGGTCTCATTCGACAGGAACCCCATGAGCGACACTTCCTCCCCCTTCGGCTTCGAGCTCGTGCGGCGTGGTTACGACCGTGGTCAGGTGGACGACCGCATTACCAAGCTGGTCTCCGACCGCGACAGCGCCCTTGGACGTATCAACTCTCTGGAAAAGCGGATCGAGGAGTTGCACCTCGAGACGCAGAACGCCCAGGCCCAGGTGAACGACGCCGAGCCGTCGTACGCCGGTCTCGGTGCCCGGGTCGAGAAGATCCTCCGGCTGGCCGAGGAGGAGGCGAAGGACCTGCGCGAGGAGGCCCGTCGCGCGGCCGAGCAGCACCGCGAGCTCGCCGAGTCGGCCGCGCAGCAGGTGCGCAACGACGCCGAGTCGTTCGCCGCCGACCGCAAGTCGAAGGCGGAGGACGAGGGCGTCCGCATCGTCGAGAAGGCGAAGGGCGACGCGTCGACCCTGCGCGCGGAGGCCCAGAAGGACGCGGCCTCCAAGCGCGAGGAGGCCGACGCGCTGTTCGAGGAGACCCGCGCCAAGGCCGCCCAGGCCGCCGCGGACTTCGAGACCAACCTGGCCAAGCGCCGCGAGCAGTCCGAGCGCGACCTGGCCTCGCGTCAGGCCAAGGCCGAGAAGCGCCTCGCCGAGATCGAGCACCGCGCGGAGCAGCTGCGCCTGGAGGCCGAGAAGCTGCGCACCGACGCGGAGCGCCGCGCCCGGCAGACGGTGGAGACCGCGCAGCGCCAGGCCGAGGACATCGTGGCCGACGCCAACGCCAAGGCGGACCGTATCCGCAGCGAGTCCGAGCGCGAGCTGGCGGCGCTCACCAACCGCCGCGACTCGATCAACGCGCAGCTGACGAACGTCCGCGAGATGCTGGCGACGCTCACCGGCGCGGCCGTCGCGGCGGCCAACCCGATCGTGGACGACGAGCCGGTCAGCCGCGGCGTCCCGGCGCAGCAGAGCCGCTGATCGACCGACGGGTCGAAACCCGTCGCACGTGCTTGGCCCGACCGAGGGCCCTGTGTCACCTTTTCGAGGTGGCGTAGGGCCCTCGGGCGTTCTAGCGTGGCCGCATGATCGAGCTAGAGGGACTCACCAAACGATTCGGCGCGAAGACCGCCGTGGACAACCTCAGCTTCCAGGTCCGACCGGGGGTGGTGACCGGCTTCCTCGGCCCCAACGGGGCAGGGAAGTCCACGACCATGCGCATGATGCTCGACCTCGACAATCCGACCAGCGGGACGGTCCGGATCGACGGGAAGCACTACCGCGAGCTGCCGGAGCCGCTGAAGCACATCGGGGCGCTGCTGGACGCGAAGGCCATGCACGGCGGCCGCAGCGCGTACAACAACCTTCTCTGTCTGGCCCAGTCGAACGAGATCCCGCAGAAGCGGGTCGACGAGGTGCTGGACCTGGTCGGACTGACGGCCGTGGCGAAGAAGAAGTCCAAAGGATTTTCGCTGGGCATGGGTCAACGGCTGGGAATCGCCTCCGCCCTGCTGGGCGATCCGGAAATCCTGATGTTCGACGAACCCGTCAATGGTCTGGACCCGGAGGGAATTCTCTGGATCCGCAATCTGATGAAGGGCCTGGCGGCGGAGGGACGGACGATCTTCGTGTCCTCCCATCTGATGAGTGAAATGGCGCTGACCGCAGACCATTTGGTCGTCATCGGTCAAGGGAGGCTTCTGGCCGATCTGTCGATGGCCGATTTCATTCAGCAGAACTCCCGCAGTTACGTCCGGCTGCGCTCCCCGCAGCAGGAACGGCTCAAGGACGTCCTGCACGACGCCGGGATCAACGCGATCAGCGTCCCGGCCACCGGCACGCTGGAGATCGACGGAGCGAGCGCGGAACAGCTCGGCGAGCTCGCCGCCCAGCACCAGATCGTGCTGCACGAGCTCAGCCCGCAACGGGCCTCACTGGAAGAAGCGTTCATGCGCATGACGGCCGACTCCGTCGAATACCACGCCCACGCGCCGGGCGCACCCGGCGCCCCCGTCGTGCCGGGCATGGCCGCGGACAACCCCGGCCGGCCGGCCGACGTCCCCGCCTGGGGCGCCGGCTACGAGGCGACGCGCAAGGGCGGCGAGTGACCATGGCCTTCAACGCCGTCCTCAAGTCCGAGTGGACCAAGATCCGTACGGTCGCCTCCACCAGCTGGACCCTCGCCCTCGTCTTCCTCGTCACCGTCGGGTTCGCCGCGCTGTTCAGCTCCACGTTCGACAAGGACAACCTGGACGCGGCCCAGCAGGCCACCTTCGACCCCACGGCGATGAGCTTCGCCTCGCTGCAGTTCGGTCAGCTGGCGATGATCGTGTTCGGTGTGATGGTCGTGAGCACCGAGTACAGCACGGGCATGATCCGCACCTCCCTCGCCGCCGTACCCCGCCGCGGGCAGTTCCTGCTCGGCAAGATGGCGGTGGCGACGGCGCTGGCCCTGGCCGTGGGGCTGCTGACCAGCTTCGTGTCCTTCTTCCTCACCCAGGCCCTGCTCGGTGACCTCGGCATCGGCGTGGGCGAGGAGAACGTGCTGCGCGCCCTGATCGGCGCCGGACTCTACCTGGCGCTGCTCGCCCTGTTCTGCATGGGCGTGGCGGCCATGCTGCGCAGCTCGGTCGCCGCCATCAGCGTCCTGATCCCGTTCTTCCTGATCGTCTCGAACCTCCTCAACGGTTTCGAGGCGACCCGGCCGATCGGCCAGTACCTGCCGAGCAACGCCGGGGCGCGGATCATGCAGGTCGTACCCAACGCGTTCGGGTCCCCGGAGACCCCGTACGGCCCGTGGGGCGGCTTCGGGATCATGGTCCTCTGGACGCTGGCCGCGGTACTCGGGGGCTACGCCGTCCTCCGCAAGAGGGACGCCTGACCTCCTGCCCACGTACTACGGGGGATCCCCGGGTCGCTCTCAGGGGCAGCTCAGGGATCCGGCCCGGGACGGAACCAGAGGAAGCTCGTTATCCTCTTAACCCTTACGCGGGCGAAAGTCGTCCCGGCCTGGTAAGGGGCAGCAAGATGATCGAGGCAGTCGGCCTGACCAAGCGCTACGGCGCCAAGACCGCCGTCGACCAGTTGTCCTTCCAGGTCAAGCCGGGTCACGTCACGGGATTCCTGGGACCCAACGGCTCCGGGAAGTCCACCACCATGCGCATGATCGTGGGCCTGGACCGGCCCACCTCGGGTCATGTCACGATCAACGGGCGGCCCTTCCGGGACCTCCCGAACGCCCAGCGGCACGTCGGGGCCCTGCTCGACGCCAAGGCCGTGCACGGCGGCCGCAGGGCCCGTACGCACCTGCTGTCCATCGCCCAGCTCTCCGGGATCCCGGAGAAGCGGGTGGACGAGGTGCTGGCCGTGGTCGGGCTCCAGGACGCCGCCCGGCAGCGCACGAAGGGCTTCTCGCTCGGCATGGGCCAGCGGCTCGGCATCGCCACCGCCCTGCTCGGCGACCCGCAGGTGCTGCTGTTCGACGAGCCGGTCAACGGGCTCGACCCGGAGGGCATCCTCTGGGTCCGCAACCTCATGCGCCGGCTGGCCTCCGAGGGCCGCACCGTCTTCGTCTCCTCGCACCTGATGAGCGAGATGGCGCTGACCGCCGACCACCTGATCGTGATCGGGCGGGGCCGGCTGCTGGCCGACATGGGCACCCGGGAGTTCATCGCGCACAACTCGGCCGGATTCGCTCGGGTGCGCGCGGCCGACACTGATCCGGATGGCCGGGACGCGCTGGGTAGGGCCCTCACCAAGGCGGGCGGCCGGGTGCTCCAGGAGCCCGACGGAGCACTGCGCGTGACCGGCCTGGAGCTGCCCCGCATCGCGGACCTCGCGCACGGGGCGGGCGTACGGCTGTGGGAGCTGTCACCGCACCACGCCTCGCTGGAGGAGGCGTACATGCGGATGACCCAGTCCGCCGTCGAGTACACCTCCACCGAGGACCCGCGGGCCGAGCTCTGGGAGCCCGAACCGCTGACCCTCCCGGCGTGGGAGGAGGAACCGGCACCCCCGGAGGTCCCGCAGACGGGCTTCTTCGCACCGCCGCCGCCCGCGGCGGGCGGGCAGCCCTTCCTCATGCCCGGCCATCCCGGCGAGCTCACGAGCACCGCCAAGAATTCCCCCGAGGACACACGATGACCCCGACGACCACGACGCCGGAGCGGCCCCGGAGCTACAGCTCCTCCCTGCCCACGCCGCGGCCGCACCTGGGGCACGCCGTGGCCTCGGAGTGGACCAAGCTGGTCTCCATCCGCTCCACCCTGTGGACGCTGGGCTCGCTCGTGCTCATCGTCGTGGGTGTCGGGCTGCTCTTCGTCCTGCAGACCTCGGACGAGGACTACGCCGGGATCACCTTCACCACACCCGCCCTCTTCGGCCTGCTGGTCGGGGAGATCGCGGTGATGGTCCTCGGCGTGCTGACCATCACCTCGGAGCACGGCACCGGGCTGGCGCGGACCACCTTCACCGCCGCCCCGGACCGGTACCGGGTGCTCACCGCGAAGTACCTCGTCTTCAGCGCCACGGCCCTGGTCACCACCGCGCTGTCCGTCTTCGTGGTCGGGATCGCCGCGTCCCTCGTCCACGACGGCGCCGCGGCGGGCTCGCACGCCTACGTCGAGTGGCTCGGCGCGCTGCTCGGCTGCCTCTACGTGACCCTGCTCGGCGTGCTCGCGCTCGCGATCGGCGCGCTGGTGCGGCACTCCGCCGGGGCGATCGCCGTCATGCTCGGCCTCGTCACCCTGCCGCCGGTGATAGGGGCGATGCTCAGCAGCTGGGAGGCGGTGGCGCCGGTCGGGCGGGCGGTCCTCCAGCGCAACGTGCCGGTGGCGCTGAGCCAGCTCTTCGGCATGAAGGAGGGCGGCGACCTGGGCGCGGCGCCCAGCACCCTCTCGCACGTGCTGCTCATCGTGCTGGTGACGGGCGCGGCCGTGACCGCCTCGTACCTGTCGGTCGGCCGCCGGGACGTCTAGGCCGGCGTCCCGGCTAGTACTTCGGCGCGTTACGGGACCGCTGCACCTTCGAGGTGCGGCGGTCCTTCGCGTTCCAGCACGCCTTGTGCCAGTGCCGCCGGTCGTCCACGCCGCCGTACTCCGGCCAGGCCACCAGGTGCGGGGTGCCGGAGGGGATCTCCTGGTCGCAGCCGGGGCAGCGGTAGCGCTTGCCGGCCGCGCTGGCGCCGGCGACGTGCCGGACCTTCCAGTCCTCGCCCTGGTACTCCTCGGTGCGCTCCAGCCCGTAGCGGTCGAGGCCGGTGCCGGGGCGTTCGTCCGGGGTCTCGCCGCCCCTGGGGCGGTTGTTGCGCGGTGACACGTATACCTCACGGAAGGGCGGACGGCAGTGACTTTCTCCCAGACTACGCGCAGCGGGGCCGGGTACCCGCAGGGTGGCTGAGGGCGGCGTCGGCGCGCAGAGGAATGGCCCGACAATCCCAATAACTTTCCTGTCAGCCCGTGCCTTTGGCACGTGTCAGACGTTGTTGCCATAGGAAGAACCGGTCCACCTGGGGGAGGCCGCGTCAGCCGCGAGGAGGCTAAAGGCGATGCGCGTAGGAGCGTTTGTACTGGCGGCCCAGTTCCCGGGCCAGGGACAGGGAGAGGCACTGCACCGGGCGGTGCGGACCGCCGAGGTGGCCGAGGAGGCCGGGCTCGACTCCGTCTGGCTCGCCGAGCACCACTTCGTCCCGTACGGGGTCTGCCCCTCGGCGGTGACCCTGGCGGCCCTGCTGCTGGGCCGGACCCGGCGGCTGCGGGTGGGCACGGCCGTGAGCGTGCTGCCGAGCACGCACCCGGTGGCCCTCGGCGAGCAGGCGGCGCTGCTCCACGTGACCTCGGGCGGCCGGTTCACCCTGGGCGTGGGCCGCGGCGGGCCGTGGGTCGACCTGGAGGTGTTCGGGGGCGGTCTGGACTCGTACGAGAACGGTTTCCCGGAGGCCCTGGACCTGCTGCGGCGCTGGCTGACGGAGGCGCGGGTGGGAGCCGCCGGCGAGCGGTACGGCTTCCGCGAGGTGGCCGTCGTACCGCGGCCGTCGGAGGCCCTGGACGGGGACGGCTCGGGGCCGGAGGTCATCGTGGCGTGCACCTCTCCCGCTTCCGTACGGCTGGCCGCGCAGCGGGGGCTGCCGATGCTCCTCGGCATGCACTGCGGGGACGAGACCAAGGCGGAGATGGTCGCGCTGTGGCGCGGCGCGGCGTTGGCGGCGGGCCACTCGCGGGAGTACGTGGCCGGCGCGGGACACGTCTCCGCCGGGGTGTGCCAGCTCGCGGACCGCACGGCGGACGCCCGCGAGACCCTGCTCAAGGCGATGCCGGGCTGGCTCAAGCAGGGCCTGGACGCGCACGTGACCGTGGACGGGCGCGTGCGCGCGATGCGGGATCCGATCGCGTACACGGAACTGCTGTGCGACCTGCACCCGGTGGGCACCCCGGAGGTGGCGATCGACCGGCTGGCGGCCACGTCCGCACGGACGGGGATCACGCGCTTCGCCCTGCTGACGGAGGGCTCCGGCGATCTCGCCGCGACGGAGGAGAACGTACGACGACTCGGCGTCGAGGTCCTGCCCCGCCTCGGCTGAGACCTACCGGACCTGCTCAGCAGTCCCGCAGTTCCGGGGACTGGTTGAGCAGCTGACCGCGGATCGAAGTGAACTTGGCCAGCCTGTCGTCCACCGAGGGGTCCAGCGGGAACACCGCAACCCGGTGACAGTTCTGGAATGCCAGGCGCACTCCGAAGTGCCGCTGCAGGGCACCCCGTATCGCGTCACTCGCGAGGGCACGCAGCAGCTGCCCCCGCGCCTGCTCGTCGGGCGGCGGCGTCTGGTTGTCGGCGAACTGTCCGCCGTCCACCTTCAGCTGGGCCACCAGCGAGCTGATCATCTCCCATGCGTAGGGCAGGGAGGTCCGGACGCAGTCGACGAAAGCGGCTTCGTCGACCTCGCCTCGCTCGGCCTGTTCGAGTAGGGCCGGTGAGACGTCGAGCGACATGGGTTCTCCTCTCGCGACCCCGGCTGATTGGGTTGCCGGAGTCTTACGGGCAGGGAAGGAGGCCGCGACGCAGAGTGCACGCTCCGCCACCTCCCGCTCACCACGGTAGGCGCCCCATGGGTGGCGCACCAGGAGAATGCGCATACAACGCGCCATCCGCGAAGGGGGCTTTCAGGGGCGAATCGCGTGGAGGCCTTCTCGTCGAGTAGCGTTGCCGACCATGCGTCTCGTCATTGCCCGCTGCTCCGTCGACTACGCGGGCCGGCTCACCGCCCATCTGCCCTCGGCACCCCGTCTGATCCTCGTGAAGGCCGACGGCAGTGTCTCGATCCACGCGGACGACAGGGCGTACAAACCGCTCAACTGGATGTCGCCCCCGTGCACCCTCAAGGAGGGGAGCGGCGATGACGCCGGAGTGTGGACGGTCATCAACAAGGCGGGCGAGAAGCTCATCATCACCATGGAGGAAGTCCTGCACGACTCCTCCCACGAGCTCGGCACCGACCCGGGACTCATCAAGGACGGCGTCGAGGCACACCTCCAGGAACTCCTGGCGGACCGCATCGAAACGCTGGGCGAGGGTTACACCCTGATCCGGCGCGAGTACATGACGGCGATCGGCCCGGTGGACATCCTGTGCCGGGACGCCTCCGGCGCGACGGTGGCCGTGGAGATCAAGCGGCGCGGCGAGATCGACGGCGTCGAGCAGCTGACCCGCTACCTGGAGCTCCTCAACCGCGACCCGCACCTGGCGCCGGTCCGGGGCGTCTTCGCCGCCCAGGAGATCAAGCCACAGGCCAAGGTGCTGGCGACGGACCGCGGAATGGACTGCGTGGTCCTGGACTACAACGCGCTGCGCGGCATCGAGGACGACAAGCTCCGCCTGTTCTGATCCCCGGCCCCACCCGGCCGATCGGCCGCCCGGCCGCCCGCCACTGACGCAACGGCTCCGTCCCGAAGGGGACGGAGCCGTCGGCGTTCACGGGCCCGCGGTGGGCGACGCGGCGGTGGCCGTGACCGCCTGGGTGGCGGTCGGCGTCGGGTCGGCGGTCTCGGTCGGCGCCGGGGACGGTCCCGCGGTGGTCGGCGGGGGCGAAACGGACGACGGCGGCGGGGAGTTCGGCGGCGTCGCGGACGGGCGGCGGGACGGGGTCCGGCCCGGTGTGCGGCCCGGGGTCGGGGCGGCGGCGCTCTGCCCCGGCTGCGCGGCCTCCGACGCGGGGGCCGAGGCGGCCGGCGGCTCGGGTGCAGGATCGTTCCCGCCAGCGCTCGGCACGGTCGGCGGGACCACGGCCGACGGGGTCGAGGAGACCGCCGGGCCCTGCGCGGGCGGCGTGTCGTCCGAGGAGCCCAGCGCCAGGGCGACGACCGTGCCCAGTGCCACCACCGTCAGGGCGCCCGCCCCGGCCATCAGCACCAGCCGGCGCCGGTCCGGGCGCCGGTCCGGCGCGGGCGCGGGGAGCGGGGCGGCGGGGGCGGCCGGCTTGGGCGCCGGCGGGAAGGCGTCCTCGAACACCTCCGACAGCGTCGTCGGGGGCTCCGTGCTCCGGTTCACCGGCACGACCGGGGTCATCCGCGTCACCGCCTCGGCGGAGACGGGGACCACGGGGGCGACACGGGCCGCGAGGGCCGGCCGGTTCGCGGCCGGGCCGGCCTTGGCGAGCGGGGCGGTCGGGGCGGTCGGGGCCGCCGGTGTGGCCGGGGTGGCCGGGGTGGCGGGAGTGGCGGGAGTCGGCACCGTCAGCGCCTCCGAAGCCGCCGCGAGGGCGGCCGGTGCCTCCAGGCGCAGCGGCGGCGACGCCGCCACCTGCGTCTCCCGGTCCACGACGAGCGCCAGCGCGCGCCGCCCGGCCACCGTGCCCCGCTTGTCGGCCAGCGCGCCGCGCAGCCCGATCGAGGTCTCCAGTTCGGCGCGGGCCCGGTCCAGGCGCCCCTCGCACAGGGCCAGCACGCCGAGCTCGTGGTGGAAGTACGCCTGCTCGGCGACTTCTCCCGCCTTGCGCGCGGCCTCTGCTCCGGAGCGCAGCACCCGCTCCCACGCCTCCCAGTGCAGCGAGCCCGCGAAGGCCGGAGCCGCCGTCCGCGCCAGCAGCACCGCCGCCACCACGTCGGCTCCCGCCAGCGCCGCAAGCACCGCGTCCGCCTCGGCCGCGACCCGCTCCGGGGTCACCGAGGCGTGCCCGGTCCACCAGGCGTAGTGCCGGGCGGCCGTACGGGCCTCCTCCGAGGCCGTGTCCCCGTACCCGACCTCCTCCAGCTGCCGTGCGACTCCCGCGGCCAGCCGGTAGCGCGTTCCGACGGGCGTCAGAAGCCCGCAGGCCAGCAGCTCCGCCACCGCCGTGTCGGCGTGGGTGTCCCCCACCAGGGCCGGCAGGTGCGCGTGGTGCGGCAGCTCCCCGCCGAGCGCGCAGGCGATCCGCAGGGCCGCCCGCGCCGACTCGCTGACCCGCGAGGCCAGCAGCTCGGCCGGGGCCGCGGCCTCGGCCAGCGTCGGCAGCGGAACCTGCGCCCGGTCGCGGGGGCGCTCGTCGAAGACGCCGGGCTCCTCCTCGTCGTCGTCCTCGGCGGTGTGGTTGAGCTCGTCCCGCTGCCTCAGCAGCGCGGCGGCCTGTACGAAGCGCAGCGGCAGCCCCTCGGAGGCGAACCGCAGGTCTTCCGCCCAGGCGCTCTCCTCGTCCGTCAGGGGCCGTCCGACGCCCGCTTCGAGCAGGGCCACGCAGTCGGCCTTGCCGAGTCCGGTGAGGAAGACCTCCTCGATGTGCGAGTCGTCGGAGGGGGAGCGGGTGTCGGGGGTCGTGGCGAGCAGGTAGGCGCATTCGGGGGTGGCGCGCAGCAGTTCGTCGAGGGCGGATCCGCCCATCTCCAGGTCGTCGAGGAGGACGATGGCGCCGATGTCCCGTACGCGGGCGAGGAGCTCGTCCCGCTCGGGCCGCTCGCCCTGGGCGTCGTACACGGTCGTGTAGAGCGTCTGGAGGAGTTCGGAGGGCTGCTGGTGCCCGTATCCGGAGAGCCGTACGACGCCGTCGGGCGCGAGGCCCGCGCACCGGGCGGCGACGGCGTCGAGCAGCACGCTGCGGCCGGATCCGGAAGGCCCGGTCAGCCGGACGGACCGGCCCCGTGCCAGCAGCCTGACGAGACGTTCCTGCTCCTCGTCGCGGCCGCGGGGCACGGGTATGGGGCCGCCGGGGCCCGGCAGGGCGGGGACGCGTGCGGCGGCTTCCCGGGCCGTACGGGCGGCCGCGTCGCGCTTGGCGGGGCGGCCCCGCTCGGTGCCGGGGCGGAGCGGCTCGATCTCACTGCCGTCGACCGGGTTGACGGTGAGGGTGAAGTCGCCGGCTGTCAGGGTGACGACCCGTGCGGGCCCGTTCGGCGCGGGCGCGGCGCTCGCGGCGGACGGGGCCGGAGCCTGCCCGGATCCGGGCACGGGCGGCGCGGAGCCGCCTGTGGACTGCCCGTCCTGTTCGGTCTGCCCCTGTGTACGGTCCATGACCCAGTCCCCCGATCGCGGGCCGAGCGCCTCGCCGTCGTACCGCCCGGCCTCGGCGCACCCGCGGTCGCTCCTGGTCCGGTTTCCGCCCGAACCCTAGACCGTGGCCGGTGGTGCGGGAAACCGCAGGGGGGCGATCACCACCGGACCGTTACGTTTCCGCAGGAAATGCAAAGGTCAGCGGCCTGCCGTTCATACGCGGGGCAGGGACTCCGCTTCCAGGCCGCCCTCGATGGCGAGGATCCGGTGCAGGCGGGTCGCGACGAGCAGCCGCTGCATCTGGGGCGGCACCCCGCGCAGGACGAGGCGCCGGCCGGTCCGGCCGGCCCTCCGGTGCGCGCCCATGATCACGCCGAGGCCGGTCGCGTCCCAGGAGTCGAGCCCGGTGAGGTCGAGCACGAGGTCGCCGTGGCCGTCGTCGAGCGCGGTGTGGAGGGCGGTACGGGCGTCCGCCGCGCTGCGCACGTCGAGGCGGCCCCCGACAGCGAGTTCGGCGTGGTCGCCCCTGATGTGCATGTGTACTCCCGGCAGTACTGCGTACGTATGGTCCGACTGGTCCGTGGTCGGCAACTCTCACTTCAACTGACTGCCCCACGGGCAGGGAAGTTGCCGACCGTGAGCGAACCGATACCTAATTCACCCGGAGGGGTGAACGACATATTCGAACGGTAGTGCTCGGTGGCTGGACCGGCCTCAGTGCTTGTAGAAGCCCTGGCCGCTCTTGCGGCCGATGTCGCCCGCGTCCACCATCCGGCGCATCAGCTCCGGCGGCGCGAACTTCTCGTCCTGCGACTCGGTGTAGATGTTGCTGGTGGCGTGCAGCAGGATGTCGACGCCCGTGAGGTCGGCGGTGGCCAGCGGCCCCATCGCGTGGCCGAAGCCCAGCTTGCACGCGATGTCGATGTCCTCGGCGGAGGCCACGCCCGATTCGTACAGCTTCGCGGCCTCGACGACCAGCGCGGAGATCAGACGGGTCGTCACGAAGCCGGCCACGTCGCGGTTGACGACGATGCAGGTCTTGCCGACGGACTCGGCGAACGCCCGCGTCGTGGCGAGGGTTTCGTCGCTCGTCTTGTAGCCGCGCACGAGCTCGCACAGCTGCATCATCGGGACGGGCGAGAAGAAGTGGGCGCCGACGACCCGCTCCGGACGCTCCGTCACGGCCGCGATCTTGGTGATCGGGATGGCGGAGGTGTTGGAGGCGAGGATCGCGTCCTCACGGACGATCTTGTCGAGGGCCCGGAAGATCTCGTGCTTGATCTCGATCTTCTCGAAGGCGGCCTCCACGACGATGTCCACGTCGGCCACCGCGTCGAGGTCGGTGGTCGTCGTGATGCGCGCGAGCGCCGCCTCGGCGTCCTCGGCCGTCAGCTTGCCCTTGGAGACGAACTTGTCGTACGAGGCCTTGATGCCGTCCGTGCCACGGGTCAGCGCGGCGTCGGTGACATCGCGCAGCACGACGTCCCAACCCGCCTGAGCGGAGACCTGAGCGATCCCGGAACCCATCAGTCCGGCACCGATGACGGCGAGCTTCCCAGCCACTGCACACCCCATGTTCTTCAAATGACCAGTCTCGAAATACGGCACGGGCTCGTAGCCACTCCGGCGGAGACTAGCGTCCGGGCGGTGCGGTGTGACCGCGAAGTAACACGCGTCACGTCTCAGATGACGGACATCACACCGGTACGGCCCAGCACCCCTGCCCAGCCCTCCAGTTCACCCGTCCTCCGGCTCGCCGCGGCCGGGGGCGGTCCGTCTACGCTGGCCGCATGGTGAACCTCACGCGCATCTACACCCGTACCGGCGACTCGGGCACGACCGCCCTCGGCGACATGAGCCGCACGGCCAAGACCGACCTGCGGATCTCCGCGTACGCCGACGCCAACGAGGCCAACGCGGCCATCGGGACGGCCATCGCGCTCGGCGCGCTGCCGGCGGAGGTCGTGAAGGTCCTGGTCCGCGTGCAGAACGACCTGTTCGACGTGGGCGCCGACCTGTGCACGCCGGTGGTCGAGAAGCCGGAGTACCCGCCGCTGCGGGTGGAGCAGTTCTACATCGACAAGCTGGAGGCGGACTGCGACCTCTTCCTGGAGCAGGTGGAGAAGCTGCGCAGCTTCATCCTGCCCGGCGGCACGCCCGGCGCGGCCCTGCTGCACCAGGCCTGCACGGTGGTCCGGCGCGCCGAGCGCTCGACGTGGGCGGCGCTGGAGGCGCACGGCGAGGTGATGAACCCGCTGACCGCCACCTACCTGAACCGCCTCTCCGACCTCCTGTTCATCCTGGCGCGGGTGGCCAACAAGGAGGTCGGCGACGTGCTCTGGGTCCCGGGCGGCGAGCGGTAGGACAGCCGCTATCGGTCCGTCCTCGCCAGTGCGGGCGGCTCCTCGACGCCCGCGGGGGCCTTTTTCGGCCAGATCGTGTAGGCGACGGCGACCAGGGCGTGGATGCCGACCACACGCAGGGCGCCGAACTGCCACGCCTCGAGCGAGCTGACGTCGCCCGCGTCTCCGACGTACCAGATGGCCACCTGGAGCAGGCCGAGGGCGACGGCGGCCGCGACGACGGTACGGACCCACAGCTTCCACTCGTGCGCGGCCCGCGCCTTCCCGTACCCGGCGCCGGCCGGCTTGGGCCCTCCGGCGAGCCGGTGGGCGGCGTGCCCGTCGAGCCACTTGATCGTGTAGTGGCCGTAGCCGACGGTGTAGCCGATGTAGAGGGCGGCCAGGCCGTGCTTCCAGTCCGGTGCGGCCCCGTTCTTGAGGTCGATCGTGGTGACCACCAGCAGGACCAGCTCCATCAGGGGCTCGCACAGCAGGACCGCCGCCCCGAGCCGGGGCGTCTTCGCGAGGTAGCGCAGGGCCAGTCCGGCGGCCAGCAGCACCCAGAAGCCGACCTCACAGGCGATGATCAGCGCGACGATCACGGGACTCTCCGTCCGTTCGGTTCTCCGGTCTCCGTCTCCCCTCCAGGTTCCCGTCCGGCGCGAGCCGTTTCGTCGTCTCGATTGACCATGTGGGCCTGCATCGTTCGATGTATCCGGACCTCGGCCCCCGCGCCGACGCCCGCGGCCCGCAGACCCTGTTGGATGGGACCCGTGATCACGAAGAGCCTGCGCCCCCACCGCGACGACGTCCTGCTGGCGGTCCTCAGCGTGCTCGTGGGCCTGGTCTTCTGGTCGCTCGGGGTCTACAGCAACGGCGGCCGGCAGCTGCTGCCCGACTGGGCCGCCCTGGTCCCCCTCGCGGCCCTCGGTTCGATGGAGCTGCTGCGCCGCACCAAGCCGCACCTGACGCTGGCCGTCGGCACCGCCGGGGTGATCGCCGACCAGTTCACGGTCGGCAGCCTCGCCACCGTCGTGATCTTCACCGACCTGATGTACGCCGCCGTCGTGTACGGGAAACCGGCCATGGCCCGGCGGCTCCCGGTGAGCACCGGCCTGATCACCATCGTCGTCACCATCGCCTCGGTGGCCTGGCTGCGCACCCCGCAGGCCCTGCTGATCGGCGTGATCACCGGCATCGTGAGCTTCGGCCCGGCGCTGACCGGCGCCACCCTGCGCAACCACCGCGAGGCCGCCGTGGCCGCCCGGCTGCGCGCCGAGCAGACCGCGCTGCTGGCCGAGATGGACCGTACGCAGGCCGTGGCCGCCGAACGCGCCCGGATGGCCCGGGAGCTCCACGACATGGTGGCCAACCACCTGTCCGCCATCGCCATCCACTCCACCGCCGCGCTCTCCATCGACAAGGCCGAGACCAGCCGGGACGCGCTCGGCGTGATCCGCGAGAACAGCGTGCAGGGGCTGGCCGAAATGCGGCGTCTGATCGGGCTGCTGAGGGATGCCGGCGGCGACCAGCAGCCTGTCGCCGTGCCCTCGCTGGACGGCCTGGACGCCCTGATCGCGCAGGCCGGCACCAACGGGGCGGCGAGCGGGCTGACGTTCGTGCTCCACGACCAGCGGCCGTCCGGTGAGCCGGCGGCGGCGCCCGTGGAGCTGGCGGCGTACCGGATCGTGCAGGAATCGCTCACCAACGCGCTCAAGCACGCCGCCCCGGGCACGGTCACGGTCCGTGTGGGGCGCGTCGACGGACTGCTGAGCGTGGCGGTGGACTCCCCGTACGGCGACGGGCCCGGCCCCCGCGCCCCCGGCTCCGGGGCGGGCCTGATCGGCATGCGGGAGCGGACGGAGCTGCTGGGCGGCAGGTTCACGGCGGGCCGGTCCGGCGCGGTGTGGCGGGTGCGGGCGACACTGCCCGCGGAGGAGAAGGCGGTGGAGGCATGACCATCCGGGTGGTGGTGGCGGAGGACCAGAGCGCGGTGCGGGCCGGGCTGGTGCTCATCCTGCGCAGCGCGGGCGACGTCGAGGTGGTGGGCGAGGCCGGCGACGGGGAGGAGGCGGTGCGCCTGGCCCGGGAACTGCGGCCGGACCTCGTCCTCATGGACGTGCAGATGCCCCGGCTGGACGGAGTGTCCGCGACGCGGCAGGTGGTGGCGGAGGGCCTGGCCGATGTGCTGGTACTGACCACCTTCGACCTCGACGAGTACGTCTTCGGGGCGCTGCGGGCGGGTGCCGCGGGCTTCCTCCTGAAGAACGCGGACGCGGCGGAGCTGATCGCCGCGGTCCGGACGGTCGCGCGCGGGGAGGGCCTGATCGCGCCGGCGGTGACCCGGCGGCTGATCGCCGAGTTCGCGGCGCCCCGGCCGGCGCGGGCCACCCCCGCGCCGGAGACGGCCGCGGCGGTGGCCTCGCTGACGCCGCGGGAGCGGGAGGTGCTGAGCGCGCTGGGCGAGGGCCTGTCGAACGCGGAGATCGCCCAGCGGCTGGAGATGGCAGAGGCGACGGCGAAGACGCACGTCAGTCGCCTGCTCGGCAAGCTGGAGCTGCGCAGCCGACTCCAAGCGGCGGTCCTGGCGCAGGAGTTGGGGATATAGGTCGGGCTCCGGGCGGCCGTGCGCGTACCGGTCTGGACCTCTTGACGGTTGGTCCAGACCTTTCTACGCTCGCCGCAACACTGTGGTGAGCGTGCCATGACAAAGCGTGCTCACGGGCGGCGCAGGTCCCACCCCCATGTCGAGGTCCCCCACGACCGAGACGGACCTACGGAGGATCACCCTTGAGCACAGCATCCCCACCCCGCACCAGGCGCACCCGGCTCATCACCCGCGTCGCGGCGATCGTGGCCGCGCTCGCCCTGCCCGTCACCGGGCTCGTCGTGCTCGCCGCCCCGGCCCAGGCGGCCGCCGCGGCGACCGCGACGTACACCAAGGTCTCCGACTGGGGCACCGGCTTCGAGGGCAAGTGGGTGGTGAAGAACACCGGCACCACCACCCTCACCAGCTGGACCGTGGAGTGGGACTACCCGGCCGGCACCTCCGTCACCTCGGCCTGGGACGCCACCGTCACCGGCTCGGGCACCCATTGGACGGCCAAGAACGTCGGCTGGAACGGCACCCTCGCCCCCGGCGCGAGCGCCAGCTTCGGCTTCAACGGCGCCGGCGGCGGCTCCCCCAGCGGCTGCAAGATCAACGGCGCCTCCTGTGACGGCTCCACCCAGCCCGGCGACGCTCCCCCCTCGTCCCCGGGCACCCCGACCGCCTCCAACATCACCGAGACCTCGCTGACCCTGAGCTGGGGCGCCGCCACCGACGACAAGGGCGTCAAGAACTACGACGTCTACCGCGACGGCGCCAAGATCGCCACGGTCACCGGCACCACCTACGCCCAGACGGGCCTGACCAAGGGCACCACCTACGGCTACCACGTGGTCGCGCGCGACACGATCGACCAGACCGGCCCGGCGTCCGCCACCGCGTCCTTCACGACGGCCGGCGGCACCCAGCCCCCGGACCCGGGCGGCAAGGTCAAGCTCGGCTACTTCACCGAGTGGGGCGTCTACGGGCGCAACTACCACGTGAAGAACCTGGTCACCTCGGGCACCGCGAGCAAGATCACCCACATCAACTACGCCTTCGGCAACGTCCAGAACGGCCAGTGCACCATCGGTGACGCCTACGCCGACTACGACAAGGCCTACACCGCCGACCAGAGCGTCGACGGCGTCGCCGACACCTGGGACCAGCCGCTGCGCGGCAACTTCAACCAGCTGCGCAAGCTGAAGAAGGCCTACCCGAACATCAAGATCCTCTGGTCCTTCGGCGGCTGGACCTGGTCCGGCGGATTCCCGCAGGCCGCGGCCAACCCGACCGCCTTCGCCCAGTCCTGCTACAACCTCGTCGAGGACCCGCGCTGGGCCGACGTCTTCGACGGGATCGACCTGGACTGGGAGTACCCCAACGCCTGCGGACTGTCCTGCGACACCAGCGGCGCGGCGGCCTTCAAGAACCTGATGCAGGCGGTGCGCGCGAAGTTCGGCGCGAGCAACCTGGTCACCGCCGCCATCACCGCCGACGCCTCCAGCGGCGGCAAGATCGACGCGGCCGACTACGGCGGCGCCGCGCAGTACGTCGACTTCTACAACGTGATGACGTACGACTTCTTCGGCGCCTGGGCGGCGCAGGGCCCGACGGCCCCGCACTCCCCGCTCACCTCGTACGCGGGCATCCCGCAGGCCGGCTTCAACTCGGCCGACGCCATCGCCAAGCTCAAGGCCAAGGGCGTGCCCGGCGCCAAGCTCAACCTCGGCATCGGCTTCTACGGGCGCGGCTGGACCGGCGTCACCCAGGCGGCCCCCGGCGGCACCGCCACCGGCCCCGCCCCGGGCACGTACGAGCAGGGCATCGAGGACTACAAGGTGCTCAAGACCAGCTGCCCGGCCACCGGCACCATCGCCGGCACGGCCTACGCGAAGTGCGGCAGCAACTGGTGGAGCTACGACACCCCCGCCACCATCGCCGGGAAGATGACCTGGGCCAAGCAGCAGGGCCTCAAGGGAGCCTTCTTCTGGGAGTTCAGCGGGGACACCACGAACGGTGAGCTCGCGAACGCCATCCACACCGGGCTGCAGTAGGAGAGACGGAAGCCGGGGAGACGGGTCCGCCCCCGTCTCCCCGGCTTCTTCACGTCTGGAAGGCCTCGGGCCACCGCGGTCTGGGCGACGTTCACCCTCCCCCAGACTTCGTCCCGGGGGCACCCCCAGTCAACGGGCAAGGAATTTAGGCAACATTTACCCGTTGCCCGGGAGGCGCCGCCTCCAGCCAGGCCAGGAATCCGGTCAGCGCGTCCTCGCTCATCGCCAGCTCCAGGCGGGTCCCCCGGTGGAGACAGCCGAGCACGACGGCGTCGGACAGCAGGGCCAGCTCCTCCTCGCCCTCCGGGGCACGGCGGGCGACGACCTCGATGGAGGACCGCTCCAGCAGCCGGCGCGGCCGGTGGGAGTACGAGAACACCCGGAACCATTCGATCCGGTCACCGCTGTAGCGCGCGACCCCGTACACCCAGCCCTTGCCGGAGACGTCGGGCTTGTCCGACACGCCCCAGCGCATGCTGCAGTCGAAGGTCCCGCCGGACCGCTGGATGAGCCTGCGGCGCAACCCGAAGACAAACAGCCCGATCACCACCAGGGCTACCACCAGGCCGCTCACAAGCAGAGCGAGGAGCATCTTGACCGACCTCCTCGCTCATCGAATGCCGCATGAGAAAAACGACCTGCATCGCCTCAGCCGCGACCCGGTCTGGAAAATTCCAGAACGGACCGCGGCTGAGGTCTGCCGGGTACCGGCGGTCGCCCCCCGGTACTCAGCGGTTCAAACTCCGACGGGCGTTCAGCCCGTTACGGCGCGCAGCCGGACATCAGCGCGACGCTCGGCGGCGGCGTCCGCCTCCGCCTTCGCGCGCTCCAGTGCCCGCTCCGCACGCTGGACGTCAATCTCGTCCGCGAGCTCGGCGATCTCGGCCAGCAGGGACAGCTTGTTGTCCGCGAACGAGATGAAACCGCCGTGCACCGCGGCGACGACAGTGCCGCCCTCGCTGGTGCGGATGGTCACAGGGCCCGATTCCAGCACACCGAGAAGCGGCTGGTGACCGGGCATGACGCCGATGTCGCCGGACGTGGTGCGGGCGACAACAAGGGTGGCCTCGCCGGACCAGACATTGCGGTCCGCCGCGACCAGCTCGACGTGCAGCTCAGCAGCCAAGGTGGCTCCTCGGGTCACCACCCGGCGGGTCAGCCGGGTGTTGGGTCAAATTCTAATGGGCGTGGGGAGAGGGACGGGACACACCCGCCCCTCTCCGTCGAACCTCGAACCGGATGCGCCCCTCGCGGAGCGCGCCGGATCAGGAGACGCCCAGCTCCTTGGCGTTGGCCTTCAGGTCCTCGATACCACCGCACAGGAAGAACGCCTGCTCGGGGAAGTGGTCGTAGTCACCGTCGCAGATCGCGTTGAACGCGGTGATCGACTCGTCGAGCGGAACGTCCGAACCGTCGACACCGGTGAACTGCTTCGCCACGTGGGTGTTCTGCGACAGGAAGCGCTCGACGCGACGGGCACGGTGGACAACGAGCTTGTCCTCCTCGCCCAGCTCGTCGATACCGAGGATCGCGATGATGTCCTGGAGGTCCTTGTACTTCTGCAGGATCCCCTTGACGCGCATCGCCGTGGCGTAGTGGTCCGCCGCGATGTACCGCGGGTCGAGGATGCGGGACGTCGAGTCCAGCGGGTCCACGGCCGGGTAGATGCCCTTCTCGGAGATCGGACGGGAGAGAACCGTCGTCGCGTCGAGGTGGGCGAAGGTGGTCGCCGGCGCCGGGTCGGTCAGGTCGTCCGCGGGGACGTAGATCGCCTGCATCGAGGTGATCGAGTGACCACGCGTCGAGGTGATGCGCTCCTGCAGCAGACCCATCTCGTCAGCCAGGTTCGGCTGATAACCCACTGCGGACGGCATGCGGCCGAGCAGCGTGGAGACCTCGGAACCGGCCTGGGTGTAACGGAAGATGTTGTCGATGAAGAAGAGCACGTCCTGCTTCTGCACATCGCGGAAGTACTCCGCCATGGTCAGACCGGCGAGCGCGACGCGAAGACGGGTGCCCGGGGGCTCGTCCATCTGGCCGAAGACAAGCGCCGTCTTGTCGATGACGCCCGAGTCGGCCATTTCCTCGATGAGGTCGTTGCCCTCACGGGTACGCTCACCGACGCCCGCGAAGACCGACACACCGTCGTGGTTGTTGGCGACGCGGTAGATCATTTCCTGGATCAGAACGGTCTTGCCGACACCGGCACCACCGAACAGACCGATCTTTCCACCCTTGACGTACGGGGTGAGAAGGTCGATGACCTTGACGCCGGTCTCGAACATCTCGGTCTTCGACTCGAGCTCGTCGAAGCGAGGCGCCTTGCGGTGGATCGGCCAGCGCTCGGTGACGTTGGCGTTCTCCTCCGGGTAGTTCAGCACCTCACCGAGGGTGTTGAACACCTTGCCCTTGGTGAAGTCGCCGACGGGGACGGTGATGCCCTCGCCCGTGTCGGTCACCGCGGCCTGGCGGACCAGACCGTCGGTCGGCTGCATCGAGATGGTACGGACGATGCCGTCACCCAGGTGCTGCGCGACCTCGAGGGTCAGGGTCTTCAGCGCGCCGTCCTCGGCCGGGTCGGCGACCTGGACCTTCAGCGCGTTGTAGATGTCGGGCATCGCGTCGACGGGGAACTCCACGTCGACGACCGGGCCGATGACCCGGGCGACGCGGCCCGTGGCGGCGGCCGTCTCAACAGAGGTCGTCATTACTTGTCACTCCCCGCGGTCGCGTCGGCCATGGCGCTGGCGCCACCGACGATCTCGCTGATTTCCTGGGTGATTTCGGCCTGGCGGGCCGCGTTGGCAAGCCGGGAGAGGCTCTTGATGAGGTCTCCGGCGTTATCGGTCGCCGCCTTCATCGCGCGGCGGCGGGCGGCGTGCTCGGAAGCGGCCGACTGCAGCAGTGCGTTGTAGATACGGCTCTCGACGTAGCGCGGCAGCAGGGCGTCGAGGACGTCCTCCGCCGACGGCTCGAAGTCGAACAGCGGAAGGATCTCGCCCTTCGTACCGCTCTCCTCCGCAGCCTGGTCGAGGCTGAGCGGCAGCATCCGGCCGTCGACCGGGTTCTGCGTCATCATCGACACGAATTCCGTGTAGACGATGTGCAGCTCGTCGACGCCACCCTCGGCCGTCTCCGTCTGGATGGCTTCGATCAGCGGCCCCGCGACGCGCTTGGCGTCGGCGTAGGCCGGGCTGTCGGTGAAGCCGGTCCACGAATCCGCGACCTTGCGCTCGCGGAAGCCGTAGTAGGCCAGACCCTTGCGGCCGACGATGTACGTGTCGACGTCCTTGCCCTCAGCGCGCAGCCGCTCGGTGAGCCGCTCCGCCTGCTTGATGGCGTTCGAGGAGTAGCCGCCGGCCAGACCGCGGTCGCTCGTGATGAGCACGATCGCGGCCCGGGTCGGCGTCTCGACCTCGGTGGTAAGGGCGTGCTTGGTGTTCGAGCCGGTGGCCACCGCGGTCACCGCACGGGTGAGCTCGGTCGCGTACGGCATCGATGCCGCCACCTTGCGCTGCGCCTTGACGATGCGCGAGGCGGCGATCATCTCCATCGCCTTGGTGATCTTCTTGGTCGCCGTGATGGCACGGATGCGACGCTTGTAGACCCGGAGCTGCGCTCCCATGAGTCAGGTCCCTTCCGTCGTCACTTGGAGACGTTGACGGCCGGTGCGTCCTCGCCCAGGAGCTTGCCGTCCGAGGTCTCGAACTGGCGCTTGAAGGAAGCGATGGCGTCCGCGATCGACGTCAGGGTGTCGTCCGACATCTTGCCGCCGTCGGCGATGGAGGTGAGGAGGTCCTTGCGCTCGCGGCGCAGGTGCTCCAGCAGCTCCGACTCGAAGCGACGGATGTCGTTGACCGGGACGTCGTCCATCTTGCCGGTGGTGCCGGCCCAGACGGAGATGACCTGCTCCTCGACGGGCATCGGCTGGTACTGGCCCTGCTTCAGCAGCTCGACCAGGCGCTTGCCGCGCTCCAGCGAAGCCTTCGAAGCGGCGTCCAGGTCGGAACCGAAGGCGGCGAACGCCTCCAGCTCGCGGTACTGGGCGAGGTCCAGGCGCAGACGGCCGGACACCTGCTTCATGGCCTTGTGCTGGGCGGAACCACCGACACGGGAGACCGAGATACCGACGTTCAGCGCCGGGCGCTGGCCCGCGTTGAACAGGTCGGACTCCAGGAAGCACTGGCCGTCGGTGATGGAGATGACGTTGGTCGGGATGAACGCCGACACGTCGTTCGCCTTGGTCTCGACGATCGGCAGACCGGTCATCGAACCGGCACCCATGTCGTCGGACAGCTTCGCGCAGCGCTCCAGCAGACGGGAGTGCAGGTAGAAGACGTCACCCGGGTAGGCCTCGCGGCCCGGCGGGCGGCGCAGCAGCAGCGACACGGCGCGGTAGGCGTCGGCCTGCTTCGACAGGTCGTCGAAGATGATCAGGACGTGCTTGCCGGCGTACATCCAGTGCTGGCCGATGGCGGAACCGGTGTACGGCGCCAGGTACTTGAAGCCGGCCGGGTCGGACGCCGGGGCGGCGACGATCGTCGTGTACTCGAGCGCGCCGGCGTCTTCCAGGGCGCCGCGAACGGACGCGATGGTCGAGCCCTTCTGGCCGATGGCGACGTAGATGCAGCGAACCTGCTTGTTCACGTCGCCGGAGCGCCAGTTGTCGCGCTGGTTGATGATCGTGTCGACGGCCAGGGCGGTCTTACCCGTCTGGCGGTCACCGATGATCAGCTGACGCTGGCCGCGGCCGACGGGGACCATCGCGTCGATGGCCTTGTAGCCGGTCTGCATCGGCTCGTGGACCGACTTGCGGACCATGACGCCGGGGGCCTGCAGCTCGAGGGCGCGGCGGCCTTCGGTCGCGATCTCGCCGAGACCGTCGATCGGGTTGCCGAGCGGGTCGACGACGCGGCCGAGGTAGCCCTCGCCGACGCCGACGGAGAGCACCTCACCGGTGCGCTGCACCGGCTGGCCCTCCTCGATACCGCTGAACTCGCCGAGGACGACCGCACCGATCTCGCGCTCCTCGAGGTTGAGGGCGAGACCGAGGGTGCCGTCCTCGAACTTCAGCAGCTCGTTCGCCATGGCGGAGGGCAGGCCCTCCACCTTCGCGATGCCGTCGCCGGCAACGCTGACCGTTCCGACCTCCTCGCGCGAGGCCGCGTCCGGCTGGTACGACTGGACAAAGTTCTCCAGTGCGTCCCGGATCTCCTCCGGCCGGATCGTGAGCTCCGCCATCTGGGTTCCCTGCTCTCCTTGTTGGGCCTGAAGCTTCTTAGGGGTCTGGGGGCGACCCCCAGGAATCTTCTGCAAGTTCTGCACGGCCCAACCGGGCCGCTAGGAATGCTTTGTTCTTTTGGTGGCTGGTCAGCCGGCCATGCGGCGGGACGCCTCTGCGAGGCGGTCCGCGATGGTGCCGTCGATGACCTCGTCGCCGACTCGCACCGAGATCCCGCCGAGGACCTCGGGGTCCACGTCGAGGTTCAGGTGCATCTGGCGGCCGTACAGCTTGGCCAGCACCGCGCCGAGGCGTGCCTTCTGCACGTCGCTGAGCGGAACCGCGCTGGTCACGGTGGCGACCATGCGGTCACGGCGCTCGGCGGCGAGCTTGGAAAGGGACTCGAGTCCCGCTTCCAGGCTACGTCCACGCGGGTGCGTGACAAGACGGATCACCAGGCGCTCGGTGACGGCGTTCACCTTGCCGCCGAGCAGGCTGCGCAGCAGCGCGCTCTTGGCGGAGGCGGTGGCCGCGCGGTCGGTCAGCGCGGAACGCAGCTCGGGGCTCGAGGAGACGATCCGGCCGAACCGGAACACCTCGTCCTCGACGTCGTCGAGCGCGCCGGCCTGCTGGGCCGCCGTGAGGTCGGCGGTGGCCGCCAGCTCCTCCAGCGAGTCCACCAGGTCGCGGGACTGCGACCAGCGGGACCGGACCATGCCGGACACCAGGTCGAGGGTCTCCCCGCCGACCTGGCCGCCGAGCAGCCGCCGGGCCAGCTCGGCCTTGGCCTCGCCGGACTGCGCCGGGTCGGTGAGGACCCGACGCAGCGAGACCTCACGGTCGAGCAGCGCGGTGACGGCGGCCAGCTCATCGGCGAGCTTCGCCGCGTCGACGGACGTGTTGTCCGTCAGCGCGTCGAGACGCTCACGCGCGGAGGCCAGCGCCTCGCGGCTCGCTCCGTTCATCGGGCCGCCTCGGCCTTCTCCTCAAGCTCGCTGAGGAAGCGGTCGA
Source organism: Streptomyces sp. NPDC005533 (assembly GCF_042871845.1). Lineage (NCBI taxonomy): Bacteria > Bacillati > Actinomycetota > Actinomycetes > Kitasatosporales > Streptomycetaceae > Streptomyces > Streptomyces sp. NPDC005533. The sequence continues at coordinate 50,764 of NZ_JBIAJH010000001.1, read as the reverse complement.
TGGTGCGGCTCTGTCGGGCGTGGTCCTCAAGGGACTCGCCGACGAGCTTTCCGGCCAGATCGGTGGCGAGCTTGCCCACGTCCTGACGCAGCGCGTGGGAAGCGGCCTTGCGGTCCGCCTGGATCTGGGCGTGGCCGGCAGCGATGATCTCCTCACGCTGCCGCTGGCCCTCTGCGCGCAGTTCTTCCTTGAGCGCAGTGCCCTGCTCCAGCGCTTCCTGGCGCAGGCGCGCGGCCTCGTGCCGGGCTTCGGCGAGCTGGGCCTTGTACTGCTCCAGGACGCTCTGGGCCTCGGTCTGAGCGGCTTCCGCCTTCTCGATACCGCCCTCGATGGCCTCGCGGCGCTCTTCCAGAACCTTGTTGATGTTCGGGAGGAGCTTCTTCGCGAGGAAACCGAAGACGATGACGAAGGCGATCAGACCGATGACGAGCTCGGGGATCGGCGGAACGAGGGGGTTCTCTCCACCCTCAGCCGCGAGAACCAGGAGGTTCACATCAGTGCCTTTCGTCGGTTCGGACTAGTGATCGCGGTTCGTCAGCTGTAGACGAACGGCATGACCAGACCGATGAGGGCGAGCGCCTCACAGAAGGCGAAGCCGAGGATCTGGTTGGCACGGATCAGACCGGCAGCCTCGGGCTGACGGGCAAGGGCCTGCGTGCCGTTACCGAAGATGATGCCGACGCCGACGCCGGGGCCGATGGCCGCGAGACCGTAACCAACGGAGCTGAGGGAGCCGGTGACGGCGGCAAGGGTCTGGGACATGCCAGTTCTTCCTTCTCTTTCACGGACCGGTGGGGGTTGGCCACCGGACGAATACGGGGTGCTGAGCGGGGCGGGCGTGGCTCAGTGGTGCTCGGCGAGCGCGCCCTGGAGGAAGCTGCAGGCCAGGAGGACGAAGACGTACGCCTGGACAGCCTGGATGAAGAGCTCGAACGCGGTCATCACGATGACCATGACGAACGAGACGCCCGCGTACGCGATGCCGATCCCGTTCAGCAGGTACCAGCTGGCGATGGTGAACAGCAGCAGCAGGGTGTGACCGGCGAACATGTTCGCGAACAGTCGGACCGCGTGGGTGAAGGGCCGGACCAGGACGTTCGAGAAGAACTCGATGACCATGACGAGCGGGAGGACCGGGCCGAGCGACTTGTCGTAGCCGGTCAGGTTCTTGAAGCCGCCGACGAAGCCGTGGCGCTTGAACGTCACGCTCATCCAGATCACGTAGACGATCAGCGCGAGGCCGGCCGGGTACGCGATGATCGAGGTCACCGGGAACTGGGCGAGCGGGATGATCGACCAGAGGTTCATGACCCAGACGAAGAAGAAGATGGAGACCATCAGGGGGACGTACTTCTCCCCCTCCTTCTTGCCGAGCGTCTCGTAGACGATGCCGCGGCGCACGAAGTCGTAGCCGGCCTCGGCGACCATCTGCAGCTTGCCCGGGACGACCTTCGGCTTGCGGAAAGCCATCCAGAAGAAGCCGACGATGATGACGGAGCCGAGAAGGGCCAGCAGCATCGTCTTGTTGAAGTACAAGTTGCTGTCCGCGTCGCCGAAGATCGGCTGGAACAGGAACGAGTGCAGGCCGGGAGCCGGGAAGCCACAACCGTCGAAGATGTGGCAGTCGGTCTCGAAGGCGAGCACCGTCGTCGGGTCAGCACTCACCGCGGGCTCCTTCAGCGTGGCGCATAGGTACGGCAACCTCGTTGTGTCGGCGCGGCGGACAGCCGCTGTTCGGCACTGGACTGGTGTTACGGGTGTGGGGGCGGCGGTCAGGCATCGAGCCTCGCGATGGGACAGGCGTCAGCTCAGATGCCCGCGCCCGCAGTGCCGCAGTTGGCAGCACCGGACGATAGCAGGATCTCGAACGCCCGCTTATCCCGGCCCTACCCTTCACGACTTCGGCCCCGGATTTTCGGGCTTGTCGCCCTTCACCGAGTCCGGTTCGACGTAAAGAATCTTGGCCTTCATATGAGCACGCGTCTGCGCGCCGATCCACACCAGGGTGGTGGCGACGAGCGTGATGGCGAAGGCCTTGGGATTGAACAGGGTGGTGTTCTTGAACACCGCGACGAACACGAAAAGCAGCAGGATCTGGGCCGTGTAGAGCATGAGCCCCATGGCCTGGAAAAGGTGCGGGAGTGACTTCGCCGTGCGCTGCAGAACGACGAATCCGATGCCCATGAAAAGAATCACGACCAGCGTCGCGACGACGGCCCCGACCGCGCCCTTGCCCCCGACGACCAACGCGCTGATCGCTGCGGCGAGAGCGCCGGCGACAGCCGTGGGTACGGCGGCTTGCAGGAGGGATCGGACGTCATCTGACCGCATGGCGGTTTGCTCCGCGTGGTGGTGGGGGCACGGGACTCGTACGGGACGAGCGTAAGCCCGGTCCGAGAGGGAACCTCGGGCCAAGGGGCCGTCGCACTACGGTCCTTCGGCTCTGTCGCCGGGTTTAGTGAACGGTATCACAAACTATTTGATGAGAGCTTTACCTGCCCGGTGTGCTCACTGTCACACATGAGAGGGACCCTGCGCGTGTGTGCGCGACAGGCGTGCGGGTTGTCTGGTAAAGGGCATCCATGTCCGACATGCGACGCGGCTGTCAGCGGGTGGATTCAGCCTTACGCCGGTCGGGGAAGCGCGAACGGGGGCCCACGGCGGTCGCCCCGTTGACGCCGGAGACGCCCGCCGCGATCGGCCTGGCGGGCTGCGGCTCCGCGCCCGAGGCATCCAGTGCGGCCGCTTCCGCGGCCGCCTCGGCCGCCCGTGCGGCGTGCCGGTACCGCGGCGGAACCAGACCCTCCGCCCAGCGCGGGGTGCGCGGGGTGAAGCGCGGCAGGAGCAACAGGATCAGGCCCAGGGCGCTGAGCGCGGCGATCGCGAGCACGATCCACATGGTGGCGGAATGCACCGAATACGCCACCGTGCCGAAGGCGATGAGCCCCGACCAGAAGTACATGATCAGGACCGCGCGGCTGTGCGAATGCCCGAGCTCCAGCAGCCGGTGGTGGAGGTGTCCGCGGTCGGCCGCGAAGGGCGACTGGCCCTTCCACGTACGCCGCACGATGGCCAGGACCAGGTCCGCCATCGGGATCGCGATGATCGTCAGGGGCAGGATCAGCGGGATGAAGACGGGGAGCATCGCGTGCGTCGCGTTGCGCTCGCCCTGCGCGTACAGGGCGAGGGCGTCGGGGTCCACCTGGCCGGTGATGGAGATGGCGGCGGCAGCGAGCACCAGTCCGATCAGCATCGAGCCGGAGTCGCCCATGAAGATCCGCGCGGGATGCATGTTGTGCGGCAGGAAGCCGAGGCACATGCCCATCAGGATCGCGGCGAAGAGGGTGGCCGGGGCGGCCGCCTCGATGCCGTAGCCGAACCAGATCCGGTACGCGTACAGGAAGAACGCCGCGGCGGCGATGCAGACCATGCCGGCGGCCAGGCCGTCGAGGCCGTCGACGAAGTTCACCGCGTTGATGGTGATCACCACGAGGGCCACGGTGAGCAGGTTGCCCTGCCACTGGGTGAGCGCGACCGTGCCGAAGAAGGGGACCGGGATCCACAGGATCGTCAGGCCCTGCATGACCATCACGCCGGCGGAGATCATCTGCGCGCCGAGCTTGATGAGGGCGTCGATCTCGAACTTGTCGTCGAGCACGCCGACCAGCCAGATCAGGGCCGCGCCGGAGAGCAGGGCGCGCGGTTCGTTCGACAGCTCGAAGACGCCGTTGAGGTTGCGCAGGTGGTCGGCGACGAGCAGGCCCGCGCACAGACCGCCGAACATGGCGATGCCGCCCAGCCGTGGCGTGGGCTCTCGGTGCACGTCGCGGGCACGGATCTCCGGCATGGCCCCGGCCGCGATCGCGAACTTCCGCACGGGCCCGGTCAGCAGGTAGGTCACCGCGACCGTGACGCAAAGCGTCAGCAGATATTCACGCACGGGCTGCCCCAGATGTATCGCCGGCCATCTCAGCCCCACACATTAGCTGCGATGTCCCCTCCCCAGAGGACGCGAGGGGCCCGTATCCCGGTTCCACTACGCCCCTCTTGTCCCACTTACTCCCCGTAAGGGGGAAATTCCTGCGCCAGCTCATTGACCTCCGTACGGGTCTTCGCGCCGTCCCCGCGCAGGCTCGCGGCGAACAGCGCCGCGATCCTGCTCATCTCCGCCTCGCCCATCCCCTGGGTGGTCACCGCCGCCGTGCCCAGCCGGACCCCGCGCTGGTCCCCGTACGGGAGGGCGCAGGTGTCGAGGACGATCCCCGCGGCGGCCAGCCGGCCGCGCGCGGTCGGACCGTCCATGCCCAGCGGCGCCGGGTCGGCGGTGATCAGATGGGTGTCGGTGCCGCCGGTGGTGAGGGTGAATCCGTGCTCTTCGAGGGCGCCGGCCAGCGCCCGGGCGTTGGCGACGACCCGGTGGGCGTAGGTGGTGAAGGCCGGCCGGGCCGCCTCGCCGAAGGCCACGGCCTTGGCGGCGATGGTGTGCATCTGGGCACCGCCCTGGGTGAACGGGAACACCGCCCGGTCGATGCGCTCGGCGAACTCGGCGCCGCACAGGACCATCCCGCCGCGCGGTCCGCGCAGCACCTTGTGCGTGGTCGCGCAGACGACGTCGGCGTAGGGCACGGGGCTGGGCGCGGCCCCGCCGGCCACCAGCCCGATCGGGTGGGCCGCGTCGGCGATCAGGTAGGCCCCGACCTCGTCGGCGATCTCCCGGAAGGCCGAGTACTCGGGGTGGCGGGGGTAGGAGATGGACCCGCAGACGATCGCCTTGGGGCGGTGCGCGCGGGCGAGGTCCTGCACCTGCCGGTAGTCGATGAGACCCGTCTCGGCGTCGACCCCGTACCCGACGAAGTCGAACCAGCGCCCGGAGAAGTTCGCGGGCGAGCCGTGGGTGAGGTGCCCTCCGTACGGGAGCCCCATCGCCAGCACGGTGTCCCCGGGCCGCAGCAGCGCGGCGTACGCGGCCAGCACGGCGGAGGAGCCGGAGTGCGGCTGGACGTTCGCGTGTTCGGCCCCGAACAGCGCCTTGGCCCGTTCCACGGCGGTCTGCTCGGCCAGGTCGGCGTATTCGCAGCCACCGTGGTACCGGTTGCCGGGGTACCCCTCGGCGTATTTGTTGGCGAGCGGCGACCCCAGCGCGGCCAGCACGGCGGCGGAGGTGAAGTTCTCGGCGGCGATCAGCTGCAGGCTGCCGGCCTGCCGCCGCCGCTCCCCGTCGAGCACGTCGGCCATCTGCGGATCCTGCTGCCGCAGCAGGTCCGTGGGCTGGGTGAGGACGCTCATGGCACGACTCCAGGTGGTACCGGGTACCAGCCACTGTAGGCCCGCGACCCTCACCCCGCCCTGCGGCGCCACGTCCGGCCCCGCCGACACACATCCAGCCCCACCGGCACAGATCCAGCCTCGCCGGCACACATCCAGCCCCGCCGGCGTTTGAGGCGCGGGGTCCGGGGCGGAGCCCCGATCTTTCAGCCCCGCCGACACATTTCAGCCCCGCCGGCGTTTGAGGCGCGGGGGCTGGGGGCGGAGCCCCGATCTTTGAGCCCGGCCGGCGCTTGAGGCTCGGGACCTGCGGAGCCCCCGGCGGGCCCGGCAGGGTCAGCGCGCGGCCGTGACGCCCGTCAGGGCCGTGACCACGGGGTCCAGCGCCTGGTTGATCTCGTCGCCGATCGAGCGAAAGAAGGTGATCGGCGCGCCGTACGGGTCGTACACCTCGTCGGCGTCCGGCGAGGGCGCCAGCAGCCACCCGCGCAGCGCCGCGGCGGCCCGCACCAGCGCCCGCGCGCGCTCCGCCATGCCGTCGTCGAGCGGCGGCAGCGTGGCCGGATCTATCGCCCGCACCAGCCGGGTGAACTCCTTCAGCGTGAAGGTCCGCAGGCCGGCGGAGTGGCCCATCGAGATGACCTGCGCCCGGTGGTCACGGGTGGCGGTCAGGACGAGATCGGCGCGTATGACGTGCTCGTCCAGCAGCTCGCGCCCGGTGAAACCGGAGGCGTCGGCCCCGAAGTCCGCCAGGACGGCGGCCGCGTTGGCCTCCATCGGGGCGCCCTCGTGGCCCCACGTACCGGCGCTCTCCACGATGAGGTCGCCGGTGACGATCCCGCCCAGCCGGTGCGACAGGGCGTGCCGCGTCAGCCGCTCGGTGATCGGCGAGCGGCACACGTTGCCGGTGCTGACGTGGAGTATGCGGAAAGTGTTTCCCCCAGCTATGCCACGCCCCTCAGGGCTCACGGGGCGACCTCGAGGTCGGGTACGACCTCCCGCAGCTGCTCGGCGCTGAGCGCGCCCTCCCGCAGCAGGACGGGAACCTTCCCGGTGACGTCGACGATCGACGAGGGCTGGATGCCGGGCGTCGGGCCGCCGTCCAGGTACACGGACACGGAGTCCCCGAGCATCTCGCGCGCGGCGTCGCAGTCCTCGGGCGCCGGCTGCCCGGACAGGTTGGCCGAGGACACCGCCATCGGGCCGACCTCGGTCAGCAGCTCGATCGCGACGGGGTGCAGGGGCATGCGGACGGCGACGGTGCCGAAGGTGTCCCCCAGGTCCCACGCCAGGGACGGCTGGTGCTTGGCGACCAGCGTCAGCGCGCCCGGCCAGAAGGCGTCGACGAGCTCCCACGCCTGCTCGGAGAAGTCCGTGACGAGGCCGTGCAGGGTGTTCGGGGAGCCGATGAGCACCGGGGTGGGCATGCCGCGGCCCCGCCCCTTGGCGGCGAGCAGGTCGTGGACGGCCTCCGGGCTGAAGGCGTCCGCGCCGATCCCGTACAGGGTGTCGGTGGGCAGCACGACGAGCTCGCCGCGGCGCACGGCGGATGCGGCTTCACGCAGACCCGTCTTACGGTCCGTCGCGTCGTTGCAGTCGTATCGCCGGGCCATCAGCGGGCCTCCTCGTGCAGCAGGGGGGTGGCGGGGATCGTGGCGCCGGTCACGGCAGTGCCTTGCGCGCGGTCGCGAAGCGGGGACGGTTGTTGAGGTCCGGGTGGTCGGCCGCGTCGGCCCAGCCCCGTTGCTCGGCGAAGATCCACGGGACCTGGCCGCCCTGGGTGTCGGCGTGCTCGATGACGACGATGCCGCCGGGTCGCAGCAGCCGGTGGGCGGTGCGCTCGATGCCGCGGATGGTGTCGAGGCCGTCCTCGCCGGAGAAGAGCGCCATCTCCGGATCGTGGTCGCGGGCCTCGGGGGCGACGTACTCCCACTCGGTGAGCGGGATGTACGGCGGGTTGGAGATGACCAGGTCGACCTGGCCGTCGAGCTCCGGCAGGGCGCTCAGGGCGTCACCCTGGTGGACCGTGACCCGGGAGCCCTCGGCGTTCTTGCGGGTCCACCGCAGGGCGTCCTCGGACAGCTCGACCGCGTGCACGCGCGAGCGCGGCACCTCCTGCGCCATGGCGAGCGCGATGGCGCCGGAGCCGGTGCACAGGTCCACGATCATCGGCTCGACCACGTCCATCGCCCGGACGGCGTGTATGGCCCAGTCGACGACCGACTCGGTCTCGGGACGGGGCACGAACACCCCGGGCCCGACCTGGAGCTCCAGGTACCGGAAGAAGGCGCGGCCGGTGATGTGCTGGAGCGGCTCGCGCGCCTCGCGGCGGGCGACGGCCTCCCAGTAGCGGGCGTCGAAGTCCGCGTCCTTGACGTGGTGCAGTTCCCCCCGCTTGACGCCGTGCACGAAGGCCGCGAGCTCCTCCGCGTCGAAACGCGGTGAGGGCACGCCGGCGGCGGCCAGCCGCTGGGTGGCCTGGGCCACCTCGGCAAGCAGCAAGTTCACGCTGGTCCTCCGGGCTGCTGTCGAACGGGGGGGGGTGGAGCGGGGATCAGGTCAGTGCGCGGCCGCGAGCTTGGCTGCGGAGTCGGTGTCCACGCAGGCCTGGATGACCGGGTCGAGGTCACCGTCGAGCACCTGGTCCAAGTTGTACGCCTTGAAACCGGTCCGGTGGTCCGAGATCCGGTTTTCCGGGTAGTTGTACGTACGGATCTTCTCGGACCGGTCCACGCTGCGCACCTGGCTGCGGCGCACGTCGGAGGCCTCCTGCTCGGCGGCTTCCTGGGCGGCGGCCAGCAGGCGCGAGCGCAGGATGCGCATGGCCTGCTCCTTGTTCTGGAGCTGGCTCTTCTCGTTCTGGCAGGAGGCGACCACACCGGTCGGGAGGTGCGTGATGCGGACGGCCGAGTCGGTGGTGTTGACGGACTGGCCGCCGGGGCCGGACGAGCGGTACACGTCGATGCGGAGGTCGTTCATGTTGATCTCGACCTCGACCTCCTCGGCCTCCGGGGTGACGAGCACGCCGGCGGCGGAGGTGTGGATGCGGCCCTGGGACTCGGTGGCCGGAACCCGCTGGACGCGGTGCACGCCGCCCTCGTACTTCAGGCGGGCCCACACGCCCTGGCCGGGCTCGGTGGCGCCGTTGCCGCCCTTGGTGCGGACGGAGACCTGGACGTCCTTGTAGCCGCCGAGCTCGGACTCGGTGGCGTCGATGATCTCGGTCTTCCAGCCCACCCGCTCGGCGTAGCGCAGGTACATGCGCAGCAGGTCGCCGGCGAAGAGCGCCGACTCGTCGCCGCCCGCGCCCGCCTTGACCTCCAGGAGCACGTCCTTGTCGTCGCTGGGGTCACGCGGGACCAGCAGCAGACGGAGCTTCTCGGTGAGCTCCTCGCGCTGCTGGGTCAGCTCCTTGACCTCGGCGGCGAAGTCCGGGTCGTCGGCCGCGAACTCCTTGGCCGTCTCGATGTCCTCGGCCGACTGCTTCCAGGCACGGAAGGTCGCGATGATCGGGGTCAGCTCCGCGTAGCGCTTGTTCAGCTTGCGCGCGTTGGCCTGATCCGAGTGGACCGAAGGGTCGGCGAGCTTCTTCTCAAGATCGGCGTGTTCGCCGACCAATTCCTCGACCGCCTCGAACATCGGGGGCTCCTGTGGTGAAAGTACGAACGGGGTGACTTGGCGAGACGACGACAAAGGCGCCGGTCCGGCCGCCCCCGAGTGGACAGGGGGCGGCCGGTGACCGGCGCCTGGGTCGCGCTACTTCTTGGCCGCACCCTTGCCGAAGCGCGCCTCGAAGCGGGCCACGCGGCCACCGGTGTCGAGGATCTTCTGCTTGCCCGTGTAGAACGGGTGGCACTCGGAGCAGACCTCGGCTCGGATGGAGCCCTCGGTCAGGGTGCTACGGGTGGTGAACGACGCGCCACAGGTGCAGCTGACCTGGGTCTCGACGTACTCGGGGTGAACATCGCGCTTCAAGGTGTCTCCTAGATTCGGGAGGGCGCCGGGTCGCAGGAGCCGAATTGCGCACTGCGTGAACCGGGGCCGACAGACCAGTCTGCCAGGACCGGGCTGCCTGTCAAAATTCTGAGGACGCCTCCCTCAACGGAGGGGGGCCGCCGTCTATTCCGCGCCCTCGCGGAATGCGTCCGAAAGCCGGCTGAGCAGGGGCTCGCTACTGGACGATGCCGCCGACGGTGCCCTTGTCCCCCATGGACTTCTCGGTGGCCTCGGCCGGGATCGGCTGGTCCGCGAGCAGCGCTTCCCAGACCAGCTTCGACTCCTTCGTCAGCGGGGCGACGCGGTCGGCGTCGCGCGGGTCCACCGTGACCGGCAGGGTGATCATGTGCATGTTCTGGGCCTCGATGCCCTGCAGGCCCTGGGCGAAGCCCATGAGGGACTTCACGTCGCCGAGCGACTTGTCGGTGGTGAGCGCCTTGGTCGCGGAGTCGGCGAGGTCGACCAGCCGCTTCGGGTTGTCGAACACCCCGATGCTCTTGACCTGCTTGATCAGTGCCTTGATGAAGGCCTGCTGGAGCTGTATTCGGCCCAGGTCGCTGCCGTCGCCGACGCTCTTGCGGGTCCGCACGAGGCCGAGGGCCTGTTCGCCGTCGAGGTGGTTCGGGCCGGCGGCGAGTTCGAGGTGGCTGGCGCCGTCCTTGATCGGCTTGGTGGTGGTCACGTCGACGCCGCCGAGGTTGTCGATGATCTTCTTGAAGCCCGTGAAGTCGACCTCGATGTAGTGGTCCATCCGGATCCCCGACATCTTCTCGACGGTCTTGACCGCGCAGGCGGCCCCGCCGATGGTGTACGCCTCGTTGAACTGCTTGCGCGGGCCGCCGGGGTCGGTCTTGCCCTTGCCGGTGGGGCATTCGGGCCGGGCCGTCATGGTGTCGCGGGGTATCGATACGACGGCGGCCTGCTTGTGGCCCTCGTAGAGGTGCACGATCATCGCGGTGTCGGAGCGGGCCGAGCCGCCGTCGTCCTGGCCGTACTCGCCGTTGGCGCCGCCGCGGGAGTCGGAACCGAGGACCAGGATGTCCATCGAGCCGTTGTCGACGTTCTGCGGGCGGTCGGTGCCGAGGGCCTGGTCGATGTCGACGGTCTTCAGATTGCCGTTGAGCTTGAAGTAGAAGTAGCCGAGGCCCGCGCCCCCCAGCAGGACCACCCCCGCTGCGCTCCACGCGGCGATGACGAGAGCCCTGCGGCGCTTCGCCGGTTTGCGTCGGCGCCGGCCCGCGGCACGTCGGCCGCGGCCCTTGCTGTCCTCGGTCATGCTCTCCTCAGTCCCTGAGTCCGGTCCCCTGGTCCGTTCCGGGCCGCCGTCCACTGCGCGGGCCCCTCTCACACAGACGGGCGAACGCCCTGCAGGGTTCCGGCGCGGCGTGTGGTGAAGCCCGCACCGGCCGCGCCCGGGGAGCCCGTACGAGGCCCTGGGGACGCGCAGCAGCCCCCGCCGCTGGTGCGGCGGGGGCTGCTGGGGTGATGCCGCGGGTCAGGCGTCGGACGCCCGGCCCCGGACCTCAGTCGTCGTTCTTGCCCGACGGGGTCGTCTTCGCGATCTGCATCAGGAACTCGGCGTTCGACTTCGTCTGCTTCATCTTGTCGAGCAGCAGCTCGATCGCCTGCTGCGAGTCGAGCGCGTGCAGCACCCGGCGCAGCTTCCACACGATGGCGAGCTCCTCCGCGTTGAGGAGGATCTCCTCCTTGCGGGTGCCCGACGGGTCGACGTCGACGGCCGGGAAGATGCGCTTGTCGGCGAGCTTGCGGTCGAGCTTGAGCTCCATGTTGCCGGTGCCCTTGAACTCCTCGAAGATCACCTCGTCCATGCGCGAGCCGGTGTCGACGAGCGCGGTGGCCAGGATGGTCAGCGAGCCGCCGTCCTCGATGTTGCGCGCGGCACCGAAGAAGCGCTTCGGCGGGTACAGCGCGGTCGAGTCGACACCACCGGACAGGATGCGGCCGGAGGCGGGCGCCGCGAGGTTGTACGCGCGGCCCAGACGGGTGATGGAGTCCAGCAGGACGACCACGTCGTGACCCAGCTCGACGAGACGCTTGGCGCGCTCGATGGCCAGCTCGGCGACGGTGGTGTGGTCCTCGGCCGGGCGGTCGAAGGTCGAGGAGATGACCTCGCCCTTGACCGACCGCTGCATGTCGGTGACCTCTTCCGGACGCTCGTCGACCAGGACGACCATCAGGTGGCACTCGGGGTTGTTCGTGGTGATCGCGTTGGCGATCGCCTGCATGATCATGGTCTTGCCGGTCTTCGGCGGGGCCACGATCAGACCGCGCTGGCCCTTACCGATCGGCGACACGAGGTCGATGATGCGGGTGGTCAGCACGCCCGGGTCGGTCTCCAGACGGAGCCGGTCCTGCGGGTAGAGCGGCGTCAGCTTCTGGAACTCGGGGCGGCCACGGCCGGATTCGGGCGCCATGCCGTTCACCGAGTCCAGACGCACGAGGGCGTTGAACTTCTCGCGGCGCTCGCCGTCCTTGGGCTGACGGACCGCACCGGTGGTGTGGTCGCCCTTGCGCAGGCCGGCCTTGCGGACCTGGGCGAGGGACACGTACACGTCGTTGGGACCGGGCAGGTAGCCCGAGGTCCGGATGAACGCGTAGTTGTCGAGGATGTCGAGGATGCCCGCGACGGGGATCAGCACGTCGTCGTCGGCGACCTGCGGCTCGTTCGGGGCGAACTCGTCACGGCCGCGACGGCCACGGCGGTCGCGGTAGCGGCCGCGACGGCCACGGCGGCCGCTCTCGTCGTCGAAGTCGTCCTGCGGGCCGTTGTCCTGGCGGTCCTGACGTTCCTGACGGCCCTGCTGACCCTGGCCCTGGCCCTGGCCGCGGCCGCCCTGCTGCTGGCGGTCCTGACGGTCGGCGCGGTCCTGACGGCCGCCGCCCTGGCCGCCCTGCGGGGCCGCCTGGCCCTGGCCGGCCTGGCCCTGGTCGTCGGCCTTGGCACCGCGGTCACGGCGGTCGCGCTGGCGGTCGCCGCGCTCGGCGCGGTCCCGGCGGTCGCGACGGCCGCGGCCCTCGCCGTCCTGACCCTGCGCCTGGCCGGCGGAGACCGCCGTGGCGTCGGCCTTGACCTCGGACTGCGCGGGAGCGGCGGTCACGGTCTCGGTCTTCTGCTCGACCTGCACGGCGACCGGGGCCGAGGCCTCCGGGCTGCCGGTGGGGGCCGTGGCCCGACGGCGGCGGCGCTCGCCGGCCGGCGCGTCGTCTCCCCCGCTCTCGGCTGCGCTCGAGCGGGAGGGGCCCCCAGCCGGCTGGCCCGGGATCTCGATCTGCGCCTGCGTCGCGGCAGGCTTCTCGGCGGGCGCCTCGGCGGCGGCCTCACCCGTACGGGCCTTGCTGGTGGCGCGGCGCTTCGGCTTGGCCTCGGCGGTGTCCCCGGCGGCGGGGGCCGCGGCCTTGGGAGCACCGCTGCCCGCCTGCGCCTCCTTGATGACCTCGATCAGCTGGCTCTTGCGCATCCGCGCGGTGCCCCTGATCCCGAGGCCCGACGCGACCTGCTGCAGCTCGGCCAGGACCATGCCGTCAAGGCCGGTGCCGGTGCGGCGACGCTTGGGTGCGCCCGCGGCGGGGGCACTGGTGTCGACAGAGGTGTCGGCAGCGCCCATCAGATCGGTGGTGTCGCTCACGAAGGGTCCTTCCCTGGAGCGGACGTCGGCCTGTCTGGCTCGGCGACCGGTTGTGCTGTCCGACAACAGTCCTAGGTGTGGACCGTGCCGGGGCGGTGGTCCGCCGATAGAGATACGGCGGAGAGAAAACGTGCGTGGGTGGTTCCGGCGAGAAGCCCCCGAGCTGAAAGCGTGGGAATGTCACGCCGATTCCGGAGCGTGCTCGAAACTGCTGGAAGTGATCAAAGCAGTCGGGGAGGCTCCCGGAAGAAATGTGGTCCCGGATGGGGACACTGAGCACCGAGCCATGGCGGCTTCCGATGCGCACTTGAGACTAACACTACCGGATCCAATAGATATTCCCCCTCTCAATCACCGGCAATCGCGCCCTTCCGCGCGGGCGGCCTGCCCTGGCCGCCCGCCCCTGACCGGCTGCGCACCCCACGGGAACGGCTTCAGCCGCCCTGGGTGCCCAGCGGAAGTACGCTCGCGCCCGCGGCGTCGAGGGCGAGCCGGTTGGCCGCCCATCCCTCGCCCGCGAGCTGCGCGACCTTGTCGGCCGCGCCGTTGTCGACCAGCGCGAGGACCGTGGGGCCCGCGCCGGAGATGACCGCGGGGATCCCGTCCGCCCGCAGTCGGTTCACCAGGGCGACGCTCTCGGGCATCGCCGGGGACCGGTACTCCTGGTGGAGCCGGTCTTCGGTGGCGGGCAGCAGCAGCTCGGGACGCCTGGTCAGGGCTTCCACGAGCAGGCCCGCGCGGCCCGCGTTGACGGCCGCGTCCACGTGCGGGACGCTGCGCGGCAGCAGGCCGCGCGCGGTCTCCGTCAGGACCGGCTTGGACGGCACGAAGACCACCGGAACGATGGACTCGGCGGGCTCCATTCGGATCGCCTTGGCACTGCCGCCGTCCATCCACGCCAGGGTGAATCCGCCGAGCAGACAGGCGGCGACGTTGTCGGGGTGTCCCTCGATCTCGGTGGCGAGCTCCAGCAGCGCCGCGTCGTCGAGCCTGGCCTCGCCGCCTATGGTCACGGCGCGGGCGGCGACGATGCCGGCGCAGATCGCGGCGGAGGAGGAGCCGAGGCCGCGGCCGTGCGGGATCCGGTTGGCGCAGACGACCTCGAGGCCGCGCGGCTGCCCGCCCAGCAGGTCGAAGGCGGTGCGCATGGAGCGTACGAGCAGGTGGCTCTCGTCCCGCGGGAGGGTGTCGGCGCCCTCGCCCGCGATGTCGATGTTCAGGCCGGAGTCGGCCACCCGGACGACTACGTCGTCGTAGAGCCCCAGGGCCAGGCCCAGGGCGTCGAAGCCCGGGCCGAGATTGGCACTGCTGGCGGGGACGCGCACCCGTACGGCGGCGGCGCGGAACGCTGGACCGGCCATCGTCCGATGACACTCCTTGTGACTGTGCGAGATCTTCGCTCTTCGCTGGCTCGCTGCGAATGTACTGGAGAACGTACGACACCCGAAGGCCCTCGGGGCAGCACCGCGTCATATGCGCGGTGGCGGATGTAAGTACAGCGTATCGAAGGAAGGTTCTCTCGCGACATAGGGCGCACAGGAGGCGCACGATGCGTGTCGCGGGCTTCGACGGCTTCGGCCGCACTTTTGTTGTCGTACGGGGTGAGTTGCCGGGTTCCGGAGGGCCTCGGAAGCCCTCCGGAACCGGCTCACACGTGGTGTGCGTTACTCCCGGGACCGGGCAGGACCGGGCGCGTGGGCGCCGGGTCCCCGCACCGGATCCGGCCTAGACCAGACCCAGACGGACGGCGGCGGCCTCGGCGTCCACCGGAACGGTGACCGGCTGCGGAGCGCCCGCGATCGCCCAGTCGGGGTCCTTCAGGCCGTTGCCGGTGACGGTGCACACGATCTTCTGACCGGGATCCACCAGGCCCAGCTCGGCGGCCTTGAGCAGGCCGGCCACCGAGGCGGCGGAGGCGGGCTCGACGAAGACGCCCTCCTGGGCGGCCAACAGCCGGTAGGCGGCCAGGATCTGGCGGTCGGTCACCTCGTCGATGAAGCCGCCCGACTCGTCGCGCGCCTGCAGGGCGTACTCCCAGGAGGCCGGGTTGCCGATGCGGATCGCGGTGGCGACGGTGTGCGGCTCCTTGACGATCTCGCCGCGCACGATCGGCGCGGAGCCGGAGGCCTGGAAACCCCACACGCGGGGCGTACGGGAGGACAGGCCGTCGGCCTTGTACTCCTTGAAGCCCTTCCAGTACGCCGTGATGTTGCCGGCGTTGCCGACGGGCAGCACATGGATGTCGGGGGCGTCGCCGAGCGCGTCGACGATCTCGAACGCGGCCGTCTTCTGGCCCTCGATGCGCACCGGATTGACCGAATTGACCAGCGCGACCGGGTAGTTGTCGGAGAGCGCGCGGGCCAGGTTCAGGCAGTCGTCGAAGTTGCCGTCGACCTGGAGGATCTTGGCGCCGTGCACGAGGGCCTGGCCCATCTTGCCGAGCGCGATCTTGCCGCGCGGCACGAGCACCGCGGAGACCATTCCGGCGCGCACCGCGTACGCGGCGGCGGAGGCCGAAGTGTTGCCGGTGGAGGCGCAGATGACCGCCTTGGCGCCCTCCTCCTTGGCCCTGGTGATCGCCATGGTCATGCCGCGGTCCTTGAAGGACCCGGTGGGGTTGGCCCCCTCGACCTTCAGGTGGACCTCGCAGCCGGTGCGCTCGGAGAGCACCTGCGCGGGGACGAGGGGAGTGCCACCCTCACGAAGCGTGACCACCGGGGTCGTGTCCGTGACCGGCAGGCGGTCCCGGTACTCCTCGATGATGCCGCGCCACTGGTGGGTGCGATTGCTGCTCATGGGTCCTTACTCCCCTTCAACACGCATGATGCTGGCGACACCGCGGACGGTGTCCAGCTTCCGCAGTGCCTCGACGGTCCCGGAGAGGGCGGCGTCGGGCGCGCGGTGAGTGACGACGACGAGGGAGGCCTCGCCGTCCTTGCCCTGCTGACGGACCGTGTCGATGGAGACACCGTGCTCCGCGAAGGTGGTCGCCACCTGGGCGAGGACGCCCGGCTTGTCCGCCACATCGAGGCTGATGTGGTAGCGCGTGACGACGTCCCCCATGGGGCTGACCGGCAGCTGGGTGTACGCGGACTCGCCGGGCCCCGTTGCCTCGGCGAGCTTGTTGCGGGCGACGGCGACGAGGTCGCCGAGAACCGCGGACGCGGTCGGCGCGCCGCCCGCGCCGGGCCCGTAGAACATGAGCTGCCCGGCGGCCTCCGCCTCGACGAAGACGGCGTTGTACGCCTCGCGGACGGAGGCGAGCGGGTGGGTGAGCGGGATCATCGCCGGGTGGACGCGGGCGGTGACGGACTCGCCGTCCGCGGCGCGCTCCAGGATGGCGAGGAGCTTGATCGTGCAGCCCATCCGCTTGGCGGAGGCGAAGTCGGCGGCGCTGACCTCGGTCATGCCCTCGCGGTACACGTCGTCCAGGCGAACGCGGGTGTGGAAGGCGATGCCGGCCAGGATCGCGGCCTTGGCGGCGGCGTCGTAGCCCTCGACGTCGGCGGTCGGGTCGGCTTCGGCGTACCCGAGGGCGGTGGCCTCGTCGAGCGCCTCCTGGTAGCCGGCGCCGGTCGAGTCCATCTTGTCGAGGATGAAGTTCGTCGTGCCGTTGACGATGCCCATCACCCGGTTGATCTTGTCGCCCGCGAGGGACTCGCGCAGCGGGCGGACCAGCGGGATGGCGCCGGCGACGGCGGCCTCGTAGTACAGGTCCAGCCCGTGCCGCTCGGCCGCCGCGTGCAGCGCGGCGCCGTCCTGGGCGAGCAGCGCCTTGTTCGCGGACACCACGGAGATGCCGTGCTCGAAGGCGGTGGTGATCAGGCCGCGGGCGGGCTCGATGCCGCCGATGACCTCGATGGCGATGTCGATGTCGCCGCGTTTGAGGAGGGCGGTCGCATCGGTGGTGATCAGGGAGGGGTCGATGCCCTCGCGCACCTTCGAGGGGCGGCGCACCGCCACACCGGCGAGCTCCACGGGCGCGCCGATCCTCTGCGTGAGGTCGTCGGCGTGCGTCGTCATGATGCGGGCCACCTCTGAGCCGACCACTCCACAGCCCAGCAGCGCCACCTTCAGCGGACGCGTACGCATCATTCGACCTACGCCTTTCGATCTTCCATCAGTACCCCGCGCGCGGGTTGCGCGCCGGGTGGAACCAGTCTCACTCAATGGACAGCAGTTTCCATCCTCGGTCCATTGAGTGAGACACCGATTTCATTATCCGAGGTCGAGACGCAGGAGATCTTCCTCCGTCTCGCGCCGGACGATCACTCGGGCCTGTCCGTCACGCACGGCGACGACCGGCGGGCGGAGCGCGTGGTTGTAGTTGCTGGCCATGGAGCGGCAGTACGCGCCGGTGGCCGGGACGGCCAGGAGGTCGCCGGGGGCCAGGTCGGCGGGCAGGAAGGCGTCCTTCACGACGATGTCGCCGCTCTCGCAGTGCTTGCCGACGACGCGTACGAGCATGGGCTCGGCGGTGGAGGTGCGGGAGACGAGGGAGATGGAGTACTCGGCGTCGTACAGGGCGGTGCGGATGTTGTCGGACATCCCGCCGTCGACGCTCACGTACGTACGGAGTCCTTCGAGGGGCTTGATCGTCCCGACCTCGTAGAGGGTGAAGGCGGTCGGGCCGACGATGGCGCGGCCGGGCTCGACCGAGATCCGGGGGGCGCGCAGCCCGGCGCTCTCGCACTCCCGGGCCACGATCTCGTGCAGGGCCTTGGCGATCTCGTGGGGCTCGCGCGGGTCGTCGTTCGAGGTGTAGGCGATGCCGAGGCCGCCGCCGAGGTCGATCTCGGGCAGCTCCACACCGTGCTCGTCGCGCACGGCGGCGAGCAGCCGCACGACGCGCTTGGCGGAGACCTCGAAGCCGGCCATGTCGAAGATCTGCGACCCGATGTGGGAGTGGACGCCGAGCAGCTCCAGGCTGTCGTGCCCGAGCGCGCGCCGCACCGCCTCGGCGGCGGACCCGTCCGCGACGGCGATCCCGAACTTCTGGTCCTCGTGGGCGGTCGCGATGAACTCGTGCGTGTGCGCCTCGACGCCGACCGTCACGCGGATCTGCACGGGCTGGCGTACGCCCAGCTCACGGGCGATGTGCGCGACGCGGGCGATCTCCTGGAAGGAGTCGAGGACGATCCATCCGACCCCGGCCCCGACGGCCCTGCGGATCTCGTCCTCGGACTTGTTGTTGCCGTGGAAGGCGATGCGGGAGGCGGGCATCCCGGCGGCGAGGGCGGTGGCGAGCTCCCCGCCGGAGCAGACGTCGACATTCAGCCCCTCTTCCTTCAGCCACTTCACGACGGCCTTGGAGAGGAACGCCTTCCCGGCGTAGAAGACGTCGGCGTCGGGACCGAAGGCGTGCGCCCAGGCCCGGCACCGCGCCCGGAAGTCCTCTTCGTCCAGGAAGTACGCGGGCGTGCCGAACTCCTCGGCCAGCCTGGTCACTTCGATGCCGCCGACGGACACGACCCCGTCGTCGTCGCGCGTGACGGTCCGCGCCCAGACCTTCTCGTCCAGCGCGTTCAGGTCGGCGGGCGGCGGGGAGTAGTGCCCCTCGGGCAGGACGTCGGCGTGGCGGGGTCCGGCGGGGTGCGCGGAACGGCTCATCGGTATCTCTCTTCGCGGTTCACAGTCGTGTCGGTGCGTCTATGCCGAGCAGGGCCAGGCCGCCGGCCAGCACCGTCCCGGCGGCTTCGGCAAGAGCCAGCCGGGCGCGGTGGGCGGCCGAGGGTTTCTCGTCGCCCCGGGGCAGTACGCGGTACTGGAAGTCGAGCAGCGCCTCCGCCAGCTCGACGAGGTCCCGGGTGAGGCGCTCGGGCGCACGGTGGTGCGCGGCGGCCTCGAGGGCGAGGGGGTGGTCGGCGAGGGCGCGCAGCAGCGCGGGCGCGTCGGGGACCTCCCCGGTCTCGGGGTGGAAGCCCAGCTGGTCGGCGTTCCTGAGCAGGGCCCGGCTGCGGGCGTGGGCGTAGCGCACCCGGAAGAACTCGTTGCCCTCGCCCTGGAGGAGCAGGTCGTCGGAGAAGACGGGGGTCTCGCGGGCCGGCACGGAGAGCATCCGCCAGTGCGCGGCGTCGGCTCCGTACCGGGCGACGACGTCGCCGTCCCGCTTGGCGAGGGGGGCGACGGGCAGGCTCGCGGGCAGGTCGCGCGCGGTACCGCCCTGGGCGTGCACGAGCCGCAGGACGCTGCGGCGCACGACGCGCTCGCGCAGCCCGGGGCCGGGCCGGGGCCCGGTGGGGTGGTCGGGGGCGGGCTCGTCGTCGGGGGCGGGCTCATCATCGGGGGCGAGCTCGCCCTCGGGGGCGGCGAACATGGCGCCGCCGCGCACATCCCGGATGACGATGTCGCGGAGGAGGGCGTCGCGGACGAGGGAGGGCGCGCAGGGCGCGGCCAGTACGAAATTGAGGAAGCCGGCGCCGGTGACCTCGACGCGCTCGATCCCGGGCTCCGCGCCGAGCCGGCGGGCCAGTACGTCCGCCACGTCACGGGGCGGACAGCCGGCCGTCCTGGCGACCTGGAAGGCGACGGGGGTGGCGTACTCCCCCACCCCGCCGGGCCGGGTCCGCTCGATCACGACCCGCTCGGGCGGTGCCGCACCGGCGGCCAGCTCCCCGTCCGCGACGGCGCAGCGCACGGCGCGTACGACGCAAGGGGAGAGGTCTGCGGGGGTCACGGGACCAGCCTAGGGGAGACGCAGTGTCATCCCACGAAGGGTTTCGCCATGTGAACAGGAGGCGCGACGTCAGCCCCTGCCCCGCCCGGCGGGCGCCCCTTTCCTCCCGTCGCGCCGGTCCTTGCGCTCGACCAGCCTGCGTACGACGCGCACGAGCTCGGCGGGCTCGAAGGGCTTCGCCAGGAAGGCGTCCACCCCGGCCTCGATCCCCGCCTCCACCTCCGGCTGCGTGCAGGCGCTCACGATGGCCACGGGCACGTCCCTGGTGCGCGGATCGGCCCGCAACTGCGCGGCCGCCCCGAACCCGTCCAGCCGCGGCATGACCACGTCGAGCGTGATCACGTCGGGGCGCACGCGATGGACCACGTCCAGACACTCGGCACCATCGTTCGCGGTCACGACCTCGAAGCCCTCCAGCTCGAGATTGACCTTGATCAGCTGCCGGATGACCTTGTTGTCGTCGACAACAAGCACCCGGCCCGAGACGCCTGACACAACTCGAGAGTAGGTCGAGCCGGGCCCCCGCGTCCGGGTTTTTGCCACTTCCACCCCCTGCGGGCGACCCACCCCCTCGTCCCCCCGAAACCAGTTCCTGATCACCCCACGGAAGCTGGTAGTGTTCAACCCGTCGCCGCAACACCGGCGACCGCGCCCCCGTAGCTCAGGGGATAGAGCAACGGCCTCCGGAGCCGTGTGCGCAGGTTCGAATCCTGCCGGGGGCACTCCTGCTGGACCAGCGTGAAACACCCGCTGACCTGCACGAGTGCCAAGCACGAAGACCTGGACCCAGTCCCACTGAGTCCAGGTCTTTGTCGTTGTTATGCACTGATCGCGATAGACCTGCGATAGAGCAGTCGGAACCAGTGACGGCCGATCAACGAGCACCTAACGTGTCGCCATGGCACCGCAACAGGACAACCCAGCTGCGCGACTTCGAGACGTACTGCTCGCCGTACACGCCAGGTTCCCCGGCCAGCGAGACCAGGAACAGGTCCTCGCATGGACCGCGTTCGCCCAAACACTTGAGGTGGGCGAGAACACCGCGGACGGCGTACACGCCATCGCCAGTGTGATCCAGCTTCCCAGCCAAATCATCGCGGCGGTACGCGCCCTGGGCGAGGAGCAAGACGAGGAAGAGCACCTCCTCCACGGCCTCGACCTCCTTGAAAGGGCGGCAGCCGGAGTCGCCGCACGCAAGCCGCTCTACCAGGTGTTCTCCGAAATCGTCCACGGTGGGCACATACCCCAGAGCGCGGCCGTCCACGGGCTACTCTCCGTTAGTCGCGTATTGCATCGCGCCAACCCGGTCCAGTTCTTCTCTGAAGACGACCTCGCACGGCTCGAAAGCCTGATCACCGAGATGATGAGCGAGGTCGGCACGGCTGCACTCCCCGGGCAGCTCCGAATTTTGCTCCTTTCCCACCTGCACTCCATGCTCCAAGCAGTGCACGTCGCCCGAGTGACAGGCCGCGAAGACATTGAGGCGACATTCGATGCTCTTTTCGGATCCGTCATCCGAAGACCCGAACACGTCGAGTCGATGCGCGAGGCAGGATTCGTCGACAGGTTCCGCGATTGGATCAATTCCATCAACGGGATAATCAGCATCGGCACCGGCGCAGTCGGGCTCGGCCAACAGGTAATGCGGATGCTCGGCTGAACAGCTAGAACTCCCAATCCAGCTCCGCTTCAATCTTCGAGTTCATAGCTGCTTCCTGTCCGTAGATGCAGCCCTCATAGACACGGTGGATTACCTCGGGCGAGTTGCCCACCCGACGGGCGACTTCGGCTACCGGAACCCCAGCGTTCAGCCAGGTCGTGATGCAGGTGTGCCTGAGGTCGTACGGCCGGCCGCCGAGGATGGATTCCTGAAGGTCCGGCGGGAGAGCGTACTCGCGGGCGTCCTTCCAGACGCGCCAGTAGGTGCTGCTGCCGACCAGGCCGAGCCGCTCGTTCGTAAACAGCCTGCCGTCCTTGGCGGTGCCGAACTCTCGAAGGTGGTCACGGAGTATGGCGACCAGCGGCGGCGGGATCGGGACCGGGCGGTCCTCCTTGGCTTCGCGGGACTTCAGGCCTCGCTTGTCGTGGCGCTCGCCACTGTCGGTCCACTGCTTCCCGGACACTGGATTCGTATCGCGGAGGGTGAGTGTCCCCCACCCCTGGTCGGGCAAGTGGCAGTCCCTCTGCTTCAGCCCCACAGCCTCACTCGGGCGGAGCGCCGCGAAGTACATGACGGCGAAGAAGGCGACCAGTCGGCGCCCCTTCTTGCGGTCCCATGTCCCGATGTAGGAGACCGCGGCCAGCAGCTGGGCGGCCTGTGTCTTGTTCACGAGAACCCGCGGGTCCACGCGGTCCGACGCCGAGGTCTTCACCTTCTTGAGTGCCACAAGGGGGTTCTCCATCAGAAGCTTCCGCTCGATGGCGTACTCCACCGCCGTATTCAGGGCTCGGCGCCGCCGGCGTGCCGTCTCCCCCGCGGCCGGCGCACCATCCAGCTTGAACGAGAGGCGGTAGTGGACGTCTCGCAGGATCTTCGGGTCCTCCAGAGCCGAAACGAGCAGCGCTCGTTCTGACAGCCATTGGTGAGCGTCATCGAGTTCGGCCGGCGGCTCCAGCTCGGCGTTCGCTGGCACAACGGCCCAGCGAAAAGCGAGGCGCAGTTCCTCCACCTCGGGCATCTGCTTGTCCTGCTCCACCATGGCCAGGGTCACCGCCGCGAGGCCGTCCGCGATGCCCTCACGAGTCTTGGCAGCAGCTGTGGGCCAGCGCATGGCCATGTACTCACGGCAGAACGTGAACCAGGACAGTTCCTCGCGGGCATCCTCGGGCTCTGCGACCCGCGCGGCGGCTCGGACTTCAGACTCAGGCAGGCCGTCCTTGATACGGAAGGCCTCGCCGCGCTTCATGGCCAACCACAGTTCGGACCGGCGGCTTCCAGCAAGCGCCACGGTCGCGAACGTCTTACTGCTGACCTTGCCTCCTACGATCCAGCGAAGTTGATAGGGGCGGGTCTTGCTCTGGGCCTTGGTCACATTCCATAGCCGGATGTCGAGGGAAAACCCTTCCGGGCCCGAGCCATTGATCTGCTCGGACCCGGAATCAGCGCCGTTCGTCACGCGGTTTCCTCTCGCATCTCCAGCCAACGGGTCAGCTCAGACCGCCGGATGCGCACGGACCCGTTCGGGAGCTTGATGGACTTGGGACCCTTCTTGCACTGCCGCCAGCGGTAGAACGTGGCTCGCGGAACACCGATTTCTTCGACCACCTGTGGGATGGTCAGCATTTCGTCGCGAGGCTTGGCCACGGCGAGGCTCCTTCAGGGAGACAAGGGGATGGGTTGCGGAGCAGAAACCCTCGGACCACTGACAGAACTGACAGAACCTGGGTGAGAGCGCGCTGACCTTCGAGTTCCAGGCCTGGAGCAGCTCTGACAAAACTCGCGGAAACTCTGACAGAACCTCCGGCGGTGAGCTCTGCCACGGTCTGAGGGTGGGTTCTGTCAGGGTTTCCAGAGGTTTTGTCACGACGGCCGGAAGGGCTGTTTACGCAGGTCAGCGCGCTAGGTCGGAGGTTCTGTCAGTTGTGTCGGTCTGACCGGGGTTCTGTCAGGCGTCGCCACGCACGAGGCGGGGGTGCGTGTCGTACTTCGGGGAGGGTGGCCGGCCTCCGCGTCCGGTGCGCGGGATCGGGGGCTGCTGACGGAGCCAGCCGTGTTCCTCCAGCAGGGCCAGGGCCGGATCGAGGTCGGCCATGGCTGGAAAGTCTCCGCGGGAGAGCTGGCGGAACAGGTCCCGCTTGGTGAATCCGCTCAGCCTCGCGTCCCTGATGTGGGTGAGGAGCTGGCGCGCTGCTTCCTGCGCCGGGTCGGCGCCCATAGCGTCGAATACGTGCTGCGCGTGGGCGGTGAAGTAGTCCCCGAGACGGCTGGCATCCGCAAGCGTGGCGGCGGCGATCGGTCGGGTCCACCCGTTGTCGGGGTGGGTGGCCAGGTGGAGCAGGCCGGCGATACGGGCGACCGCGCCGTCTCGCTTGCTCGCCCACTTGACGATGCCCGAGAGGGAGCCGCCCTTCCCGATGCGGGATTCGGTGACCTTCTGGTAGGCGAGCATGACCGCATCGGCCTCGGGTGTGAGGGTGAGTACCGCTGGGTCGGTCCAGCCATTCAGGGCCATGGCCAGCCCGCCGAGCTGCCGGGTGTACGCGTCGGCCACATCGTCGGGGATGAGGTCCGGGGTGAGGTTGCGCCGACCGACCAGCGATTCGGGCTGCGCGTACAAGAACCGGGCCAGCAGTCCGCGGCCATCGGCCCCCTTGATCTGCCCGATGGATTCAAGGACTTCAGGTTGAACGGCGAGGCCCATCGTGACTGCGGGGCGTTCGACGTGCTGCGCTTCGCGGCCCTGCCGGTTGACCCTCACCATGTCCCCGGCATGGCCTTTGAGGAAGATCTCCATGTTGGGTGCCCCGCTGTAACGGCCCGAGATGATTTCGAAAATTCCGCCTTCCGGGGAGAGGACGGAGATCCGGCCTTCCTGCTCGGTAAGCAAGGTGGCCAGGTTCTCCGGCGTCACGTCATCCGCGACGAGCTGAGGCTTGCAGGGGACCTTGATCTCCTCGGCGGCCTGGGCAAGAGCGACGGCTTCGGCGGTGAGTTGGTCTCGCATACCCGCTTCGGCGTTCGCTGCCTTGGCCGCTGCTTTGTCGGCGGCAGCCTTGGCAAGGCGCGCGGTGGTCTCGGCCTCGGCGCGGGCCGGGCCGGAGAGTTCCACGAGTGCCTTCTCTACGGCCATGAGTGGCTCGGTCATCAGGGCGAACACGGCGCTCTTGCGGTTGCCGGGGTCCAGGGCCACAGCGGTGTAGAGGTTGACCGGCTCGCGCCACCGGCCGCGTACACATACGGCGGCCCGTCCGCCGGCAGCCGTGGCGATGACGGCCAGGCCCAGGCATCCGGCGAGGTCTGCAGGGGTCTGGGTCTCCTCGGCGACGGCGGCCACCATGGTGGCCAGCCACGGCGGGAGCGTGTCCACGGGGAAGGCGGGAAGCTCCCGGCGGCCGGTAAGTGGGACGGGCTCGTCCCAGACCGGTCCGGTTACCTCCTCGGCGGCGAGGGCGTCGAATCCGGCCCACAGATCCGAGTCCACAGGCTGTGTGGTCACGCCGCTCCTCCCAGGGTGTTGCGGGCGCTGCGGTGGATGCCGTCGCGGAGGCTGGCCGCGATCCGGGAAGGCGCGAGCCCCTCCGGCGCAGCGGCGGTGAGCGCGTCGGTGACTTCCGTCTCCGTGAGGGCGCCCGCGGCGATGAGGCGGCCGAGGGCGTAGGCCGCGTTGTACAGCGTCGTGTTCTGGGCGCCAGTGACGGCAGCAGCGACCTTGGCAACCTCACCGTTCAGGGCGGCCGTCGCGTACCGGTCTGCCTTGCCGATGCGGGAGCGGAGAACGGCCACAGGGACGGGGGCGGGCGCTGGCGGCGTGATGAGCAGGTCACCGAGCCACGTGGGGAGGGGGGCCGGGGGTGCGTCGTGAATGATCTCGTAGGACCCGGTGCCGACGGTGCTGCCAGCCGCGACCACGTACCCGCCCCAGGCTCGCGTGTCGACCTTCCACCCCAGCCGTCCTGCGCTCCCACGTAGCTGCTTTTCGGCGGGGGCGGTGAAGTACAGGTGCTGTCCGCCACGGCGGGTCCGCACCATGAACGTCTCGGTCGGCAAACGCTCACCGGCCCGCTCGCAGATCATGGCGAACACATCCAGTCCATCGGTCGCCCCCGCCCAGTCCTCGGGCGCGGGCCCGTCGTCGTCCTTGGGGATGTCGAGGTCGACGACCAGGAGTCCGGCGGGGCCGGTGGCGATGCCGACGTTGTACGTGGCGCTCTGCCAGCACGCAGCGATGTGCCCGTGGTCGAGGGTGGCGCGCTGTTCGGGGGTGCGGTGGCCGTCCGTGCAGCGGCCGGTGTGGGGGCAGTTGCGTTCGGGGTGTCCGGCGGGCCGCTTGTCCCCAGGCCGGAGCGGGAAGACCGGCCAGCCGCGCTCTGCGGCGGCCAGGGCGGCGCGCAGCAGCGCCGGGGTGGGGGTTGGTGTCATGCTGGGGGTCTCCTGTTTCTGCGAAGGGACTGGGGAAGCCGGGGCGGTCGCGGTCTTGTGGTGAGAGGCGACCGCCCCGGGCATAGCTAGAGGTCGGTGAGTGCGGCGGTGGGGATCTCGTAGACATCGATGACGTCGTTCACGCCGTGCCAGCGGCCCGGGGTGTGGTGGATGTAGACGACGTGAAGCGGGATTCCGTCGCGGCTGGTGAAGGCGTAGACGTTGACCGCGTCGACGTTCTTGGGGCTCTTGCGGGCGCTGCGGATGTGGGACAGGGCCGCGATCACGCTGATGCGCTCGGGCCGGTAGCTGAGGCCATCGACCTGCGTGTGCATCGTGGGGTGCTGCGTGGCGCTGAGGGCGGGGCTGGTGCTCATGGCGTTCTCTCCTCAGTGGTGGCGGATCCAGAGGGCGTATTCCTGGCGGGCGTAGCCGCGGGGTTCGCGGACGCTGTCGGGGTGGTCGGGGGTGTAGGGCCCATCCGCGTAGCCGGACGGGCCGAGGCCGGCGGCATGGTCGATCTCCATCAGCCGCCGGGCCGCTCCGACCGCGCACGTGATGGCGTCGCCGCTGACGGGGTCGTCGTCGGTGAGGGCGATACGGTCCAGGAGCGCGGCCTTGCGGAGCCAGAACTCGCGGACCTGGACTCCGTGCAGGCAGTCACGGGCGCCTCGGAAGGTCCTTCCGATCTCGCTGATGATGCTCGGCGCGGTGGCGTACGCCGCTTCGGGTGTGGGCCAGTGGCGCATCACGAGTGGTCCTCCGGCGTCCAGGCCACGGTCTGCCAGGCCTTCCACTCTGCGCGGTTCACGCCGAGGCGGTGCGGGGCGAAGGCCGTGGCGGCCGCGAGTGCGAGGGTGGCGTGGACCTGCGCGGCGGTGACGTAGTACCGCTCCAGGTCGGATCCGCTGGTCTTGCTCAACGCCTCCTGGAGAAGCTCCTCGGCCTGAAGATAGTGCTCGGGTCCGGTCATCGGTCTTTCCTTTCGGCGGTGGGAAGCTGCGGGAGTCCTGCGTCGGTGAGGGCTTGCGGGTTGAATCCGGGAAGGCCGGCGCGGGTGATGAGGGCGCTGGCGAGCTGTTCGGCGTAGGCGACGCCGGAGCGGGCGACTTCGATCTGTGCTCCGGCGCGCAGCGCTTCCACGCGCTCGATGTGGGCGTGGTCCTCTCGGCGGCCGAGGGTCTGCCGCTGGTGGGCGACGGTTTCGCGGCGGTCGGTGCGCCAGTAGCGGGCGGCGAGTCCGTAGGCGACGGCGGTGGCGAGCGCCCACAGCAGGATCGGCAGGGAGAGGCCATCGGCGTATCCGGCGACTCCGGCCAGGGCCAGTCCACCGGATGCGGCGAACGCGGTTCCGGCGATCACGCTGTCACCGGACCGGCCGCCCGAGGCGAACGCGCCGGCCGTCGCGGCCCCGGTGGCGAGGACGACCATCAGGGCCGCGTTGCCGACGGAATGTTCGGCGCCGTTGGCGTTCCAGATCCGGCCCAGGATGAGCACGGTCGTGGTGGCCAGCGCGGGCGCTGCCTTGGGGGCGAGGTCGATGGCCCAGTGCCGGTAGGTGAGGGGTTCGTTCATCCCTGGCCCCCCATGTCCGAGACGGCCTTGATGATCGCGGTGGTGAGTTCGTTCATGGGGCCGGATGCGCCGGTGGAGGCGAGGAAGAAGCCGAACATCATGGCGACGAACGCGGAGCCGTAGCCGAGGGTCTTGGAGCGGAGGAGGAAGAACAGGACCAGCCCGAACAGGGCGACGAGCGAGACGGTGACGGCCATGGGTTATCCCTTCGGGGCGAATGTCTTGCGCGGGGCGGGGTTGGCGTCGCGGTAGAGGCGCAGCCACAGGTTGTAGAGGTGGCGGCCGGTGCGGATGCGCTTGCCGTGGCCGTCGCAGCGGCGGCAGTGCTTGCCGCGCTTGAGGCGGCCCTTGCGGTCGGTCTTCATCGCGAAGCCGAAGCCGCGGCACTTGCGGCAGGTGCCGAACGGCGATCCCGCACACAGGCTGACGTAACCGAGTGTGATGATGAGCAGGCATGCGCTAGCAAGGAGGATGAGGGCCATGGGGTGCCTTCCGGGCGGGGTTTCCGGTGTTTTCGCAGGTCGGCTGCTAGGTGCGAGATCGCTGATGGGAGCCGGTTCGGGGTGCTAGCGGGGGTGCTAGACCTAGCAGCGTGGGCCGCTAGGTCTAGCAGCGGTGCGAGTCAGCTCCCGGACTACTTACCGTCACGTTGGGTAATGGCGGTGGTGATGTCGGCGCGGGCGATGCCGCGGCGGGTGGTGCCCTTGCCGGAGGTGGTGGAGCCCCAGACGTCCTGGGCGGTGATGCCGTGCGGCTTGAGGTTGGTGGTG
Source organism: Streptomyces sp. NPDC005533 (assembly GCF_042871845.1). Lineage (NCBI taxonomy): Bacteria > Bacillati > Actinomycetota > Actinomycetes > Kitasatosporales > Streptomycetaceae > Streptomyces > Streptomyces sp. NPDC005533. Next base: position 22,756 of record NZ_JBIAJH010000001.1, on the reverse strand, counting down.
ACCGTCTCGGCCTTCCAGCCGCTGTAGACCTCGGGGCGCAGGGCGGCGAGGCGGGCGGCGACCTTCTCGTTCCAGACCTTCTCTTCATCGGCCGGCACGACCTTGAGGATGTCGGCGAGGAGGTCGAAGGAGGCTTCGCCGCTTTCGGGTTCCTGGCCGATGGCGTGGCCGGTGACGTTGCCGTACTCCTCGCGCATCCGGCGGGCCCGCACGACGACCTGTTCGGCGCCGAGCGCGTCCACGAACGCGGAGGCGACGATGCGGGGGTCGTCCCCTTCACCGGCCATCCAGCAGATGCCGCGGTCGGTGCGGGAGAACATCGTGGCCCGGTACCCGGCCTTGTACATCGAGGTGCCCAGGACCATGTCGTTGGCGGGCTGGCCCATGACCTTGAGGCAGAACCGCAGCACCGCGTTCGCGGAGATGCCGGTGGGCAGCGACTTCGCGTCGGGGCGCTGGGTGCCGAACAGGGTCACCATGCCGAGGGCAGGGCCGCGCTTGCCGAGGTCGGTGCAGATCTCTTCGATCTCGGCGCCGTACTTGTCGTGCTCGAAGGGGACCTGGCACTCATCGAACGCGGCGACGATCGGGTGCAGCCCGAGGCTCTTGTCGTTGGCCAGGTCCGGGGTCACCTTCGACTCCGGGCAGCGTGAGCGCGGCAGGGACTTGATGACCTTGGCTCGGCGGCGCAGCTCGGCCCGCAGTTCCCTCAGCGATTCGAGGACGTAGAGGATGTCCTCGTCCTCATCCCCGGCCCGGTAGCGGTGGCAGACCGGTTCCAGAGCGCCGAAGTCGCCGGTGCCCTTGAAGTCGAACGCATACAGCTGGGCGCGCGGGTCGAGAGCGGCGATGAGCAGGAACAGGCGCATCAGGAACGTCTTGCCCATGCGCGGGATGGACCCGACGACCACGCTCGCGAACATGAGGGTCACGGCGACGTCGCCCATGCGCTGGTCGTTGCCAAAGACGACCGGCTTGAACAGGTCCACGCTGCCCGACTTCAGCAGCGGCCAGGCAGGCTTCTTGGTCTCGTTCATGGGCTTGTCGCCCACCCACAGGATCAGTCGCCCTTCGTGTTCTGTCGGGTCGGCAGAGGGCCAGACGGAGCCGACCTTGCGGCGCAGGCCGGAGGCCAGCGGCTTGCGGGCCTCCATGATGTCCTCGGGCGTGACACCCCAGGGAAGGTCGAGGTCGGCGCGGTAGCCGGGCCCGTCCCGGGTGATCTCCGAGGTGAAGCGCAGGCCGTTCATGTCGCCGCCCTTCTTGATGGCGGCCGTCAGCTTCGCGTTGCCGATGTTGTCCAGCGCCCGGAGCACGAGCGTGCCCGTGAGCTTCTGGAGTTCGGTCTTGAGGACGGCGGGCCCGATCACCGGCTGGTCCTGGGGGGCTCCCCAGAAACCGGCGGTGAGTACAGCGGCCGAGGCGAGCACGGCGAGCCAGCCGGGAGCCATCACGTACATGGTCAGCGCGAAGCCGGTACCGAAGATCAGCGCCACCACGGTGACCAGCGTCCGCAGGCGTACCCGGCTGTCCCGCTGCCGCGACAGCTTCAGGTACTCGGCGGTGTTCTCCTTGTAGACCTCATAGGCCCGGAGCGGGGCCGCCTCGGCGTCCCACACCCACCTGTTGGTGTCGCGGACCAGCCGGGCCATGCCGCGCGGGGCGAGCAGACCGAGCTGCAGCGCGTACCAGGGGGTGCGGATCCCGTGGAAGGCCGTGGCGTAGAACGCGTTGCTCGCGGCGCGCTGCGTGGTGGAGACGAACCCCGGCTTCGACTTCAGCCAGGAAGGGATGATCGGGAGCCGCTTATAGGTCGTGATCCCGGGGGGCGGCAGGTCCGGCGAGTCGACCGGCCGCAGCCGCGGCGACTCGTCTTCGTCGTCCAGGTCGGCCGGCGGGGCGGCCGGGGCCGAGACGGTGGGGCGCTTGGTGGTGATGTCGAAGACCTCGGCGCCGGGGCGCTCAAGTTCTTCGCTCTGCTCTGTGACGTGGACATCAGACACGGTGGGTCTGCTCCCTCGTAGCGAGTGGGCTGGTGGAGGTTCAGGCGGCGCGCTGTTCTTCGGGGTAGGCGCAGGGCACGCACATGCCGAGAGAGGCCGGGATGACGTATCCGGCGTCGGCACGGCACTCGGGGCAGGTGCGGCGGGCGAGCATCGCCAGAGCGAGCGCACCCCACTTGCGAGAGGTCATGGGCCGCACGGGCTTGGCCAGCTCGATTCGGTAGAGGTAGGCCACCAGCGGCCCGCGCCGGAATCGGGGCCGCAGAAGCTGCGCGGCGATCGGCTGGCCGCCGGGCCGCAGCCCCTCGGCGCGGAGCTGCCGGCGGGTGGCCATGCCGTCGGGGGCGAGGCGCCACGGGTAGGTGGGTATCCCGAAGCGGGTGCCTTCCGGGTCGAAGCACTTGCCGTATGTCACGGCCCCCATCACGCAGCTGCCTGTTCGGCGCGCTCGGCCTTGAGCGTGTCGCGCAGCAGGCGGCCGTTGGCGGACGACGTACGGACCGCCTTACGGATCGCCTCGGCCGTCAGCTCGCCATCGGACCAGTTGGCCGTGACCGACCGGGCTTCATCCAGCAGCTCATCCGAATCACGCGCCGGCCGGGGTGTGCGAGCCGACTTCGGTACCCGACCGGTCGCCCGACGCGGCGCCGACTCGACAGCCGCAACCGCCTTCACCGGAACCGACTGGGCAAGCTCGACCGGCTCGACCACCGCAACCGACTCGGCCGCCTTCACCGGCTCGATCACCGGCACCGGATCGGCCGACTCGGAGGCGGGAAGTTCGGCCGCCGCAGTCGGGACCTTGGGGGCCGACTCGCGCAGGTCAGACCCCAACCGATCTACGGTGAATTCAGATGATTCGTGCTGGTTTGCGGAGGCGGTGAACATGGCGGTCAGGGCGGCATCCGCACCGCTGGCGAGTCGGTCTCGCTGGACGTCCAGCAGTCGGGCGCCCAACGACGCGTCGCCCAGCCCGACTTTCCGGGCCAGCCGCCAAGACGTCCGGTCGGACCACTTGCGGACCCAAGGCGACGGGTGGTTCGCGGCACGGGCCCGGTGGTAGGCCAGGGCCCGCACGACGGTGGCCGCCTCGGCCTCGGCCTCGGCGTCGCGGCCGTCCTGGTGGACCACGATCCGCCGGGCCAGGAACGCCATGCCCTCGGCCGCCACACACATGCCCATCGGGGTCACGGCGTAGATCACGGTCCGGCCCGGGTCATCGGCGGCCATCGCCGCCATCACCGAAGCGGCAGCGGGCAGGGCCCACAGCCCCACCCTGATGATCCGGGGCGAGGACTGGCCCAGCATCGTCAGCCCGAGCAGCACCAGGGCCAGAACGGCGGTCGCACCCTCACCGGCCGCCACCGCGCCGAGCGCGGTGCCGGATCCGTAGGCGCGGCTGATGTTGCTGAACGTCCCTACCCCACCGGCGACGCCGGTGGCGAGCATGGGCACGAACGCGGCCGTCAGCACTACCTTCTGCACCCTGGTCAGTAACCGGCGAGTCGTCATCACGCCGCCTTCCCGCTGGTGCCCCGGCGGCCGTCGCGACGGCCGTTAACCGTGAGCGTCTCCGGGACGGTCAGTCGGTGTGCGACGCGCCAGCCACCGCCGAGCTGCTTGGCCTTGTACATCTGCTCGTCCGCGCGGCGCAGCAGCGTGGACAGCTCGCCCGGGCCGGTGCGGTAGTAGGCGGCGCCGATGGAGGCGCGGACTTCGATCGGCCGGCCGCCGAACGGCACGGGCTGGTCGATTCGGCCGGTCAGCATGAACAGGTCGACGCGCAGCTTGTCGATGCTATAGCCGGGGATGACGGCGGCGAACTCGTCCCCGCCGAGCCGTCCGGCGATGCCGGCGTGCTCCTCGGCCCACCGGCCAAGGCGCTGGCCGGTCGTGCGGATGACCGCGTCTCCGGCCGCGTGGCCGAGGGTGTCGTTGATCTCCTTGAACCGGTTGAGGTCCAGGACGAGAACGGCGCACTGGGATCCCCGGGACAAGCTCTTGCGGGCCCGCTCCTCGAAGGGATCCCGCGTCCACAGGCCGGTCAGCGGGTCACGGCGGGCCGTCTCGATCCGGCGCCGCATCCACAGGCTGTGAACCGACCAGCCGGACACGAGGGGAAGAGCGGCGGACAGGGCCGTCATGGTGTGGCTCATGCCGCTTCCCCCATCCAAGCGGACCGGCCGGCATCGCGGGCAGCGCCCCGCAGGAAGGGGACCGTGCGGGTGAGCGCGTCGGCGTAGAGCGCGTCCCACGCGGCGATCTCGTCGCCACCCTCGCCCAGTGCAACCAGCTCGGCGATGACCTCTCGGGCCACCGCCTCGCGGGCCGCTCGCTCCTGGGCGGTCTCCGGGGTGAGCGGGCCATGGAACAGGTCCCTGTCGAGCCCGAGGGGCAGTTCGTCGAAGCCGAGCGCCAGTTCCTCGAACTCGGCGGGGTTCACAATCTCGTGGTTACCGATGTACGTACGCATGTGGATCTCTCCTGATGAGCGAAGGGAACCGGGGCGCCTGGGTCCGTGGTGAGAGGCAGCGCCCCGGGGTGAAGCCCGAACTTCGCGGCTCCCCAATCCCGCCCGTACGAGACGGGCGGGGGAGGCAACCGGCCGCAGCACTGCAAGCGCTGCGGAAGGTGAGAGGCCGAGCGGGCGGTACCGGGCCGAGGCCCGATCCGCCTCTCTCGGCGGCTGTGCAGCGACGCGAAGGGCAACCGCGAACGCATCGGTCCAGCGCGCTCGGGGCCCACAGTCTTAAGCGACTCATCACAACCTCCGTGGATAGACGGGAACGGGTACTGCACTGCAAGGGGGACCAAGTCCCCACCCTCCGGCCGTTGCTCGCGGTCACCGGGCCACCTCGCCAGTCAGGCCGTAGCCCTGCCACCTGGCCTTTAGCGGGATTGCAGCGTCCCCGCCCTCTGCATCCGTGCGGTGGTCCTGAGCCCCTTGCGTCCGCTTCGGGACGCTTGGGGACCAGGCACCCCCCCAGCTCAAAGAACCCGAGGAGTCGAGCGACCTAGGTCGCTTGCCGTTGACGTGAAAGCTACCTAGGTCGCTCGACTGTCGTCAAGCGCCTGTACGCCTAGATTCCGAGCGACCTAGGTCAAGTACGCTGTCGGGATGGAGTCAGAGGAGAAGAGGAAGCCCAACGCCCGCGAAATCGCCGCCAGAGTCAGGGGCGAGATCGCCGCTGGCACGTTCGGCCCCGGAGACCGTCTCCCTGGCGGTCGGGCCTACGCCAAGAAGCTCGGCGTATCCCTGATGACCGTTCAGAACGCTTACACGCAGCTCCGGGAAGAAGGGCTGCTGGAAGGCGTCTCGGGGAGCGGAACCTATGTCCGCGACACCGCTCCCGGCGAGCAGGGGCCCCGCGAGGCAGCCCAGCGCATGACCGACCTGCAAGCCGACGTTGCGCGCCTCTCGACCGAGCTGCGCGATGAAGTCGCGGGTCTCAAGTTCGAGTTGGCGGGGCTCCGCGAGCGGCTGAGCGTACTGGAAGGGGACCAGGGTTCGATTTGATGCGGCCTGGGGCTGTCCGTACGGGGCAGCCCCACCCTTGCTGTGGCACATGTGCACCTCCTCGGTAGGCGTGGTTCTAGTTCACCGCCACAGCGAGGAAATCGGTATCACACACAGCTACTTGACAAACTCTCAGCTGTTTTACACATCCGCTTACACACGCGCTATCACGAAGTTTGCTGGACCTAGTCGGACCGCTACATTAGCGGCTCCAACAGCTATCTAGGAGGGGCAGATGGCTCGCAAGCACCCAGACTGGAACCCGGAACTCCTGCGCCAACACCGAGAGAAGTTCGGGCTGACCCTGGAAGACGCGGGGGAAAAGCTGCGCGAGATCGCAGAGCGGCACGGCTTCAACATCGCAGCCAACTTCCAAACTGTCTGGGGCCACGAACGAGGATCGATTTACCCGGGACCGCACTACCGCCGGGCCTATTGCCGCCTCTATCGTCGCAACGAAGCCCAGCTTGGCTTCCGTGCAGCCCTGCCCGGAGAGGATGCCCCTGTGGATTCCATCCCGGTGGCCGCAAACCGAACCGCGCCCGACCAGTCCCAGGCCGTCAGGCAGGCACTCGGCAGCATCCGCGCCGGAACTACCGACGTGGACAGCGAGGCCCTGCGTGACCGAGTGGTCGACGCATGGCGCCGTCGCACTACGGGCGGAAGCGGCGAGGGTCCGTCCGTCGTACTGGTGGGAGGATTCGCCGGATCCGGCAAGTCCGAGTTCGCGAAGTTCCTTGGCAGCGTGACCGGCTGGCCCATCCTCGACAAGGACTCCCTGACACGCCCACTGGTCGATCAGCTGCTGATTGCACTTGGCGGGGAGGCCCACGACCGGAGTTCGGCGCTATACCGCGAGAAGGTACGTCCGCTCGAATATCGATGCCTCATGGAAGCGGCCTGGGACAACGTCGACTGCGGGATCTCAACAATCCTCGACGCACCGTTCGTCGCCGAGTTCGCTCAGGCCGATTGGATGCAGCGATTCCAGAACCGGTGCAGGTCTAAGCGAGTGTCCGTGGCAACGATATGGGTCGAGTGCGATACCGATTCCATGCGGGAGTACATCGAGTTCCGTGGCGCGGCCCGCGATGCCTGGAAGATGGAATCGTGGGACGAATACATCGCCACCGTTGACATGGAACTTCGCCCCCAGGGGCCCCACTTCGTGGTGGACAACCGGCTCGGCGGGGCCGTGGCCCTGGTTGATGAGGCCCGGGACGTACTGAGCGGAGCCGACCTGTGACCCGGTCCGGCGTGATCCTCTACGGGCCTCCCAGCTCGGGGAAGGACACGGTCTCGGCGGAGCTGTCTCGGCTCCGCCCGGAGTACGAGCTCTTCCAGCGCCTCAAGGCGGGCCCCGGCCGGACGACGGGCTACCGGCTCACCACGGCCGAGTACATCGAGAAGCTGGCCCAAGAGGGCGGACTCCTGTACCGGAACGCCAGGTACGACGCCGAGTACGCCATCGACACGCTCGGAGTGTCCGCGCTCGTGGACTCCGGGCGTATCCCTGTCCTGCACATGGGCCAGGTCGCCGGCACCAGGGCAGTCGGTGCGTTCCCGATGCCCTGGGTGAAGGTACTGCTTTGGTGCCCGCGCGCTGTCACGGAGGAGCGTTGCCAGGGCCGTGGCGACAAGGACGTGGAGACGCGGCTCAAGGTCTGGGATGAGACCCGGCAGGATCTCTTGGACCACGCGAATGAACCGTGGTCCCTTGTGGTCGAGACCCAGAATCTCGCCCCCGCCGAAACGGCTCACGCCATTGATCAAGCCGTACGCGGCGGAGCATCCGCCGAAGCACGCGACATCGCAAAGTTGGTCGGATGACGGCGCTGGGAATTCTGCATCCCGGGAGCATGGGCGCTGCCGTTGCTGCCCAAGCCAAGCGCACGGGGGCAGAAGTCCTTTGGTGCCCGGCCGGGCGCAGCAAGGCTACCCAAGAGAGGGCTCGGCAGTACGGCCTCAGCGAGGCACGCGACCTTGCCGAGATGGCCCAGCGCTGCGAAGTCATTCTCAGTCTCTGCCCGCCGGCCAATGCCGAGGAAGTCGCGACAGCGGTTGCCGCGGAGTCTTTCGCTGGGATCTACGTCGACGGGAACGCGATCTCGCCTGCCCGCATGGGGAGAATCAGCTCCGTGCTGACCTCGGCAGGCGCGACGGTCGTTGACGGCTCGGTCATCGGCTCCCCTCCGTCCGAGACGAAGACCCCGCGGCTGTATCTCTCTGGGCAGGATGACGCTCTGGCCGCGGTTGCCCTGCTGTTCGAGGGGACCGCCGTGGTGCCGCACCTCCTGGAGGGTGGAACCGGGAAGGCATCTGCACTGAAGCTCGCCTACACGAGCTACCAGAAGAGCAGCCGGGTACTGGCAGCCGTCGCGTACGCCCTCGCCGATGACCACGGAGTGGGAACCGAACTCCTCTCCATCGCGCAGGGCCGTTCCACCAGCTACCTCGCTGAGATTGCCTACATCCCCAAGGTGGCAGCACGGTCATGGAGGTGGGCACCGGAGATGCGGGAAACCGCGGACGCGCTCGCGGAGACTGGCCTACCGAGCGACCTTGCGGCAGCCGCAGCGCTGGTCATGGACCGCTGGGCAGGCTCCCGGGACCAGAAGCTGAACATCGGTGAGGCCCTCGCGCGGCTTCACGCCTCGCCGGAGGAGTGAGTCACACCTTGCCCTCGCAGGCAGCCGATTGCCTCTGAGGCGGTCTCCGCCACCAGGTCGGGGCTGCGGACACCTGCCGGCCACTGCCGTCCGGCGGAGACCCACGCAGTCCGCAGCCCCGCCGCACGCCCACCCTCAACGTCCGTCTCTGGGTTGTCGCCCACCATCCACCCGCCCTTGGCGAGGGTGGTGCCGCAGCGCTCTGCTGCGACCTGGAAGACCTGCAAGGCGGGCTTTCGCGCACCGACCTCTCCCGACGTGCAGACACCTTCAAACAGCCCGGCCAGCCCCGCACTCTCCAGCTTGGCAAGCTGGATGTCCGCGGCGCCGTTGGTGACCACTCCGAGTGTCCAGCCGTCTGCCCGCATCCGCCCGAGGGCAACAGGCAGCCCGGGGAAGCAGCGTGCACGGGCGGACATGCCGGTGACGTACTCGCCCCACAGGGCGTCAACCGAGCTACTCAGTCCGAGTTGGCCCCGAAGCCGATCGAAGTCCGCCGGGTAAGCCCTCTCGCGGAGCGTGTCCCAGAGCAAGAGTTCAGCGTCAGGCACGAGTCCCCGGGCCGCGCCGAAGTCCTTGATCCACCACTTGAGGGCGGCCTGTCGATCGATCAGGGTGTTGTCGAGGTCGAAGAGCGCGAGCAGCTGCACGGTCGGTACCGTACTCGGGCCAGGCGCAGGCTCGCACTGCTGGCGCGCGATCCAGACCACCTGCGGTCTTCTGGCCTGGCTGCCCGTCTCACCTTCCGTCTCGTTCATCCCTGTTCGCTGCCGTCCAAGGACGTTCATGCGACTCTGCCGATCATTGTCCGCGTACGGGATTGAACGTCCTTGAACGCGTCCGGATCATGCTGGTTCGCACCTGATGATGTTTGGGAAGCAAACCTCCCCAGGCCAGCAGCTCTGCGGGCAGCCGGGCTCACTCTGCGGACAAGCCTGGACGCCCTCACGCAACCAGGTTGACTCGTAGATCTCGCGCCGGATGCGCCTCAGTGGCATACCATTCACAATTCCCGCGAGATCGGTTTGCCGGATGTTCCCTACTGGCCATTTACGTGCCATTACACATGGGAACACCTCACCGTCCGGAGCAACGCAAAGCTTGCCATTCCAGCAGTGGCCACACAGGCCGGTCATCTGCGCTTCGCGGCCTAGGACTTCCTCGCCTCGGCCGAACTCTCGCACGTCCGATGAGCGGACATGTGGCACGCCAAGATCCAGCAGAAATTTCCGGGTCTGGTCCATCTCTGTGCCGCTCTGGTTGACCCTGATGACGCCTGCTCGGGTGGCGACACCAGCGCCGATGAGCCGTCGGAGGTTGTCGATGGTCTTGGCGTGACTGCCGCGCACCCTCGTGATGGCGTCGTGGGTTGCGGCGTCATCTGAGTAGACCGAGGTAGCGAAACGGATACCGTTGATTTCGGCGTAGCGGAGCGTGTCTTCTGGCAGGAACGTAAGGTTAGTAAATACCTCGATGAATGGAAAGCCGATCCGTGTAGCCTCAGCGAGGAGTGTCGGGAATTCGCGGCCGAGTTGGGGTTCCCCCCCGATAAACTGGATGCTCCGGCAGGCTAGGGCGAACGCCTCCTGCATGATAGACACATAATCCTGGACGTCCAGCTTGTCTCGATCACCGGACTGCGGGCTGGACTGGGTGTAGCAGTGGACGCAATACAAGTTGCATCGATTGGTCAGCTCAAGCCACAGGAAATCCAACCGTACCCCCTCTGGGGTCGGAACAGTATTGACTGTCGCTGCTTGAGTGGTGGGGCGGTTCATTACTTCCTCCCTCGGCCCTGGCGGGAATCATGCACCCTCCAGCACAGGCGCTTTGACGGTCCGCCGGTTACCGAATCCGGAAAATACGCCAGCCGGGGACGGTGCGAGTCAAGTAATAGAGCAGCAAGGTTGATCGCTGCGGCTTCTCGCGCCAAGTGTAGGTTTCTCGGACCAGCGCAACACTTTCGAAGTCGGTCTCGCGGTGGATGTGCAGGACCTCGATGGCCAGATTCTGCAGTGACAGGTATTCGTCGATAGAACTCAGATCGATCTCAAAGAGCTGGGTTGACCGGAACGCCTCGCGATCCGTTTCCTGGACCGCTGCTGTGCGCACGGCAAACAGCTCCTGAATCTCTTCGCTCATCGAATCAATCCCATCATGTTTCGAACGCGAGGCCAGTTCAACGCCCGCTCACCTAAGTAGATCAGTGAACAATTCGCACAGAACGCGGCGAATTTCAGCATCGAGCCTTTAGGTGGCGCCGATCAATATGGCACCCCAAACAGGCAAACCCATGGAAGCCGCGCACACACGTGAGCCGATTGGACTAAGGATTGCCTGGTAACCGTTGGTCACTAATAGTGAGATGATCTCAATGCGGCTAGTGTGATCACGACGCAGAGCCATTCTCTCTATATCCTCGTTTGCCAGACTGAGCCCTCACTGTTTCGGCAAGCTCGTGACCGTGCCTCGGCGTGAGGGTGCAGGCGCGGCCCGCAAGGACCGACCGTGGAGCCTGCCGCTGGAGGACCATGCTCTGCCGCTCGCGGTTTAAGAACTGCAGCCGCCGAAGGCAACTTCCGCTAGCGCTCCCCGTCTCAGTTTCCGTCTCGTTCACTGCCGTACTCAGTCGTTCATCCGCGTTCTCGGTGAGGGAGAGAGGCACATTTCGCACGGTGGCGAACGCGCAGGAACGACTCTGGACCGTGGTCCGGCCAGTGGCGACAGACCTGCAAAGCGAGTTATGCCAATGGGTTCCAACGACCGTCGAGGCCGAGTGCGGGCGGGGCACGCTGGCAGCATGCTCGTTGGCGCTTGTAGCTGGGGACACCTCGTCGGGGCGCTCCGCGCACGGTATGCGATAGACATGACCCCGGACAGGAGCTGCAAACCAGGAAGTGCCAGGTCAGAACTCGTTTGCACGTCGCCTACGGCATCCCCTCCGGAGCCGTGTGCGCAGGTTCGAATCCTGCCGGGGGCACTCCAGCCAGACCAGCACCGCAAGGCCGCTGACCTGCCGAAGTGCCAAGCATGAAGGCCCGAACTCAGTCCCACTGAGTCCGGGCCTTTGTCGTTGCTACGCACTGGTCCCGTGTGAGGGGCGTGTGGGCCGCGCGTCAGCCTGACGCATCGCTGATCACCCGTCGGGCGCGCTCGTAGAACTCCTCGCGAGTGCCGTCCAGCCCAGCGGCATCGGGTCGCCTCGTGAGATTCGACAGCGCCTCAGCAGTGCCGGCCGCCCAGTCCCCGTAGGCCTCGAAGACGGCGTTGGCGCGCTGCCGGAGTTCCAGGTCAGGCATCACCTCGATGACGGGCAAGGCGTCGTCATGGTGCCGGCGGACGATCGCGGAGCACTCGTCGTACAGGAGCGTGGCGGCCAACGTGTCCGCAGCCTCCGTCGCCTCACCGATCTTCGCCCGGAAGTCCTGGAGCATCTTCGAGATCGTCCTGGAAGTGGCGATCACCTGCTCGCGGATGCGCTGCTCGTGCGTCAGCTTGGCCTCGTGCTCGCGCTTCGCAGCCTCCTGGACATCGGCGTGCTGCTGCCTCCTCTGCTCGGTCCGCCCGGTGAAGTAGTGGGTGATCCAGGCCGCGGCGGCCGAGCTGATGAGCACAGCTCCGGCAGAGATCGCCGCCGTGACCCACTGACTGTCCTGCACCACCGTCGTGGTCACGTCACCCGTCGTGGTGGCCGTCCGCCCGCCACCGCACCCCGGATATGACCGTCAGAAGCCCCAACAGCCCCAATCGGTGCACCACTTGTCGCATGACCGGCAGATTAGTGCGGACCGCTCCTTGCAGTCCGCGAGGTCTGCTCGCACGAGCCGCGTGTGAGTAGACCTCTGCCCCACCCTCCCAACAAGCACAAAGCAGGCACCTCGACCAGGACTGCAGCAGGGGAACGGAGCGTCTAGGGCATGCGCGTGCGCGCTAAGCAACTACCCGTGTACCGTATGCGGGCCTCGCGCGTGAACAAAGGAGAGCGACGGGTGCCGAATCCCTTCCCCTCGCTGAAGTCGCAAGCCATGCTGCGAGTCCTGCTCGGACTTGGCTACATGATCGTCCGGCAGAGAGGGTCCCACCGCCGCCTTGAGGCGGACGGAATGCCGCCGCTCACGTTCGCGTTTCATGACGGGGCCAGCTTGTCCCCCGGTGAAGTGCGAGACATCCTGGTCAAGCAGGCAGGGCTCTCAGAGGACAACGCACTGAAGGCGGTGGGCGCGAAGTGACATACGACCTCATCCACCTGCTAGTGCGCCAAACATCAGGTGGCCTGTACGCAACGTCCCCCCAGGCCCCCGGCTTCACGTTCGGGCGCAAGTCCCTAAAGGAATTGCGAAACGATCTGGAAGACGCATTGAGCTTCCACTTCGATAAGCCAGGACCATTCCACGTCCTGGAGCATCACGAACGTCACTACGTAATTTCCGGCGGCGAACTCGTAACACGCATCGCCAACGATAAGTACAAGGATGATAGGGAAGCCGTTTATGCTCGCCTTGGTGAAATCATCAAAGATGACAGGCAAGCCAAGGCTCTAGCTCACGGCGTTACTAATCCTGTCGGCGAGTCGGTGTACGTGTGCGCTCTTCCACAGGACACCGTTGGCTGGCTAATGGATCAGCTAGATGAAAGAGGCGACGCAGTATCAGCTGCCGTACTTGTGGCGGACAAGATGCTGCTGACTCTCCCGATCGCCTACGGGGATTCTTATGGGGAGATTGACGGCACTTTCACACTTGCCGAAAGCAGCTTCAACCACACCACGACCCTCAGTGAGATCATCCAGGCCACTAATGTTGTGACGCCTGTCCCCCTAAGGCCGATCACTCGAAAGCCAACAACAAACATTCCCTAGAATCGTAATGGCGCGGCGACCTCCGCGAGCCGGAGTGCGGAGGCCGCCTGCCGTCACATGGTGATTTAGCAGCTCAGTCAGTGGGCACTTCAGCCCACCCCATGGCAGCAGCGATTTTCTGGTTGTTCAGCTCCTCATAACCATCGATATACCCCTCGTAGCGGCGGTGGATGACCTCAGGCGAGTTGCCCGCGCGGCGGGCGACCTCGGCGACCGGGACCCCGGCATTCAGCCAGTTGGTGATGCAGGTGCGCCGCAGGTCGTACGGCCGCCGCGCGAGCAGTGAGGCAGCCCGGTTAGGAGGCAGGGCGAATGTCCGTGCCTCCTGCCAGACCGGGACGAATGCATGAGCGCACCGTCGGCGTCACGTGCGCCAGGGCTGAGAACTCCCCTGCCTTGCCCTCGAGTATGGAACGTAAGCCAACGGCTTCCCCCAGCGCTCAGCACCAAGCCATGGATGTCTCGCTCACTCCGTACAGATTGTGACGAGAACCCGCCACTCCAGATAGAGCGCAATTCGGCCACAAGTATGAATTTCGACCGAATCAGACGGTTCGGTGTCTGTCTGGGCGCCGGGTGCTGAGACGACCCACCGTGTGAGTGACGCGTGAGCTCACGCGCAAGGGGCGTACCGGTTCGCATTTGCGCAGCCAGATGGCCCTTTCGGAGGGCTCTCGATCACGCCCGCCGGAGCCGTGTGCGCAGGTTCGAATCCTGCCGGGGGGCTTCGCAGGAAGTGCCCAAAGACCCCGCCATCAGCGGTAACGCTGAAGCCGGGGTCTTCGCGTATGTGCAGCCATGTGCCAGGCCAGGCAGCCCCATGACAGCCCCTGCGGCCTGTGCGCGGCCTGGGACTCTCCACAACTGTTCAGGGCAGCCCGGGAACACGAGGCCCCGGGTTTCCCCAGGCACTTGGTGTATCGGCCGAGGAGGACCTCCACGCTGTTGCTCACTTGCGCCGCGGACTTGGTCGGGGTGGCAGCCGTGTTGAGCCAGGTGGGGAGCGCGGGGTGCCGGAGGTCGGGCGGCCGCGTCAGAGCCGGGAGCAGCGTCTCCTGCCAGGCCCAGCAGGTGGGGTTGGGCGCCGACTTCCGAGCGGGCCCACGACTGCCGCCGAGGGTTTCCTGCATAACGGACGAGGGAAACGTGAGCGCATGGGTATTCCAATCAGATTATGCTGGCCTTAGGAGTCGTTACCGCCCTCGTGGCAATTATCGGCTATTGGTCGAATCAGCACATGAAGCGTCGTGAAGTGAGATCCCAGATGTACGCCGCAGCTATTCAGGAGATACACGCTTACGAGGAACTCCCTTATATCATCAGGCATCGAAGGGGCTCCACCAGCGAGGTGAGGACAGAGATCGCAGAAAAAATGAGTGCGACGTTTTCCGGGATCAACTACACCAGACGTTGCTGACCATGGACTCTCCCGTTGTCGGGCAGGCGTACGCGGATTTGTTCGCTGCCACGTGGCGACACGGAGGGCCGCACCGAAGAGAGGCATGGAACACAGCACCGGTCACTTCCGACGATCAGATGCCCGGCGGTGCTTATTTCCCTTACGACAATAGTCGTGAAATCGCCTCGTGTCTGTTGGCCATGAGGCGTGAACTCTCTCCGTGGGGGTGGGTCTTCCGCCGGTCCACGCGACGCCGGATAAGGGGATTGCGCGACAGCCGCCCCTCCTGGTGGGAGCCTGAGCACATGCGACACAGGCGGACGCAGCTTTTCAGCAGCGACAACTGAGCAGTTGACACGTGCTCGCGACGCGGGCTCGGTCGGGTCGTACACAACCGCTGACCGAATGGTCCGCCGGAATTGCGGTGAGTGTCCTTCAACGGAGGGGGCGCAGGACGGCTGTGTAGTTTTCTCCGCCGTACAGGGACTCGTAGTGGATCGTGAGCGCAAGACGACCGTTGATCAGGTCGGCAACTTCGGCGTGTTCCTGGGGGCTATAGCTTGGAACGCTCAGCAAGTACTGTTCGTAGTCGGTCGCGATGATCTCGGGCTCGTTGAAGGTCACAGCGGAGGGACGCACCGTCATTCCTTCGCGGACGCGGTCGACACCGGGTTCGTTCCACGCCCCGATCACTTCGCCGTCGACGGTGAGGGTGCTGCCGACGATGACCGCTGGACCGAGCCCGGAGTTGATGAGCCGGATACCCGCTCTTCCTCCTGCCGGCCAGCCTCGGTGCAGTTGGAGTATCGGACGCACCGAGTGACGGTTGTGTTGCCGCATCGCGCGCGTCTGGTAGACCGAGACGACCAGCGACGCTACAGCGATCACGACCGCGCATATTGCCGTGACGGTCTCTGCTTTCATCCGTCCCCCTGGTGAAGTCTCTTTGCTCAGACAGTATCCGAAGCGATCAACGTGCCTCAGTCTGGAGCCAGTTGGGGTAGCTGTTACCCAGGAGGCACGAGGTGCGGCGTCCGGAGCTGCGTACCGGGGCGCGGTCATGCGGCGAGCCAGGTGCGGCGGTCTCGGGCGACCGCGTAGATCTGGTCGACCTGAGGGGTGCTGAACACGCCCGCGAGGGGGGCGAGGGCCGCGACCTCGCGTTCCCGGTAGACGCGGATCGTGAGTTGCGTGGCGACGACGTCGAGCGTGAAGACGTCGACGAAGACCAGGACCGGTTCGACGGGGACGGCGAAGTCGCAGTGCTCTTCGAGGACCTTCCGGGCGCGTTCGGCCTCTGACCGACTCTTGATCCCGTACGGCTGGGCCTTGCCGCCGTTGACCTTCACCATGTCGTCCCCGACCCAGACGGTCTTCTGCGGATGCCGCTTCGTGTTGACGGTGAAGACCCCGCCGGGGCCGATGAGCAGGTGGTCGATGTCCACCTGGCGCGGCAGGGGCACGGAGTGCAGGACGCGCCACCCCTGCCGGGTGAGCCGGTCCAGTTCCTCGCCGACCCGGCGCTCGCCGGCCAGACCGGTGCGCCACGAGTCCCCGTCCGTCCCGCGGCGGAGCAGCCGGGCGACCGCACGCCCCAGGAGGCCGGGCCCCGTCTCCCCGAGGCGTTTGCGCAACTGCTCGCCGGGGCGATGGGAGGCGAGGTCGTGCTCCGGTGTCAGCGGGGGCAGCGTCGGCCCGGGAAAGGCGTCGGCGTCGGCGGCGGCGTCCGGGGCGTCCGGGGCGTCTGACGGTACGTAAGCCGACCGGCGAGCCAGCGCGTCCAGGACGGCGTCCCCGTAGCCGGTGCGCAGGAACGTGATCCGTCCGGTGGCGCGGTCCGCCCACGCCACCGCCGTCCCGTCCGGCAGGTTCACGTACAGGCGGTCGTGCCCGTACCGCTTCCACGCGGTGACCCGCAGTCCGTCCACCCGTCCCCCCGACGCTCACGGCGACCCCTCGAGCCATGGCAGCAGCGGGCCCCCGCCCCCACAAGGGCGCGCGCGGGTCGCAGGCGTTCGCGCCCCCGCGCTCAGGTGAGGGTGTTGGTGAGGTGGGGGCCTATGTAGCCGACGAAGATGCCGTGGGTGGCGCAGGAGGCGTCGTGGTAGTGGAGGCGGGGGGCGACCGTGTTGCCGCCTCCGATCCTGATGTGGGCGCCCATGAAGACCTTGCGGGTGGGGTCCACGTAGTCCGGTACGGGGAAGGTGCGTTCCCTGCGCCAGTCGGTCTTGCTCTTCACCGACTTCGACTCGTCCCGGATGATCTTCCGCGGGGAGATGGCGTGCATGCCCTCGGGCACGTCCTCGCACCACTGTTTGAAGTCGCGGGAGGTGTCGCCGCCGGCCGCGGCGTCGGCGTAGTCGCGGAGCGCCAGCAGGGCGTCCCAGGTCATGCGCCCCCAGGACGAGCCGTACGCCTGGTCGTCGAGTTCGAGGGTGATCTTGCGGGAGCCGGTGAAGTGGACGCGGGGCATCTCGGCGATCCGGGCCAGGATCTCTGAGAAGGACGCCGGCTCCGCGGGTCCCGGCTCGACCGGCATGTACGCGGCCTCGCCGGCGTGGAGTACCACGAGCCTCTTCTGCAGGGCCCGTACCTGGGCCTTGGCGCGCTGGAGGTCCCGGTACTGCTCGTCGTACTCGACCGTCAGCAGCGATTCGCCCTGCCGTGCGCTCTGCAGTTCCTGCTTCAGGTCCCGGATCTCGTCGGCCCGGACCCGCTGCTCGCGCCCCGCCTCCTCCAGGATCTCGAAGAGGGCGTGGTTCTCGTCCTTCAGCCGTTCCAGCTCGGACGTCCCGGCGCTCTCCTTGGTGCGGGCGCGCAGGAGCGGAACGGAGTCGAGTGCCGGCGGCAGCGGGGCGTGCGTCGCCAGGCTCTGCGGCAGCTGGGCGAGGAGGTGGCGGGCGCGCGCCGGGCTCTCGGTGACGGCCTTGCGGGACATCACGCGGTGGCGCTGCCCGTCGGCCGCCCAGGCCGGGTCCACTCCCGGCAGGTAGGTGCGGATCCCGCCGGCGAAGACCTGGTGGTGTTCCAGGGCGCGGTTGAAGCGCGGCTCGGCCTCGGGCGCGAGGACGTAGAGGACGGCGAGGCCGGCCAGCGGGCGGACCAGCGGGTCCACGGTGTCTTCCAGCCACGCGTCGAAGTCCACGCCGTACGGGGTGCTGGCGACGACGACGGGCAGGCGCCGCCGCTCGTCGCACAGCTCGTCGATGACGGAGTCGACGTCGTCGACCTCGATGACCTGCGGCATCCGCGTCACGTCGGCGAGCCCGTCGCGCGCCTGGAGTACGTCGAGCAGGTTTCCGGCGAGCCGGGGCGTCTTGGCCGGTACGGGAAGGGCGTGGGGGTCGTCGGGGAGGTGCTCCACGTCCAGCTGGACCCAGGTCGGTCCGGCTCCGGCCTGCCGGATCACGACGGTCGTCTGCCAGGTGCCGTCCGGGGTGGTCTCCCGGAGCCGCCAGCGTCCGTACGTGCCCGACGCCCCGGTGGCGGAGTCGTGGTCGAGGGTCACGCCCCGGGCTATCTCGTTGCGCCCCTCGGCGAAGGCGTCGATGTCGTACTGCTTGGGGGGCTCCTTCAGCCAGTTCCGCAGCCGGTCGTCGACCCGGGCTCCGGTTCCGACGTAGTCGAGTCCGCTGGTGACGACCATGCGGTAGCGGCGGGTGTCCACGTGGCGCGTTCCTTCCTTCCGTACGGCGGTGCCGTCAGGGCCCGGTGGTGGCGGACGGCATGGCGCGCAGGAGTTCCGTGACGTCGGCGTGCCAGGCCTTCACCTCGGCGGGTGTGGGCGGCAGTTCGTAGGTGTGGTGGTGGCAGGCGGCGCTGAGGGCGGACCAGACGACGTACCACTGGCGGGCCACCGAGGGGTTCACGTACCAGTCCAGGCAGAGCGCCTTGGTCCGGCCCCTGCTGTGGACCATGCGGGGGCTGACGCTCCGCCAGAAGTCGTCCATGGCCTCGTCGAGGGCCAGCCGCAGCAGGGCGGCCGCGGCGCGGGCGCGCAGGCCGGGCGCCAGGGTGTGCGGGGTGCCGGGCGGGGGCGTGAGCAGGTCGCCGGCGGCGGCCACGAGGGGGTGCGGGGGGCGGGTCACCGGTGCTGCACCGCCCTCGCCAGCCGCTCGGTGTCCCGGACCAGGTCCAGGGGGGCGCGGGACGGGTCGGGGGCCTGGTGGGCACCCGCGTTGCACCGCTCGATCAGGAGGCGTGCCCACGGGCCGTGGTCCTGGGCGACCGCGGCGAGCACCTCGGCCGGTGCCATCGCGCTGTCGTAGAACGCGAGCGCGGCCAGCTCGGTGAGCTTGTACGTCCTGCCGATCCGCGCCTCGACCTCGTCGTGGCTGTGTCCGTCGGCGCGCAGCCGGCGGCGTGCGGGCTCCAGGTACGCGGCCTCCAGCGCTCCCCGGCACATCTGGGGCAGCACCCGGTCGGCGACGTCCTGCGGCAGGTTGCGGTCGCTCGCCACGGCCCGGGCCTCGCCCAGGGCGAGGGAGACCGGGTCGTCGGTGCGGGTGACGCGTACGACGGAGTCGGTCTGACGGGAGACCTGCATGATCGTGGCGGGCACGCGCAGGTGACGGATGGCCTGCTGGAGCCGGGTGTCGTGGGTGAAGACGACCACCTGGCGGTGGCGGGAGTGGAGGTGGAGGACGCGGGCGAGTCCTTCGACCTTCTCCGGGTCCATGGACTGCACCGGGTCGTCGATCACCAGGAAGCCGAAGGGGCTGTCCGGGTGGGTGGCGCGCGGGAGGAACAGCGAGAGCGCGAGCGAGTGGAGTTCGCCCTGGCTCATCACGCCGAAGGCGGGTGCGTCGATGGTGTCCACGGAGGCGTCGAGCACGACCTTGCGCTGGTTGGCGGTGCCCGCGAGGCCGATCGAGCCGAGCGAGACGCTGCTGCGCTCGCACAGCAGCTTCCAGATGGTCTGCGACTGGTCGGCGAAGGGCCGCAGCCGTTCCTCGCGCAGCTCGTCGGTGACCTTCCTCAGCCACGCCCGCCCGTCCTTGATCTGCTTGACGAGCGGCCGGGCGGCCTCGGCCCGCTCCAGCTCGCGCAGGCATTCGGTCAGGCGCAGGGCGAGCGGCTGCCACCGGCCGTCCTGCTCCGCGACCCGGTCCGCGGCCTCCTCGCTCAGCTGGCGGCAGGCGTCGGCCATCGCGGCGGCCACGCGCTCGACCCGGTCCGCGAGTGCGCGCGGGTCGTTGACGTCCCGGCAGCCGGCCCAGTCCTGCCAGAGCGCGGCGAACGGCGAGGCATCGCCGTGGAGCCAGGCCGGAACGGGCTGGACGAGGTCCCGTACGGCCCGCACCGCGGCCGCCAGGCCCGTACGGGCCGTCTGCGCCTCGGCGGCCTCCCGCCGGAGCCGTTCGACCTGGTCCCGGGCGCGCGCGGACCAGCCCTCGTCGAGGCGGTCTTCGCCGCCGCACACGGGGCAGTCGGCGGACCGCGGGTGGCGGCGGCGGTGGTCCAGGGCGCGCTCCAGCAGTTCGATCAGCTGCCGGGCGTCCTCGGCGGTGCCGAACCGCGCGTCCTCGGCGACGGCGGCGGCTTCCCGGAGCCAGCCGACCGCGCCCGCGATCGCGCGCGGGTCGGGGCCTTCGAGGCCTGCGAGGCGGCGCAGCCGGGCGAGTTCGGCGCCGTCCGTCGCGATCCGGCCCTTGAGCAGCGCGCGTAACAGGTCGAGGTCGGGTTGGCGTCCGCCGAGCGCCGCCGCGGCCTCGGCGGCGCGCGGGTCGTCCGACTCGGACAGTTCGGCGATGACGGCGCGGACCAGGTCAGCGGCGCCCGTCACCGTGTCGGTGAGCTTCTTGGCACGGGCCCGGGCCTCGGCGTCGGCGTCGGCGAGCGGGTCCAGACCGAGGATCTGCGCGATCGCGTCGTGCAGGGCGCTCGCCCGCCCGTTGATCATCGCGCCGAGCTCGCTGTACGAGAGGAACGGCCGGTAGGTGGTGAGGTCTTCGGCGTCGATGACCTCGCGGGGGTCCTGCCCGGGTCCGCCGGGGCGGTGGGCCACCGTCCGGGAGTCTTCCAGGCCGTTGCCGTGCCAGCTCCTGCGGACCGTCAGCGGGGCGCTCCCGCCGTCGGTGAAGAGCTGCACGGACACGTGGGGGGCGGTGGGATCGTGAAGGTTGCGCCAGCCCTCCTTCCAGACCTGAGTGCGGTCCTGCCAGCGGAAGTTGTCCCCGGTGAGCACGATCTCGGCCGCCTCGGCGAAGCTCGACTTCCCCGAGCCGTTGCGGCCGGCGATCACGGTGAGGCCGGGGCCGGGTGCGAGGTCGAGCGTCGCGGCCGGCCCGATGCCGCGCCAGCCGGCGGCCGAGATCGACCGCAGGTACACCGGCCCGGCCCGCCCGCCGCTCCTGGTCCGCACCTCGGGCAGCAGCCCGGCGACGAGCTCCCGCGTCGCGGGGGCCAGCCCGGAGGCCGCGAGGCGGCCGAGTACCAGGTCGCGGAGGGAGGGGTGGGACTGGTCGGGCACGGCGGCTCCTTGCGGTGGCGCGGTCCTTGCTGTGGCGCGGTCCTGGCGGTGGCACGGGCCCTTGTGACGGCACAGGTCCCCCTTGTGGCGCACGGGTGTCCCCGTCGTGACGGCAGGTCCTTGTGACGGCACGGGTCGGGTGGCGGTCCGGGGCCGGCGCCGGCGCCGGTCGGGCTGTGCGCCCATGGTGCCCGAGTCCACCGCCCCCGCGAGGCGAAACCGACCGGCGGGCACGAAGCAGCCGGCCGGTTCCCCGCGTGCGGGCCGGGGGCCGCGGTTCCGGTGGTCTGTACGAGGGAGGTGGGGCGGGGTCTGTGGGTTTGGGGGGTGGGTAGGGGTGGGGGGCGTGCTTAGGGTGGTTCTGAGGCCGCATTGTGCCGTTGACCTGGTGCTTTGCGGGGAGTGAGCTCGGAGTGGATGGGGCGGCACAGATGCGTGAGCTGGTGGAGACGGCACGGCAGTGGGTGGCCGAGGGGCGGGCGGGCCACCTGGCCCGGCCGGTGACCGAGCAGGGGTTCGGGCCGCGGGATCCGGCCGGGGCCGTTCTCGTCGATGCGCGGGGGGAGTGCGTCGGCTCCCTGTACCGGGGGGTCTTCGACGCCGAACTGATCGCCGAGGCCGGGGCCATGCGGCCCGGGGACACCGCGCGGGTGTGCGAGGTGTCGGTGCGTCTGGCCGAGGCCGTGGAGGCGAAGCTGACCTGTGGCGGCCAGGCCGAGGTCCTGCTCCAGCCCTTGTCGGCGATTCCGGCCGAGTGGTGGGAGCTGCTCGGCGAGGGCGTCGGCGTGGCGTTGGTGACCCGGCTGAACGAGGCCGCCGACCAGGCCTCCAGTGAGATCGTCCGGGCCACCGACGTGCCGCGCGACGATGCCGGGCGGCGGGCCGGCGAGCTGCTGGCCGTCCGGCGGCCCGGACGGGACGCGCTGTACGGGGAGTCCGGCCTGGTGCTGGTCGAGGCGCACCCGTCGGCCCCGTACGTGGTCATCGGCGGCAACGGCGAGCTGGCCGACCTCATCGAGCGGCAGGCGCTGCTGCTGGGCTGGGAGGCCGCGCTGGTCACGGGCCGGGAGGAGGCCGCCAAGCTGATCGAGGCGCGCCGCGACGCGGCCTGCGTGGTGATGCTGAGCCACGACGAGGAGTTCGACGTGCCGACGCTCCAGGTCGCGCTGGCCGCGGGGGTTCCGTACGTCGGGGCGCTCGGCTCCCGGCGTACGACCGCGCGGCGGCGGGCGGGACTGCTCGCCGCGGGCGTGAGCGAGGCCCGGCTGGCGCGCGTCCACGGCCCGATCGGCCTGGACCTGGGGGCCCGTACGCCGGCGGAGACCGCGCTGGCGATCTGCGCCGAGATCCTGGGGGTGCTGGGGGCCCGGACGGCGGGTGCGCTGCGGGATTCCGAAGGGCCCATCAACGCCTAGTGACCTGAGTCAGAGATTCGGTGGCAGTAGGCGGCGACTCTGTCGAGGATCTCGTCGGCTGTCTTTGTCCAGACGAAGGGCCTGGGTTGGTCGTTCCAGTCGGCCAGCCAGGACCGGATGTCGCGTTCGAGGGCTTGGACGGAGCGGTGGACTCCGCGCTTGAGTTTCTTCTGGGTGAGCTCGGCGAACCACCGTTCCACCAGGTTCAGCCATGAGGCACTGGTGGGTGTGAAGTGCAGATGGAAGCGCGGGTGGATCAGCAGCCACTTCTTGATGTCGGGTGTTTTGTGGGTCGCGTAGTTGTCGAGGATCAGATGGACCTGGAGGTCGGCCGGGACCTCCTTGTCGAGCTTGGTCAGGAACTTCTTGAACTCGGCGGCCCGGTGGCGGCGGTGAAGCGACCCGATGACCTTGCCAGTCGCC